>DXFQ01000002.1 GCA_019114365.1 Candidatus Parakkermansia intestinigallinarum | reverse complement strand
GAGACGGATCAGCCGCTGTATCGGAACATTATGACTACGTCTTGTCTCTGCTTTGAGCCGGCATCCGCGCGCAGTCCCTGCACCCGTCTCGCTCTAAGCGACGGGTACACTCCACAGGCGTCAGCCACTCAGAGGCAAAGGGCACCGGGTGCGTGCCTCAGCCCCAGCGCCCGACAGAAGCTCGTCGTGCATGACTCAACGCCACATTCGCCAACTTTCGCGGCACCGGCGGGACTCAATCCGCGGCCGAGCCCCACCTCAGAACAAGTTTCGCGCCATTACTTCAACTTCGGCATCATCCGCTGCACCTGAGCCTCCCAACGCTCCATGGCTTTCTGTTTGTCCTCCTCGTTCAGCTCCGGGAGAGCCTCCAGGGATTGACGGAAATACTCGCGCGCCCGAGAGATATCCTGCGCGGTACCGGCGCCCCCAGACAGCAATTTGAAAAATACTGATAATGAATCGCCTCTGCCTTCCCTTCGCGGACAGCCTCCTCCAACAGGCAAATGCCCACCGCCGAAAGCTCGGCGGTGGGCATGGATGGGTCAGTTGGCGCAAGAGGTCAAGCCGCCCAGCGAGATGGTCCGCGGGCCGGTGCCGCTCTTGGTCTTACTCACCAGAGCCGACATGAACCCGCTTTCTTCGCATGCCGCGGCATGAGTCTATATGCGAGCAGATCGGGGTGCGTATCAGAAAGCCCGATACGGATGCGTAAGGCGCACCTCCGTCGGGAGCTTCCCCGAAGGGATGCTCCATACGTCGTTTCTTATCTTTTCTTCGCGTTGGGGCGAGCCCCAGCTTCTTTCAGCAGCTGCTCACAGTCGGCTCTTCTGAAGCGCGAGGCAGTCTCAAGCGCAGACTCCGGCCCGGCAGAGAGTGTTGCGCACCTCGGGCTCGTCCGCGCATTCACCTCGGCTCCCCGGGCGATGAGCTCGCGCAAGACGTCGGCGTAGCCCACCGCCGCCGCCCGGTGAAGCGGCATTCGCCCCTTGCGATCCGAAGCGTTCACATCGGCGCCGGCTGCCAGCAGTAGGCGCACCGATTCCACATAGCCCGCCACGTCGGCGGACTCTCCCGGGTTAGCCCCCTGCTCAGCCGCCGCACGAGCCTCTCTGCTGTTGGGGGCGTCCACGCACACCAGAGCTCGTGCCGCAGCCCAGTGCAACGGCGTCTCGCCGAGGGCGTCCTTCGCCTCAGCATCGGCACCGGCAGCCAGCAGCAGGCGCACAACTTCCGCATGCCCGCCGCCGGCAGCGCGGTGCAACGGCGTCTCGCCCAGATAACGGTCAGAGGCGCTCACGTCCGCGCCGTTTGCCAGCAGGCGCCGCGCGGCTGCGGCATCACCTGCCCGAGCGGCGACTAGGAGTCGCTCGTTGAGCGAAGGCGCAGGAGCCGCCGGCACTGCCGCCAGCGCATCGCCTTCTTCAAAGCGGAGCCCGCGCATGCTGCCGGCTTTCGGATCCCGAATCCCCGTGAGCATCAATGCCACACCGCCGTTCGTCGAACGAGCGCACTTCACGCGCCTGACATTCCACTCAGAGAAAAAGCGCTCGCCCTGCGCTTTGTCGGCAAATTCGAGCCTTTCAGTCAGGCAGACCGGTTCCAACCCTTCTCCAGAGGTCGACTCCGTGCTGCGATGCGTCAGCAGCGTGACGGTTTGAGCCGACGGATCCGCATCGACCACGGGGTAGGTGAAAGCAGCATCCGCCCCGCTGCTCTTGACGTATTTCTGCAACGAAACGCCGCGCAGCTCCTGATCAAGCCCCATCCTGTCAAAATCAGACGCATCCAGATGCATCCGCTTCTCGGACTCGGCGTAGTCGATCGCCACCTCCACCTCGGCATTCAAGCGAAAAAAGGGCGGCATGACAAACCAATTACTGACTCGAAGCAAGGGACGATTCCACGCATCCGCCCCCGTCTCAAAGTGCCCGCAGAAGCAGACGACGGGAGGAGCCGTGTACTGATCGGCAAAGTCGGGATCTTGCGCCTGCCACTTCACCCTGAAACTGAGCTCGCGGTATGCCACTTCATCGCGCGGATCAGCGAAAGAGACACTCACGCAACGCAGCGCATCGCCGCACCACACCCAAGCCCGCGGTCCCTCCCCTCCTGCGCCGTCGTGCCACATGACTGGGTAGAGGTGCTCTGAGGGCAATGCCATGTCGGCCTTGCCCTCGCGAGACTGCGCGGGAACGGCAGATTGAGGCGAGGGTGTCGCAGGAGGCGCTTCATGGGCGAAGAGCGAGGCCTGACCAATGATGCAGGACACCGACAGAATGGATATGGATAGAGATGTCATGGTTGGAAAAGCAAAAGATAGTGAAGAAAGACGCTAGAATTCATTTTTTGTAAAGCACATCAATACCTTTGGGCTCTAAATTGGGATCGCCGCCAGCCCCTGCCGGAACATAGTCACTTTTGTCGCTGGCAGCCCTAGAAGTTACCGAGTAGGAATCAAACATGCTCCATGCACAAGCCGCTCCGTGACAGCCGAAATGGTTGAAAGAAGCATTGTCGGAATATTTACCGTCCAGAGCATCAACCAGATCCTCATTCGTAATAAAATCCTCAGAGAAAGCATCATTCCCGTTGGATCCGTCGTTTCTCCCCATAGCAGAACCATATTCTACCATGAGCTCTCTCGCGTTCGAATGCCCAATATAATCCAGTCGCTCGACCGAGTTACCCTCCATCTTACGCAAATATTCGAGCATTGAATCCGCGCTGTCAAAGAAGGAAAGATCAACACAACGACGAGCATCCTGCTGACGCTTTAGCCAACCGGATACCAAACCTAAGACTGTGGCGGGTTTTTTGACCTTCTTCACATTGATTTGATAGACCAGTCTCCTCATGTAGCCAGGCAAATAAATAAGAACATGAACTCGGCAACAGCACTTACCAGAAGAGACATTCCAACATTTTTTTCCTCTGGGCTCTCCTCAAGCCAACGTTCAGGAAGTTCCATGGATTTACATCGTGAGGATCCGGGTAATCCCTGCTAAGAGACGGGGATCCAATAATGACAACGGTATCTAAGCCTATATAATCGACAGAAATAACAGAGCGATTCTGGACGTAGCTAAACAAATTAGACATCGATCGCATTTCTACTAAATCTCGTCCCGTCCAGCGTCCATCTGCCGGGTTGTAGTGGCGGTAGTTGTAGTAGACCAGGCCGAGCTCGCTGTCGTTGTATTCGCTGCTCCACTGGATGGGCTGGGTGACATTGCCGCTGGCTGTCACGGCGCCGTAGGGCGTGTAGGTGTAGGCCGTGAGGATTGT
>DXFQ01000005.1 GCA_019114365.1 Candidatus Parakkermansia intestinigallinarum | reverse complement strand
GGCAGCGTCAGATGTGTATAAGAGACAGCCCCCCTTCCCCCTTTCCCAACGCCAGCCCCTCGGCTACACCGCCTTCTCCGCCGCCATGCACCCCCTGCCCCAATCAAACAGCGAAGCGCTCGAGCGCCTGAACCGGGTCTACTTCAACGACCCCGGCAACTGCATCGAGTGCAAAGCCGGCGAGACCATCCTCGAACAGGGTGAAGAGTGCTACAGGCTCTATCTGATTCTCGAAGGCTCCGTCGTCGCCATGCGCCACGACGATCGCATGGAGGGCTGCGAGCTGCCCGGCGAAGGCAGCGTGCGCAAGCACGAAGTCTTCCGCGCCGGAGTCGGCAGCTACATCGGCGTGCAGAGCTTCTTCTCGGGCGTCTTCCACATCTCCAACGACATCATCGCTCTAGAGGACTGCCGCCTCGCCTACATCGACAACACGCAGCAAGCCGTCGACGAAGAGCAGTACGGCTCCTTCGAGCACCAGTTCATCCCGGTGCTCATCCACGAGCTCGCCGAGCGCAACCGACGCATCTTCGACCGCGCCGCCGAAAAGCAGGAAGCCGTGCGCCTCATCCAGCGGCAGGAAATGGCCGCCACGCTCGGCCAACTCTCCGCCGGCATCGCCCACGAGCTCAACAACGCCGTCGGCGTCATCACCCGGCGCACGGACTTTGTCGCCGAAAACCTCAGCAACTGGCTCGAAGAAGAGAGCAAGCTCAACTCGCGCCTCTTCCGCTACGGCTACGAAGACGGCGACTACGTCGACCCGGCCACCATCCGCGCCCGCTCGCGCAAATACGAGCGCGAGCTGAACCTGCCGCAGGTCGCGGCCAAAGTCCTCGCGCACATCGTCCCCGACACCCGAGCCCTCGTCAAGCTCGGCCCCGAGTTCGTCGCGCACGTCCGCAACAACTACCGCTTCTGGGAGCTGGGGCACGACCTGCGCGACATGCAAATGGCCTCGCGCCACGCGACGGGCATCGTGCGGGCCGTCAAACTGCTGGGCGGCGGCAACTCGACCCGCCAACCCGGCGTCGACGTCGTTCAGTCGGTGCGCGACGCCATGAACCTGCTGACCAACAAGCTTAAACACGTCAACATCGAGACGGATCTGCAGGAACTCCCGCCGCTGACGGCCGACATCACCGAGCTGGTGCAAATCTGGACCAACATCCTCAACAACGCCTGCGACGCCATGAGCCAGGGGCAAACCCCGAACCCGACCATCCGCGTCGCCACCGGCCGCCTGCACGCCGACGGCCTCAAGCTGCTGCCCGAGGACTACGTCTGCGTCTCCATCTCCAATAATGGCCCCGCCATCCCCGAGGAGATTCGCGAAAAAATCTTCCAGCCGAGTTTCACGACCAAGAAACTCGGGCTGGACTTCGGCCTCGGCCTGGGCCTCTCCATCGTGCGGCGCCTGGTCGACAGCTACAACGGCACCATCGAGGTGCAAAGCAACGATACACTCACCACATTCACCATTTCAATCCCCACCACCCAAGTCCATGGAAACGATTAACATTATTTGCATTGATGACCAGCAGGAAGTGCTGGATTCCGTCATGAGGGACCTCCGCCCCCTCGGCGATCTCGTGCGCCTCGAAGAAGCATCGAGCGCGGCCGAATGCATAGATCTCGTCGAGCACATCGACGAAAACGGCGACTACGTTGCCGTCATCATCTCGGATCAAGTCATGCCCGGCGAACAGGGCACCGACCTGCTGCGCAAAATCACCTCCGACGGCCGCTTCAACAAGACGCGCAAGATTCTGCTGACGGGTCAAGCCACCCACGCCGACACCATCAACGCCATCAACGAAGGCGGCATCGACAACTACGTCGAGAAGCCCTGGCAGCCCGAGCACCTGCTGCAAACCGTCAAGCGCCTGCTCACCCTCTTCATCCTCGAGACCGGCATCGACTACAAGCCCTACATGAGCATCCTCGACAACGCCACGCTCTTCGCCAAGCTTCGCTAACACAATATCCGAGACCATGAAACACATCGCTCAGGGAATCGCAGCGACGGCCCTCCTGCTCTCCGGAGTCAGCGCCGCTAAAGACAGTGTCGCCTTCTACCAACCCCAGCAGGCCGATACCGACATCTCCGTCACAACTGCTCCCGCCGGCAGCTTCGACGAATTCGCCGACAGCACCGTCGACGCCATCAAAGACGCCCTGCGCCTCTACAAGGCTGAGGACAAATCCTCCTTAGTGCAGGAAGTCAAGCTCAGCTGGATGGAGCAATACCAGATTGCCGTCGTGCAACCCAACGGCAGCAACAGCCACCACCTCAAGCCCGGCGCAAGCCCCGTCAACCAAGAGTTCCGCCGCTCCTGGGTCGGGCTCAACATCAAACTCAACACCGGCACGCTGTTCCACACCTGGGCGCGCATCGGCGGCCTTCCCATGCGCGAGACCTATGCCGGCGGCCGCACCCGCAAAAACTACAGCTACGCCGACTTCTTCGACCTCTACATCCAGCAGGAGATCCCCGGCGTCGAGGGCCTCAGCGTGAAAGTGGGCAAACTCAAGCCCCTCTTCACGATGGACTACACCGAGGCGAGCTCGAAAATCAAATGCGTGGAGCGCTCGCTCATCGGCCAGTTCAACGGCCTTGACTCCAACTGGGGCATCGACGTCACCTACGCCCCGCGCAAGGACCTCAGCTTCTACGTCCAGCTGCTGGCCAACGACCGCGCCAGCGGCGTCAAGAGCATGACGCACAGCGACGTCTATCGCGACGGCCGCGGCCTGAAGGGCGAGTTCGGCTGGGAGGACAAGTTCTTCGCCATCGTCGGTGCGCGCTACCGCTTCATCGAGACGGCAGACAGTTCTCACGAGCTCGTCTTCCAGTACATGCACGACTTCGACAACAGCTACGACGGCCACAGCGAACAGGGCGCCAACTACTACGGCCCCGGCGTGCAGGACAGCATCTCGGTGGGCTACCTCTACAACCGCGATCGCTTCACCTTCATGGCCAACGCCGTTGCCTTCTACGACGTCGTTGACGCCGAAGGCGGCAGCAACTGCTACGGCCTGCAGATCCAACCCTCGTATCTCGTCACGCCGCACGTCGAACTCGTCTTCCGCTACACGGCGCTCAGCAGCCTTGAGTACCACGGGAAGGGCGGCACCGTCGTACCGCTGTCGGCCGATCGCTACATCTGCACGCAGACCACGGCTCCGCTGCGCTGCGAGCACGCCAACGCCTTCTACATCGGCGCCAACTTCTTCTTCAGCGCGAAAAACCCGGATGCCCTCAAACTCATGATCGGCGCCGAGTACATCACCGCGCGCACCGAGGGCACAGACGTCTACAACGGCTGGGAGTTCACCTCGGCCTTCCGCTGGAGCTTCTGATCAACAGACCCTCCTGCTCCGACTTCCCCCCTCCCCCGGCAGCCCATGCTGCCGGGGGATTTTTTTCTCCGCAGCGGGCCAAGAGCGCAGCCATGAGCCCGGCGGCAGTCTCAGAGCAAGCTTGACGCCGCCGCGCAAAAAAGTTACCATAACGTCCATGCAGCCCCTCGAAATCATGGCTCCGGCCGGATCGTACGAATCGCTCGCCGCCGCCCTGCGCGCCGGTGCCGACAGCGTCTACTTCGGCGTCGGCAACTACAACATGAGGGCTCGCAGCACCGTCAACTTTCAGGTCGGCGACCTGCCGAAAGTCGCACGCCTCTGCCACGCCTGCGGCGCCAAAGCCTACCTCACCTGCAACATCATCGTCTACGATGAAGAACTCGAGGGCATGCAAGAGCTGCTGGAGCGCGCGAAAGAAGCCGGCATCGACGCCGTCATCGCCGCCGATCCGGCCGTCATCAGCTGCGCGCGCCGCCTCGGTTTGGAAGTGCACATCTCCGTACAGGCCAACGTCTGCAACCTCGAAGCCGTGCGCCACTACGCCGCAATGGCCGACGTCATGGTGCTGGCGCGAGAACTCAAACTCAGCCAGATCAAACACATCATCGACGGCATCGAGCGCGAAAACATCTGCGGCCCGAGCGGGCAGCGCGTCCGCATCGAAATCTTCGCCCACGGCGCCCTCTGCATCGGCATCTCGGGCAAATGCGGCATGAGCCTCGCCGCCTACAACCGCAGCGCCAACCGCGGGCAATGCTACCAGCTCTGCCGCCGCAAATACCGCGTCACCGACACCGAGACCGGCTTTGAGATGGACATTGATAACCAATACATCATGTCCCCCAAAGACATCTGCACCATCCGCGTCATCGACCAGCTCGTCGACGCCGGCATCTCCATCTTCAAACTCGAAGGGCGCGGCCGCAGCGAAGCCTACGTCTCCACCGTCACGCGCGTCTACAAAGAAGCCGTCAACGCCTGCAGGGCCGGGCAATGGAGCCCCGAGCGCGTCGCCGCGTGGGAAGCCGAGCTGCAACAAGTCTTCAACCGCCAATTCTGGCACGGCGGCTACTACCTCGGCGAAGAGTGGAGCACCTGGAGCGGCTGCTCCAACAGCTTGGCCCTCGAACAACGCTGCCACCTCGGCCGCGTCATGCGCTGGTACGCCACCCCGCAAGTCGCCGAAATACGCCTCGAAGCCGATGCCCTCTCCGCCGGAGACAAAATTGAAATCACCGGCCCCACCACCGGCATCGTCCGCCTCATCGTCCCGGAAGTGCGAGCGGACGACGAAAACGGCATCACCCGCACCGTCGGCACCGTGCCGAAAGGCGCGCACGCCCTCGTCCGCGTCGAGACCAAAGTGCGCCACGGCGACAAAGTCTACCTCGTCACCCGCCGCAAACTCACATGAGCAACACCCCCCTCAGCTTCCGCCAACTCTACACCCCCGAACGCATCAAAGCCGCCGTCGAACTGACGGCCGACCGCATCGTCGCGCGCATGGGCGACGAGCACCCCATCATCGCTCTGGCCCTGCTCAACGGCGCGCTCTGGTTTGCCGCCGACCTGCTGCGCCTGCTGCCGCCCAACTACCTGCTGGAAACCGCGCGCGTCTCCAGCTACGGCAACCAGCTTGAAAGCAGCGGAGAAGTGCGCTGGCTCACCCCGCCGCCGGACTGCCGAGGCAAGCGCGTGCTGGTGCTCGACGACGTTCTGGACAGCGGGCACACGCTCCACCACGTCTGCGAAACCCTGCGCCGCCGCGGCGCCCACGAAGTCCTCACCGCCGTCGCCGTCGAAAAAGACATCCCCCGCGAACACTGCGAACACGCCGACTTCGCCGCCCTGCACTGCGGCGAGCGCTACCTCGTCGGCTACGGCATGGACGCGCGCGGCAAATACCGCAACCTGCCCGACATCTGCGAGCTCTAAGCTCGCGAATATACCCCGGCCGCCACTTCCGCAGCAGACAGAATACCCCTCCCCGAGCCCGACGTCGCCATGACAAGCCCATCCTCCCCTCAACTCAGCGTCATCGTCCCCGTCTACAACGTCGAGCCATGGCTGCGCCGCTGCCTGGACAGCATCTGCAAGCAGACGCTGCGCGACATCGAAATCATCTGCGTCAACGACGGCTCGACCGATCACTCCGCCGACATCCTCGAAGAATACGCCGCGCGCGACCCGCGCATCCGCGTCATTCACCAAGCCAACGGAGGACTCTCCGCCGCGAGAAATGCGGGGCTGGATCTTTGCCGAGCCGAACTGATCACCACGGTGGATTCGGACGACTACATCGACCCCGAGACCTACGCCGAGCTTCTTCCCCGCATGACGGAGCAAACGGATCTCATCTGCTTCGGCGTTCAGGTCGAGGCCAACGATCTCGACTGGGGTAATAAAATGCAGCGCTATTTTACCCTGCCCGACGAACAAACCCTCGCAGCGACCCCTCAACTTGTGGCCAAGCTCAATGATACGGCTTGGAATAAAATCTACCGCCGCGAACTCATCGAGCGCTTTCAGCTTCGCTACCCGCACGGCATCTGGTATGAAGACTTCAGTTTCACGCGCATGTATTCAAGCATCTGCAGAAACATCCGCCTGACGCCCAAACGCTACTATCACTACGTTCTGCGCGAAAGCTCCATCATGGGGCAGAGCCTCAAGCACAAAACGCCCAAAATCATCGACCGCTTGACCAGCATGGGCGTTGTGCTCGACTTTTACGAACGCCACGGTCTCACGGAGCGCTTCCGTCCGGTCATTTCTCATTGGCTCCACCAACTTCCGATAATGATGCAGAGGCTGCCGAAAGACCTCATCAGGGACGGCAAAGGGAAAACGGTTGACTTTCTCCGCCGCCACAAGCTCGATCAACTCTTCGCCGAGCATGATACCGTACTGAGAATCATGAATCCTCTGTGGTATCATCTGCGATGCCTGTTTTACCGCGACAAAGAAACCAGCACGCAGTTCCGCTTCATGGGAATACCGATCTTCTCACTTGTCAAGCGCAGCAAGCGCCGCCGCTACCGCCTGCTGGGCCTCTCCTTCGGACCTCGCGTCTCGTGACGCAGCCTCGGCGATGAGGCAGGCCGGGCTCTCTGCAGCGCACTCGGCGTGTGCGAGCATCATGCAGCCCGCACATCCCCCGATTTCAGGCGATTCCGGAACAAAATCATGCAATTGCGGCACAAAAGGCTTGCATCGGCGTGAAAAATCTCGTATCCTCGCCCCGCGCGAGTTTATCAAAATCGGTCGTAGGTCCTTCATTTCCGCGGAAGCAGAGCTCGCATGAGGGGAAACCCGACCGCGCCATCACCATCATATGTCTGATAACACCAACGAAGAGCAGAAGGTCATTCAGCTGGCCTATTTCGAGATTCCCGACACCCTCCGCCGCATCGAGGATCCGGAGGATCCCAACCACGTGACTTTCATCGCCGAGCCGATCGAGACGGGTTTCGGCCACACGCTGGGCAACTCCCTGCGTCGCGTTCTGCTCAGCTCGCTCGAGGGCGCTGCCATCACGAGCGTTCGCATCGCCGGTGCCCAGCACGAGTTCACCTCGCTGCCCGGCGTCGTCGAGGATGTGACGGAGATCATCCTCAACCTCAAGAAGGTCAAGTTCAAGCACTACGGCAAGGAGCCCCGCACGCTCTCGCTGCGCGTCACCAAGCAGGGTGTCGTGACGGCCGGCGATATTCAGGAGGATCACATGTACTCCGTGGTGAACAAGGATCAGGTGATCTGCCACCTCGACCAGAGCACCATCTTTGACTGCGATTTCGAGGTCAACGTGGGTCGCGGCTTCCACACGGCCGATGACAACAATGACAAGGATCGCCCGATCGGCGTCATTCCGATCGACTCTATTTTCTCGCCGGTGACGCGTGTGAAGTACGCGGTCGACAATGCCCGCGTGGGTCAGATGACGGAGTTCGACAAGCTCGTGCTCGATATCTGGACGGACGGTCGCGTGAGCCCCGACGACGCCATGCTTCAGGCCGCCAGCATCATGCGCCACTACCTCGACGTCTTCGTGAAGGTGGACGGCACGCGCGTTGATATTCCGCACGGCCCGCGTTCGGATACCGATGCGAACACGGCTCAGCTCCGCAAGCTGCTCAATATGAGCGTCAACGAGATCGAGCTGTCGGTGCGCGCCGCCAACTGCCTCAACAACGCCAACATCACGACGGTCGGTCAGCTGGCGATGAAGACGGAGAGCGAGATGCTCAAGTACCGCAACTTCGGCAAGAAGTCGCTCAACGAGATCAAGGACAAGCTCGTGCAGTACGGCCTGACGCTGGGCATGCAGTTCGATCCGAAGCTGCTGGCGGCTCCGGCTGCGTCGCCCTCGACGCGCCTGCGCGACATCAACGACGAGGCTCGCGCCACCGACCTTCAGGCGCTCATCACGCACAATATCGACGCCTACGGCGACGACGACGAGCTCGAGTAAAATCCCCCGGGCTCACCTCCCCCCTATTTTTCATTAAACCACATAATCCCATACTGATACAATGAGACACGGAGTTAAAAAGGCCAAGCTTCAGCGCACGGCCTCTCATCGCAAATCCCTGCTTGCCAACCAGGCCTGCAGCCTGATCAGCAACGGTCGCATCACCACCACCCTCGCCAAGGCCAAGGCCCTGCGTCCCTACGTCGAGAAGCTCATCACGCTCGGCAAGAACGGCAGCCTGCACGCTCGCCGTCAGGCTCTCGCCACGCTGCCCCAGCCCAAGGTGGTCGCCAAGCTCTTCAGCGTTGTGGCTGAAGCGGTGAAGGATCGTCAGGGCGGCTACACCCGCATCGTGAAGCTCGGCCAGCGCAAGACGGACAGCGCGCCGATGGCTCTCATCGAGATCATCGACCTGCCCCAGCTCTCGGCTCCCGTGGTGCCCGCTACCACGACCGGCACGGGTTCCACCGCCGAGGAGGCTCCCGCTGCTCCCGCCGCCGGCGAGAACGCCTGATCGCACGGGCTCAAGCAATTCTCATCGACCGCCGCTCTGCCTCAGCAGGGCGGCGGTTTTTTGTCCCGTGTTTTCGCCTGCGCCTCGCGGCGGGGCAAGGCGCGGGCACGCGGCTCTCGAGCTCTCTGCCGCAACACCTTTCTCATCATTTTGCTTGACTCAGGCGGCTCCGATTGCCTACAATGCACGGAGTCATATGGACTCTCTCTCTTCCCCTCAGCTCAGCGTCATTATGCCGGTCTGGAACTGCGTCGACCGCCTCGAAACGAGTGTCGGCAGTGTGCTGGCCGAAAAGGATCTGAATCTGGAGCTCATCTGCATTGATGACGGCTCGACCGACGGCTCGGGCGAGAAGCTCGCGGCACTGGCTGCTGCCGACCCGCGCCTGCGCGTCATCAGCCGCGAGAACGGCGGCCAGGCTGCGGCGCGCAACAGTGGCTTGGCTGAGCTGCGCGGCGATTTCGTGACCTTTGTCGATGCCGACGATCGCATTGAGCCCGGCTACCTGAGGGAGCTGTTGCAGGCCATTGAGGCGCACGGCGCCGATCTTGTCGTGACGCGGCTGACGCGCAGCTTGCCGGGCTGCGAGCCGGTGAGGAAGCCCCTCGTCGCCGACGAGCGCTGCGCGGAGGTTGATGCTGCAACGTTGCTGAACCTCACGCCCAACACCTGCGGGCGCCTCTACCGCCGCGAGGTTCTCGAGCGCGCCGAGGCGCGCTTCCCGATGGGCGTCAGCTACGGCGAGGACAGTTGTTTCAATTTGATTGCGGATGCTCACTGCCGCCGCGTCGTCCTTCACCCGTCCACGGGCTACATTTACGAAGACAACGACAAGTCCGTCAGCAAGCTTCGCATCGCCGAGAAGGTCACGGGGATGGTCGAGGCGCTCGCCGCCCTCGCGGCCAGCTACCGGGCGCACGGCATGAGCCCGATGATGCGCGAATTGCTTGTCGGTTTTGCGTCTCATGCTCTCAAGCGCATTCGCTCGATGGCGCGCCACGCCACCCAGCGCGACTGCGCCCGCCGAGCGGCGGAGATTTTGCGCTCAGCCGGCGTGAGCGAACGCGATCTGGGCTGCCTCAAGCCCAAGGAGCGCAAGCGCATGCGCAGCATTATGGCCGGCGGCAGCGGCCTCGGCTTCGGCTACTACTGGCGGCGCTTCCACCACCTGCTGCGCGGCAAGTGAGGCGGCGTGCGGGCAACGCGGGCTGTGCGGGCTGAGCGGGCACGGAGGGCGCGGGCGGGCAACGCGGGCGTCTCGGGCGCGGGCGGGCGGCCGCAACGGTTAGCGAGTTAGCTTGCGGCGCGGCGCGCGCTGAGGCAAAATAGCGCGATGCAGTGGCTCATTTCACTCGGTCTGCTCACCGCCGTTCTCGGCTGGCTGCTCACGGTGCTGCACCGCCTTGAACATCTGCATGGCGAGCTGTCGCAGAGCTGGTCTGACTGGGTTCGGCGCACGCGCCGGCGCAACGCGGCGCTGCGAAACTTCGTGCAGGCTCTCCGGCAAGCGCTGCCGGAAGGCGTCCCGGCGGGCAGAGAGCTCGAGCAGCTTGCCGATGCCTCGGATCGACGCCTCGAAGGCAGCGGCGATGACGCGCAGGGCCTTGAGCTCCGGCAAAGCGAGAGGCAGCTGGAGCAAACGCTCAACGACACCATCAACGCCTTTCGCAACAACCCGCAGCTGAGCGCCCGCGATGAGCTCGTCGAACACTGCGCCGAGCTCTGCCTCGCCATGAGCGGGCAGGCGCGGTGCACCCGCAGCTACAACGCCTGCGCCGCAGCCTACAACGACGCCCTGACTACCCCGTCCGCGCGCCTTGCCGCCCCCCTGCTCGGTTACCGCGCCGTGCAGCTCATCTGAGCGCGAGCCTCGGCGCAGGAGCAGCGGCCCGCAGGATCCGCGCCGCATCCGCACAGCGCGAGAATTGGGCTTGCAGATCGGCATCCGGGCTGATATGCTGCAGAGCATGACAAGCATCATTCAAGACCCCTCTCGGACAAGCCCGCAGCTCATCGAAAAGGACTGGTACGGCGCCCCCGTCGCCCCGCCGCTCGCCTACAGCTTTGCCCTCAGCCGCGATGAATTGATTTTCAAAGCCTCGCGTCAAGCCCCCGCCCGGATTCACCCGGACGCACAGCCCGGTCGCTTTCAGCCGGAACTCTGGCGCTACGACACCGCCGAATTCTTCATCGCCGCCGCCGAGGGCGGCCGCTACCTCGAGTTCAACCTCTGCCCCAACGGCGCTTGGTGGGCCTGCGCCTTCGACGCCGCGCGGCAGGCGGCGGCAGAGCCGCCTCCCTCCGGCGTCAGCGCCGCCGGGCAATGCAGCGCGGAAGGCTGGAGCTGCGAGGCGCACCTCCCCCTCAGCGAACTCAAGCGCCTCGGCATCGACCCGTGCCGCTGCCGCCTCGTCGCCACCGCCATCCTCAACACCCCCGAGCAGATCTTCCTGACGACGGCCGACTCAAGCGACGGCGAGCCCGACTTCCACCGCCCGGACACTTGGCCGACCGCCGCCGTCGGCGCCTGACCCGGCGCCTTTCTCCATCCCCCAAACCCCGGACCCGAGGCGAAAATGCAGGCATCGGCGGATTCTGCTTGACGCCTCAGCGCAGCTAAGCGGCGAAAACGCAACATCCAAGCCGCCCCCGCGCGGCGAAAAAGCCCGCTGCGGCCGCCCTCTCAGGCGATTCAGCCACAATGCCGAACAAAGCTTGACCACCCCCGCGGCGCCCCCTATACTGAAGCCGTCCCGAAGCCCGGGGAGCAGCGCACAGCGGCTCGCCGGGCGGCGCCGGACACCTGATTACAAACAGCAAACACATGAAACACACGCTCATCACCATCGCCGCCGCCCTTGCCTGCACCCTCAACCTCACCGGCTGCGGCGACTCTGCCGACAAGACCGAAGCCGCCGCCGCAAGTGCCTCCGCCATCGACAAGAACGACCCCGACACCTTCGCCAAGGTCGAAGCCGCTCTCCCCGTCGACAAGCGCACTGCCTTCAATGAAGCTTGGACGAAGCTGCGCTGCAAGCTCGAGAGCGAGGGCGCTGACACCGTCACCGCCATCCGCCGCAGTGCCGAGCTGCTCGACGGCAAGTCGGGCGATGAGGTCATCAGCTACGCCGCTCAGCTCTGAGGCCGCCCGCGCCGCAAAATCGCGCACGGCACCCGCGGCAGCGCGGCAACGCGGCAACGCGGCAACGCGGCAACGCCGCGCGCTCCGTCGCCAAACGGCAACGGCATGCGGCAAAGCGCCGCGACCGCCCCGCGACGCCACCCGCGCCCCGGCGCCTCTCAGTGAACGAGGCGCTTGGCGCCGGGCACGTTCAACCGGCGCGACTCAGCCGCATAGCCGAAAGAGCCCTCATCGGGCTTGTTCTCATCGGCACGGACATGCGGGCGGGCATTGCCGCCCGCGCTCATAAAGTTCACGATACCCTTGCCGACTGCTCGCGCATAGCGGCGGGCATTCGCATCGTTCACAAGGAAGGCGGCGTGCCCGCGGTTGTTGAGGTAGGCCACCTCGATCACAGCAGCCGGGATACCCGAATCATCCAGTGCATTCATCCAAGCCGCCGAGCGATCGGCATCGACGTAGCGAGCCTGAACGCGGCACTTGCGGCCGCCGTTGGGCATCCCGTGGTCGAGAATCTCTCTGTCCATCACCGAGGCAAGCGCCTGCCCGAGCCCGCGGCCGTTGTAGCGGTTGCAGATGATGAGACTGGGCGAAGCACCCGTCACCCAGCCCGACGACGAGCTGTTGTGGTGCAGGAAAACCACGCAGGCCGCGCGGCGATAAATCGCGTAGTCCGCGCTCACTATACCCGAGCCCACGCGATCAGGATGATAATGCGAAGGGCGGCGCTGCCCGCCGCGATCGGGACGCCGCAGGTGCACCACCCCGGCCCGGCGTGCCTCGCTCGCCAACGGCTCAGAGGTCGGCGCAAAACCTCGGTTCGTCACCACGCAGCGGTAGCCCGCTCGCTCGACCTCCCGCTTCACATCATAGCAATAGCGGTACCAAAACGCCGTCTCCGAAAAACGCTTGCCGTCGATGGCCGACGGCATCACAGCCCCCTCGGCACCGACGTAATGCCCGATATCCAGAATAACCAAATCGCCCGCCAAGCTGCCTCGCCCGGCCGCAGCCTGTATACTGCAACCCACCAGAAACAGCAACAAAGCAGCCACCATCGCCCATGCTCCATGCTTCATGCCGCGACTATAGCGAAGCCGCAGCTCCCTGTCAAGCGCGGAGAAGCAGCCGCCGAGCGGCAAATTGCACCTGCGGGCGCATTCGCGCCTTGACCCCGCGCCGCAGCCATTCTACAATCTTGCCTGCGGCGGCGCCACTCGCTGCCCCACACGGCCTATGGAAACCGACCCCTTTCTGCTCAACGCAGCCAAACCCGTCGGCAGCGACGGTGAAGCCATCCTCCTACGCATGAACAACAGCCACGCCGGGCTCGCCGCCTGGGGCTTCTCGCACCTCCGCCCCGCGCCCGACGCCTGCACCCTCGACGTCGGCTGCGGCGGCGGAGCCAACCTCGCCGCCCTGCTCGAGCGCTGCCCGCAGGGAAGCGCCGTCGGCATCGACTACTCCGACGTCAGCGTCGAGCTCTCGCGCCGCACCAACGCCGCCGCCGTCGCCGCGGGGCGCTGCCGCGTCCTTCAGGCCGACGTCTGCTCCCTGCCCTTTGCCGACGCCGCCTTCGACCAAGCCAGCGCCTTTGAAACCCTCTACTTCTGGCCCGACCCCGTCGCCGGACTGCGTGAAATTCGGCGCGTCCTGCGCCCGGGCAGCCCGCTGCTCATCTGCCATGAGGCAGACGGCAGCCGCCCCGGCGATGAACTCTGGCCGGAGAAAATACCCGGCATGCGCGTCTACAACGGCGAGCAACTCACCGAGCTCCTCCGCGCCGCCGGCTACCGAGACATCCGCATCGACCACGGCCCGCAGCGCGGGTGGATCTGCGCCCTCGCCCTCGCCTGAGCCTCGCGCCTCAGCCCGGCGCCGCCCCGCCTCCTGCTCCGCACAGCTCAGGCGGGCTCAATCCTCGCCATCCGCCGCCTCGCCGTCCTCATCCTCATCCGCCTCGCCCTGCCGAGCCTCGCTCTGCAAACGCGCGAGCCGCTCCGGCGCCGCACGCGCCTCCGCATTCCCCTGCGCCGCCGCCTTCTCCAACCAGCCTATCCCCGCAGCAACATCCTGCGGCAGCCCGATACCCTTGAGCAGACAAATACCGTAGCAGCGCTGCGCGACAGCATCACCCTGCTGCGCGGCCGGCGCAAAACACGCAACAGCCTCCTCCGCCTGCCCGGCGCGAATCAAACGCTGCCCCTCGGCGCGGCGATCGGCAGCTGACTCATCGGCACACACCGAGGCGCAACAAGCAACCGCGGCCCAACAAAACAAAATCCTCGTCTTCATCTCAGCTAGAATACATCCGGCGCAAACGGAGCAAGCCCGCAGGCGACCACTCCTCCTTATACACCACCGCACCGCGCCGATCACGCTCAAAACGCGCCCTCCGCACGCCGCAAACGGCGAGCCGCCGCCTCGTGCCCCTGAGCCGCCGCGCGCGCATACCACTTCCGCGCGAGCTTCGCACTGCGCTTCACGCCGAGACCGTTCTCGTAGCAGCGAGCCAGATTGTACTGAGCCTCGGGCAACTGCTGCTCGGCCGCCGGACGAAAATAGCGCACCGCCTCCTTCCAACTCCGCCGCACCCCGATACCCTGAGCATAACACAGAGCCAAATTGTAGCGACCGAGAGCATCCTCCGCCTCGGCAGAGCGCCGAAACCAGCGCAGCGCCTCCTGCACATCGCGAGCCACCCCCTGCCCCTGCAAGTAACACATACCCAAGCGGCACATCGCCTCACCGCTGCCCTTCGATGCCATATCGCGCAGCAGCTCCAACTCATCGGCAGACACCCTCTGCGCCGTCCCCGCGGACGGCTCGCTCGGCACCCCTGCCGCCCCGGCTCCCGGCGCAGCCTCCCCCGCCCCGGCCGCAGCCGACAGCGCCCACAACAGCGGCAGCATCCCTCTCATCGCACTCATACCCCCATCATATCCCCTGCCCCCCGCACACGTCAATGCGAAAAGCGAAGACGCCCCGCCGAGCGAGCGGCGGGGCGTCGGAGCCGGGCACGAAGCTCGGCATGCAAGCGGCTTTCCTCAGAAGGTGTAGCGCACGTAGCCGTTGACGGACTGTGAGGTCTGGCGGCTGCGAGCCTCCAGATTGTACTGCGCGCCCACCGTCCAGTGCTCATTGATGAGCCAGTTCGTGCCCGCCTTGAGCATCAGCGCATTGCGAGCGGGGTTCGAGCCCTCGATGCGGAAGTCGCGCCCTTCGATGTTCAGCTGAGCGTGCGGGTTGCGGCGGCTCACGTCGCCGACGTAGCCCAGCGTCAGCTCCGAGACCAGATACTGCTGCTCACCCACCGCGCAGTGGTGGCGCAGGGTGGCGCCCACCGGGATGCGCCAGTACTGCATTGTCGCGCCGTCGTAGCGCCTCACCATGCCGCCGCTGAAGCTCTCCGCAAAGATGCTCTGCGAGCCGTAGACGTACTCGATACCGACGAAGGGCGAGAGCGTCCAGTTGTCCTTCACGCGGAAGTCCATGGCGTATTCGAGCCCGAAGGTGTAGGCGTCGTCATCCCAGCCGGCCGAGCCGGACTCAGCTCCGAGCAGGTTGGTGCGGGCGTCGTTGTCCACCACGCCGTAGCCGAAGTAGGCCGAGGCTCGGTGGCTGCGCTTCTCGTTGATCGGCTTTTCAAAGCCGGCGTAGAGGGCGAACATGAGACCCATCTGGTCGACCTTGTTGCCCGTGCGCTTCGCGGTGAAGTCGCCGAAGCTCTGGCCGAAGGCCGCGCCGGCACGCCAGTAATCGCCGATCGGGGCATCGGCACCGACGGCATAGCCGCCGCCACTGTAGCGGAAGGAGGAGGCGCCGCCCATGTTGATGAAGCTGCCGAGGCCGGCCGCCCAGACGTTGAGGCGGCGGCAGTGCACGGGCTGCCACACGCACAGCCCGGTTCCGGAAGCGGCCTTGGCGTCCTGCGCGCGCTCGGCGTTGTAGCAGGGCAGGAAGAGCTGGTTGCGCGCCGTGAGGGCGAAGTCGCGCAGGGTTCCCGTGCTGCTCCAGAGCGTGTCGATGAGGTTGGCGCTGCCACTCACCGCGGCTTCTTCGAGCGCTCCGGTGTAGGGCAGCAGGGAGCCCGTCAGCGGGTCGACGTAATAATACTTGTCCACGTAGGGGCCGACGCCGTAGTACTCAATGCCGAGCTCGGCGCTGACGTTGGTCTCATTGCCCTCAGCATCCACCTGCACAATGTAGCTCGGGTTCATGAAGGCATCGCCGTCCGCAACGGACTTGGCCATCATCTCGCTGGTCACGTCCACCGCCGCGCGGATGGTGCCCGGCTGATCCTCAACGAGGGGCTCCTCGCCGGTAACTGTTCCCTCGACGAAAATCTGCGAGTAGTTATCGCGGTCTTCGATGTAAAAATAGAGCTGCGAGCCGCTCCTCAGCGTGAAGTTCCCGCTGTAATACTGGTGCTTGAGGGAGGCGTTGTTGAGCCCGGTCTCACCGCTGCCCACGACAAGGTAACCGAAGACGTCGTTGCTGCCGAACTCGCCATAGCCCGTCATGGTTCCCTTCTCACCCACAACGACGTCGGCATTGCCCTCCGTCGCTTCGTTGCTGAAGGTGCCGCCTTCGACGTTGACCTCCATCTTCGATTGAGTCGAGCCGTGATACAGGTTGCCGCCTCGGTTGACAAACTCACCGCTCTTGACATTCACGGCGAGTGTTGAATAGTTGTTCGCGTACACGAGCCCACCGCCGTTTTTATTGCTGTTGATGAAGCTACCGCCGTCTACAACAACCTCAAACGAGCTGCCCATTCCGCTCTGCTGAAGGGCCGCTATTCCGCCTAAATTGATCAATTTACCTCCGGTGCTGACGGTAATGCGCCCGTCGGTGGCATCGTCCGTGCTGATGAACGAATAGATGTCTTGGTAGTTGTTCAGCCTGCCGCCGTCTGATATGTTGATTTCAAGACTCGGCAAGCCGACATCTCTCGGAAATACAGAAGCTATATCTCCATCATTATCGACCACCCCCCCCCCGCTAACATTTATTTCAAGCACGCCATTTCCTCCCCAGCTTACGTAGTTATTTTTAAAATGGCCGCCTTCATTAACGTTGACGGTTATTTTTCCGTATTCCTGTGCCAGCATCTGATATTCATTGACAAAAGAAGCGTTGTTGAGATTGATGGTCAACACAGCGGCATAATGAGCCGTCAGATCGGCCTTGTTGGTGAAGGAGCCCTGATCGGAGATGTTGATGTTCATTTGGGAGACGGGATCGTCACCTGAGGGAGGGGCGGTGGCGTACAGCTTGGCACCCATCTCGGCAGCGGAAGAAGCACTGCCGCCAATGATGTCAATGTTGATGAGGTCATAGGACAGAAAGCTCTTGGTGTTTATCCACTGTCCCGTTTGATTGACGGTAACGTCGCAGCGATCGAGCGAGTATCCTGTCAGCTCCGTATTCAAGGTGCCGTTGACAATGAAGTGTTTGCCTTCCACATCACTGTTGCCGGTGATGGTCATATTCGTCCCCTCTTCAACCGTGACAGTCTCGAGCTCTTCCTGAGCTGAGACGGCCGGGATGCAACAGGCGAGGGCGAAGGCGCGAATTCCGTTTATCAGGTCTCGATAGAGAGGAGCCGGTAAGCGAAGTTTCATGTTTCGTTGATATGTTGGTGTAGATGGTTTCTTTAATCGTTGTACAGAAAGAATTTCTGCACGCTATTTAAGCTACTTGTTTGTTTGGTGGATGTCAAGAAAAATTTATTGTTCCGCGAGTTTCTCTTTTTCTGATAGATTTATTCCCCTGTTGACGCCGGGGATTTACTAACGGTTGGCAAGGGGCGGGGGAGGGTCTGCCGCTTCTCGCCTGCGTTTCGGCCTTTCGCTTTGTCTCCGGCGCTTTGTTTGTCGCTGTCTGCGGCTCACGGGGAGGTGCGGACGCTGCGCCCGGGCTCTGAGCTGCCCATGAAAAAAGCGGCTCGGTGAGGCCGAGCCGCTTGCGGAAGGCTTTTCTTGCGGGCTTTTTGCTCGGCCCTGCTGATGACGGTATTCTTCAGGGCTTGCGAGTTGTAAAAATGCTTCTCGCCGACTTTGCTCCATGCTTTGCCGAAGCGCTGCGCGGCGGGCGGTGCGCGGGTGCAACAAGGCGCTGCGCGGGTACGGCAAGGCGCCCCGCCGGGTTGCGGCGGGGCGCCGAATTTGTCGTTGCTGTTGTGCCGGGCCCGTTTCCGGGCTCAGGGGCGTCAGGCGCCGAGCTGGAAGCGCTCGAAGGCGACGACGGTGAGCTTGTCGCCGAGTTCCTTGCCGGTCTTTTCGACGAGCTGGCGCACGCTCATGGAGCCGTCTTTGACGAACTCCTGATCCATGAGGCAGCTCTGCTTGTAGAGGGCTTTGAGCTTGCCGGGCAGGATCTTGGCGAGCAGGGCCTCGGGCTTGCCTTCGGCGATGAGCTGGGCCTTGGCGATCTCTTGCTCTTCGGCGACGAAGGCGGGGTCGAGCGAGGAGGAGTCAACGCTCTTCGGGGCGCAGGCGGCGATGTGCAGGGTGATGTCTTTGCACATGGTCTGGAAGGCCTCGGAGGCAGCGGTCTCGGGCTTCGCGCAGGTGACTTCGAGAAGGACGCCGACTTTGCCGCCCATGTGGATGTAGGAGATGACGCAGCCTTCGCCCTGGCGGGTGAAGCGGCCGTATTTGCGGAACTTCATGTTCTCGCCGATGACGGCGCACTGCTCGGCGATGTATTTCTCAACCGTGGTGCCGCCGATGGCGACGTTGAGGGCCTCTTCGAGGCTCTGCGCGGCCGAGGCTTTGAGGGCGGCGCCGATTTCGGCAACGAGGGTCTTGAATTTGTCGCCCTTGGAGCAGAAGTCGGTCTCGCAGTTGATTTCGTAGATGATGCCGTCATTGCCCTCGACGACGGTGGCGACGACGCCTTCCTTGGCTTCGCGGTCAGCCTTCTTGGCGGCTTTGGCGATGCCTTTTTCGCGGAGGTATTTGACGGCTTCGTCCATGTTGCCGTCGCATTCGACGAGGGCTTTCTTGCAGTCCATCATGCCGGCGTCGGTGCGGACGCGCAGCTCTTTGACCATTGCAGCGGTGATTTCAGCCATTGTCTGTGGTGTTGTGGTCTTGGGAGGTTGTGCTCCGAGTTCAGGCGGCGACGCGGGCTTTGTTGATGGCGTCGACGAGCACGGAGAGGATGAGGCGGATGGAGCGCACGGCGTCGTCGTTGCCGGGGATCGGGAAGTCGACGCTGTCGGGGTCGGCGTTCGAGTCGGTGAGGACGATGACGGGGATGCCGAGGATGTGCGCTTCGCGGATGGCGATGTCCTCATGGTCAGCGCCGATGGCGATCATGACGTCGGGAGCGCCGCCCATGTTGCGGATGCCCTGAAGGTTGCGCAGGAGCTTCTCGCGCTCGCGGGCGAGGGCGGCAAGCTCTTTCTTCGACATGGATTTGTACTCGGGCTGCTTGTCGAGGTTCTCGAGGTAGTCGAGGCGGGCGATGCTCTTCTTGATGGTGGCCATGTTGGTGAGCATGCCGCCCAGCCAACGGAAGTTGACGTAGTACTGGCCCGTGGCTTCGGCAGCTTCACGGACGGCTTCCTGCGCTTGGCGCTTGCAGCCGACGAAGAGGATCTTCTTGTTCTTGGCGGCCAGCTCGCTGAGGAAGGCGCAGGCGGCGTCCAAGCATTTTTCGGTCTCTTCGAGGTTGATGATGTGGATGCCGTTCTTCTGGGTGAGGATGTACTTCTTCATGTTGGGGTGCCACTTGCGGGTCTGGTGACCGAAGTGCACGCCGGCTTCCACCATCTTGGTGATGAGTTCGTCGATCATTGTATGTGTGTGTGTTGTGCGCGACCTTGAGGCAGGAGGCGCGGGTTGTGGAAGGTACTGCGCTTTCGCCCCCAGCCTTCCGTTGTCGGTAATGCAGCATCAGCGGGGACGCGCAGGATACTCGCTTTTGCTCTCTTTGTCAATGAAAATCACCCGTGTGGGGCGTTTTTCATGATTCGGACTCTTCGCCGCGGGGCGCGGCTGGGAGAGGAGTGAGGGGCGGGGCGAGCCAGGGGGGGTCTCAGGCGCCGAGGCGGCTGCGGGCGGTGTCGACGAGGTAGCGGAGCAGTTCGCCGTTGTCGCTGAGCAGGCGGCGGGCGGTGTCGGGGAGCTCGAGCCGGAGCAGGGAGTCGGCGGTGATGGCGGCGGGGTCTTTGAGCTTGGAGGCGATGTGGTTCCGGATGGCGGTGACGGCTTGGTCGTCGGCCAGCAGGGTTTCAAGGGCGTCGCGCAGGGGCTCGGGGCAGTGGGCGCGCAGGGCTCCGGTGACTTGTTTGCGGATGGCGAGGGCGGCGAGGTTTTTGAGGAGGTTCATGCCGGGTGGGGTGGGGTTGAGTCGGTTTCTGCGGCGGCGGCAGGCGAAGCCGTGCCGGCGGGCGGGTCGGCGGCGGCGCGTTTGCCGCGGGGGGCTTTGCTTTCTCCGGCGCGGGCTTTGATGTGCACGAGCAGCAGGGCGAGGTCCGCCGGGGTGATGCCGGGGATGCGTGCGGCTTGCCCGATGGTGGCGGGGCGCACTTTGCTGAGGCGCTGGCGGGCTTCGGTTTTCATGGCCGGGATGGCGGCGTAGTCGAGTTCTTCGGGGATGCGGCGGTCTTCCTGCCGCTTGAGGCGCTCGGCTTGAACGCGCATGCGTTCGATGTAGCCGGCATGCGTGATTTCGATGCTGACGGGCTCCCAAATGTCTTCGGGGATGTCGCGCCGCAGCTCGGGGGGGAGTTGCCGCCAGTCGTTGCCGGGGCGGCGCAGCCAGTGTTCGAGGCTCATGCCGTCGATGCGCCGCTCGGCGGCGAGGGCGAGGCCGGCGTCGATGGCGCGCCGGCGGGCGGAGGCGGCGGCGGCGCTTTCGTCGTCGACGAGGCCGAGGCGGGCGGCGAGGGGGGTGAGGCGCAGGTCGGCGTTGTCC
>DXFQ01000056.1 GCA_019114365.1 Candidatus Parakkermansia intestinigallinarum | reverse complement strand
GGGGGATGCGGGGCGGGGATGCGGGTTCCGGGGTTCAGAGGACGTCGCCGTAGAGGGTGAAGCCGGTGCATTCGCGGATGCGGACGGGGACGATGCTGCCGATGGCGGCGTGGCCGTGTTCGATGATGACGGGTTTGTTCTGCGAGCTGCGGCCTTGGAGGCGGTCGGGGTTGGTTTTGCTGGGGCCTTCGACGAGGATGAGCTGGTCGCTGCCGACGAGGGCCATGTTGCGCGCCGTGGCGATGCGGTTGACGGTTTCGAGCAGGTCGTGGTTGCGTTCTTCTTTGACGCGCAGGCAGATCTGGTTGGTCATGGCGGCGGCGGGGGTGTCGCGCCGCGGTGAGTATTGGAAGATGAAGGCGTTGTCGAATTCGATGCGCTCGACGGCGGCTTTGGTCTGCAGGTAGTCTTCATCCGTCTCGCCGGGGAAGCCGACGATGATGTCGGTGGTGATGGCCAGATCGGGGCGTGCTTCGCGCATCGCTTCGCAGAGCCGCAGGTATTTTTCGTTTTTGTAGGGGCGGCGCATGAGTTGCAGGATGCGGTCGCTGCCGCTCTGCATCGGGAAGTGGATGTGGCTGCAGAGTTTGGGCAGGTAGGTGAAGGCTTTGACGAGGTCGTCGCGGAAGCCGATGGGGTGCGGCGAGGTGAAGCGCAGGCGTTCGAGGCCGTCGATGTCGCTGAGTTTTTCAAGCAGGCGCACGAAGGCTCCCTTGCCGTCGATGAGGGGCTGGTCTTTGCCGTAGCGGTTGACGATTTGGCCGAGGAGGGTGATTTCTTTGACGCCGGCTGCTGCCAGTTCGCGCGCTTCGCGCAAGATGTCGTCGGCCGGGCGGCTGCATTCGGCTCCGCGCGTGCTGGGGACGATGCAGTACGAGCATTTCATGTCGCAACCCTGCATGATGGAGACGAACGCCGTGCAGCTGCGGCGGTTGGGTAGGTGGTCTCGGATGGCGTTTTGGAAGCCTTCCTGCTGCTCGATGGCGCAAATGTGGGCGCCGCGGCGCAGCTGTTCGCCCTGTGTTTGCCCCAGACGGCTGCGCAGCAGGCGGTTGCTCAGTTCGTAAACGCGGTGGTATTGCTGTGTGCCGGTGACGAGGTCGAGCCGCGGCTGGTCGGCAAAGAGGCTTTTCCCCCGGCTCTGGC
This sequence comes from Candidatus Parakkermansia intestinigallinarum, assembly GCA_019114365.1. Taxonomy (GTDB): domain Bacteria; phylum Verrucomicrobiota; class Verrucomicrobiia; order Verrucomicrobiales; family Akkermansiaceae; genus Akkermansia; species Akkermansia intestinigallinarum. Next base: position 24,971 of record DXFQ01000056.1, on the reverse strand, counting down.
TCATGCAGCCCATGAAGCCGTAGACGACCCAGGGTTTGGCGTCGGGGCGGGCGCAGAGCAGTCCCATTTTGCCGAGGGCTTTGAGTTCGGCCTTTTCGCGCACGGAGCAGGTGTTGATGAGGATGACGTCGGCTTCGGCTTCGTTTTGCGTGAGTTCGTAGCCGTGGCTCAGAAACATGCTGGCGACTTGTTCGGAGTCGCGCTCATTCATTTGGCAGCCGTAGGTTTTGATCAGGACGCTGGGCATGGAGGCGGGTGCGGTGGGGCTTTGGCAGGGGGTGGCTTTCGGAAAAGGGAGGAGCTTTGGCGGGGTGTCGGCTCTGGCGGGGGCGGCTTTCGCGTGGGGCGGCTTTGCGGGGTGTCGGCCTTCGCGTGGGGCGGCTTTGCGGGGTGTCGCGAGCGGCACGTTGGGCACGGTGGCGCGGCGGGCCTGGCGCAGCGGGGGCTGCGGCACGGCGGGCGCAGGGGTGCCTCAGGCGTCGTAGATGGTGGGGTCGGGGATGTCGGCGGCGATGAAGGCGTTGCGGCGTTCGCGGCAGGTGCCGCAGAGGCCGCAGTGGTGTTCGCCGCCTTTGTAGCAGGAGTAGGTGTGGGCGAAGTCGACGTCGAGCATGGCTCCGAGCTGGACGATTTCTTCTTTGCTGCTGTCGATGAAGGGGCGGACGATTTCGAGCTTGGCGTAGGTGCCGAGGTGGATGGCGAGGCCCATGGCCATCATGAATTCTTCGCGGCAGTCGGGGTAGAGGTCGTGGTCGCCCGAGTGCGCGGCGATCACGATGCCTTCGGCTCCTTTGCTCTCGGCGATGCCGGCGGCGATGGCGAGGAAGATGCCGTTGCGGAAGGGTACGACGGTTTGCTTCATGTTTTTGTCGGCGTACTCTTCGGTGGGAATGTCGTCCGCGCCGCTGAGGAGGGCACTGCTGAGGTGCTGTGCAATGGCTTGGATGTCGATTTCGATGTAGGGGACTTGGAGCTGCTCGGCTTGCCAGCGGGCGCAGGCGAGTTCCTGCTCGGCGTGGTTGCTGCCGTAGCGGAAGGAGAGGGCGCAGATGACTTCGTGCCGGGTTTTGGCCCAGTGGAGGGATGTGACGGAGTCGAGGCCGCCCGAAAGGAGTACGGCGACTTTCATGTGGGGATGGTGCGTTTTTTCGGGGAAAAAAGAGGTGAAAAGCTGAGGAAATGAGGCGGGGTGGGGTGAGGTGGGGACGGGGCGGCTCAGCTGGGGCGATTCTCGGGCTTGTGCTCGGCGATCGTTGTCAGCCGGATGCCGCCGCGTGCCCCGAAGCGGCCCTCCACCTTCATCCATGCAGGGTCTATGGCGGCGACGAGGTCGTCGAGGATGCGGTTGACGATCTGCTCGTTGAAGGCGGGATAGTTGCGGTAGGAGGCCAGATAATACTTGAGGCTCTTGGTCTCAACGATTTTGGCGGCCGGGCTGTAGGTGATGGTCAGGTGGCAGCTGTCGGGCTGGCCGGTGACGGGGCAGAGCGACGAGAACTCGGTGGTGTCGAGCTCGATGGTGTAGGGGCGCTGCGGTGAGCGGTTCGGAAAGGCTTCGAGCTTGGCGTCGTCGGGCGAGCTGAAGAAGGCCGAGTGTTTGCCCAGCAGGGTGAGATCAGCGTTGGGTGTGGTGTCCATTCCGGTGATGAGGGGTTCGGGGTGCCGTTGCTGCCGCCTCACGCTTTCGTGAGGCGGTATTCATTCTTGCCGTCTTTCATGGCCCAGCCGAGCTCGGCGAGTTTGGCTCGCAGCTCGTCGGCTTTGGCCCAGTTTTTCTCTTGTCGGGCGGCCCAGCGTTCTTCGGCGATGGCGCGGATGTCGTCGGGGACTTCGATTTGTGCATCGGGGTCAGGCAGTTGCAGGCCCAGCGCCTCGGTGATGAGGCGGAAGCTGCGCCGCAGGGCCTCGGCTTCGGCCGGCTTGAGTTCGGCGGCTTTGACGCTCTTGATGGCGCTGAAGACGTGGCCGAGGGCTTCGGGGGTGTTGAGGTCGTCTTCGAGGCTGGCCCATGCCGGCGCGAAGATGCCGGGGTCGGGGCGATTTTTGAGGAGGTCTCGGTAGGTCGGTTCTTTGGCGGCCGGGCAGGCGGCGGCGAGTTCTTTGTCGAAGCGTGCGAGTTTGTTGAGCGCAGCGGTGGCGTCTTTGAGGCCGTTGAGGGTGAAGTTGAGGGGGCGGCGGTAGTAGGCGCCGGCGAGTACGTAGCGCAGGGCGGCAGGGCTGTAGCCCATGTCGCTGAGCTGGTCGAGGGTGTACATGTTGCCGAGGCTCTTGCTCATCTTGGCGCCGTCGACGAGCAGGTGCGTCACGTGGAACCAGTGGCGGGCACTCTCGCCGCCGCAGGCGCAGCGGCTCTGTGCAATCTCGTTTTCGTGGTGGGGGAAGATGAGGTCGACGCCGCCGGAATGCAGGTCAAAGGTGTCGCCGAGGTATTTGTGGCTCATCGCCGAGCATTCCAAGTGCCAGCCGGGGCGGCCTTCTCCCCAGGGCGAGGGCCAGTAGTTCGGGCCGTCCTCGGGGCGGCGCGCCTTCCAGAGGACGAAGTCTGCCACGCTGTCTTTTTCATACTCGTCGGCGTCGGCGCGGGTGTTGGCCGTTTTGCCGAGGTTGAGCTCTTGGCGATCGAGGTGCGCCAAGCGGCCGTAGTCGCTGTACGAGGAGATGCGGAAGTAGACGGAGCCGTCTTCGCTGCGGTAGGCGTGCCCCTTCTCCATGAGTTTTTCGACGAGCTCGATCTGCTCTTTGATGTGGCCGACGGCGCTGGGTTCGACATGCGGAGGCAGGCAGTTGAGCGCCTTGCAGTCGGCGTGAAATTTCTCCGTCCAGACGGCGGTGTAGTCGGCCAGCGCCTGATGCTGAGCTTGGGAGTTGCGGATGGTCTTGTCGTCCACATCGGTGATGTTGCGCACATGCTTGGTGCGCAGCCCGCCCAGCTCGACGACGCGGCGAAACACATCCTGCACGACGAAGGTGCGGAAGTTGCCGATGTGGGCCGCCGCATACACGGTCGGTCCGCAACAGTAGAAGCGGAGTGTCTTTCCGTCTTCCGCCTGCACGAGCTTCAGAGCTCCCGACTGTGTATCGTATAAGTTCAACATAGCAGCGCCAGTATGCCCCGATTCGGCGCTGCTGTCAAGCTTCACTTGCGCTTACGGGGGCGGCCTCGGCTTGCGCTGCGGCCGCGGGCTGAGCTGCGGTTTCTCGCTCGGGGGTGGCCGCAGGCTGAGCTTCGGCCTCGGGCCGGGGGGTGGCCGCCGCAGGCTCAGGCGCGGCTGCGGGCTGAGCTGTGGCCTTGGGCTCGGGTGCGGCTTCGGGTTGAGCTGCGGCCGCAGGCTGAGCTGTGGCTTCGGGTTGAGCTGTGGACTTAGGCTCGGGTGCGGCTTCGGGTTGAGCTACGGCTTCGGGCTTGGGTGCGGCTTCGGGCTTGTCTGCGGGCTGCGCTGTGTCGGCGGGGGCTTCTTCCGGCTTGTCTTGGGCGTGCTGGCGAGCCTGCCGCCATTGGCGTATGACTTCTTTGATCTGGGTGCTGCACTCGTCGCTGCTCGGGAAGAAGATGGCGCCGGGTTGCTCATGCTGCGATGCCGCCTCGCGGTCGCCGGGGTTGTCACTGCCGGGGTTGTCACTGCCGGGGTTTCGGGAGGGAGGCTCGGAGATTCCGGTGGCCGCAGGTGCCGTCGGGAAGGGCTGCACCCTGTAGCATCGGCGGAGAATCAGCTGCTTCGGGTGATCTTTGTCGCTCGGTCTGAACCAGACTTCGAAGGAGACGCCGAAGAAGTTGTGGGCTTCGCCTTTTTTGATGATGAAGAGCGGCAGGTTGGCATGCTGCTGTTTGCCGGTCTTTCTGAGGGGCTCGGGCAGCAGGGCGTCACCGGGGATGTCGTGCCGGAAGAGAATGTCTTTCTCGTCGGAGAAACGGGCTTCGCAGTTGAAGATGCGGAGCATTTCGTTGTTGCTCAGGTCGGAGATGACGAGGGTGAGGAGGCCGGGCTCACGGGTGTTGCAGTAGATTTCAGCCTGATAGACGCCGACTTGGGTGAGGGGCTCCGAGACGCGGAGCTCGGGCGTGCTGCCCGCGATGCTCCTTTGGCCGTTGCACATGGCTTCGATGGTGGCTTCGTCGGGTTTTTCGGCGAGCTCCTGCATGCTTGCGTCGATGGCTTGCAGGGCGGCGTTGAGAGCTTGTTTGCACTCTTCGGCGTTCTGCATGCCGCGTGCCGCGAGTTGCAGGTAGTGCCGACCGCCGAGGTCGATGGCGATGTCGGGCATGGATTCTCCGCTGGCTGCGGGGGAGGGCATGCGATCTCCCGGCTTGACGACGATATAGCCTTCCGGCAGTTCGCTGCCGTTTTCGAGCGAGCAGAAGTTGGCATGCACGACGCGCAGGGTGTTATTGCGCGTGGGCAGGCAGACCATCATGTGACCGGGTTCGGTGTGGAAGGCTTGCGTGCGCGGGGTGTGCGACCAACGGGGCGCGCGGCTCAGGTATTGCTCGAGCAGGTCGGTATGCTCTTGTTCGAGGCGGCTGAGGTTGGGCGTGAGGGCCACGGTGCTCGTTTGCACATCGGCATCGCCGATGTGCAGGCAGAGCGAACTCGGCCCCCTCAGACGATCGCCGGCGTTGTAGAGGATGTCGTTGTTTTGGATGGGGTTGGTGTCCCGCGGCAGGGGGAGCGGCGGCGTGTCGGCCACCAAGGCTATGGTGACCCAGAGGCCGGCGGCGATGCCCCAGCTTGCCAGCCAGTACAGGAGGTGGATGAGGGAGGGCGTGTAGCGCAGCGTCACCAAGTAGTAGAGCATGACGGCTGCGGCGAGGATGACGGAGCCGAGGAAGCAGCAGGTGACGATCATGCCGGGCAGGGCGGCGTCCGCCGCCCACTCGGGCAGCCACGCGAGTTTGGGCTGCCAGAGGAGCAGGGCGCTGCTGAGCAGGAAAATCAGGGCGAAGACGGCGTGGAGGTATCGGGAAGCGCCCAGCAGCCGCGAGAGCTTCGAGCGGTCAATCATGGTCGGTTGCAAAGAGCTCGGGGTGGTCGAGGATGAACTGTGCCGCGCGGAGCTTCGGGCTGTCGCTGCGTTCATAGATGTATTGCTGGCGCAGGTTCTGCCAGCGCTCATCGGTGAGGGACCCGAGGGTGAGAGCTTTTTCGATGATTCGGGCGTGCGCGTGGGCCCCGAGATTGTGGAGGATGCCCGGCGCTTTTTCCAAGTCTCCGGCCTGCATCAGGGCGGGTTCATCGCGGGTGACGGCGCGGTGGATGCGGCAGCAGGTGATGAGCTCTTCGAGTTGTTCGGCGTGGACGCCGCTGAGCCGCTCGCGGTAGGGGGCGAGCCGGTCGGCTTCCGGCTCGGGAAGCCCGAGATGGCGGAGTTGCATGACGCGCGCGGCGCACACCATTTGGGGGTCGTGGGAGCTGAGGTAGGGCTCGATGTCCGGCCAGGCTTTGTCGCCTTCCTGATTCATCAGCATGTCGAGAATTAGGGCGAGAGGGGCGGCGGCGTTGCAGTCGATTTGATCGTCGACGGAGGCCGGCAGCATGGTGCGGAGCCGGGCCGCGGCTTGCCGCAGTTTATCTGAAGGGATGGTGCAGCGCAGGTCGCGCAGGATTTCGAGCAGGGCGCCCGGCGTGCTCTCGATGAAGTGTTCGGCGTGCTCCCAGTAGGGGAGCTCGGCCATGCGCTTGTCGAAGTCAGCGCCGTCGGCCAGCTGCAGGAAGCGCAGGGTGTTGGCCATGGCGTTTTTCTGCACGGGGCCCGAGAGAGGGCGGCTCATCAGCTCGTCGAGCAGCTCCCAAGCTCGGGGTGCCAGCGGTTTGACGGCTGCGGCAAGCAGCTCTTGCCGGGCGGGCTCGGGCAGGTCGCTGTCCCACTGCCTGAGCTTTTTGCGGATGTAGTTGATGAGGGAGGCGAGGCTGTCGTCGGCGGGGCTCTCCTTCGGCAGCGCACCGACCAGTTTGTCGTCCAGCAGTTGGCGGTAGAAATCGCCGTCGGCCATCAGGTAGAGCTGGGCGCTGTTTCCCTCCGGCGTCGTCGTCAGGGGGTTGGCGCCTTTGTGAAGCAGGCTGCGGATGCGATTGCGGAGCAGCTCGGTGATGCAATCCGGCATCTTGCCTCGGGCCGCCAGCAGTCGGCTCGCTTCGAGCAGTTCGTGATCCTGCGTGCCCGAGCGCGCTATCGGGGCGGTGTTCCCGGGCGCGGAAGGCGGGGGAGCGGGGGCCGCAGCAGGTGGCTCCGCCGGAGTCGGCACAGCGCTGCCGTCTTCGGCCGCCCGGAGCTGCGGGACTTGCAGCAGAAGGGGCAACAGAGGCAGAAGGGACTGTCTGTACGCTTTATTCATGGTGGGCTTCGCTTGCTGTTGCGGAGATCGGCGCCAAGAAGGCGTCCGCATGGCGGAAGATGTAGCGGGAGGTGGCCATTTCAAGCTCGAAGGCGGCGGAGGCCATGCCTGCGGCGAGCTCGTCGAGTTTGTCGGGTCGGTCGAGATTCTGCGAGAGTTCGCGGTAGAATGTTTCGGCTCGGGGGATGCCGAGTTCGGCGATGTCTTGCAGCAGCTGCTCGATTTGTTGACGGCTGAGTTTGCCGAACCAGAGCTCTTGCAGAGAGCTCAGGCGCAGGGCCCGGGCCAGAACCTCCGAGTCGGCCGTCCGGCCGTGGCGGTTCAGCCACTCCTGCACGTTTTGGTCCTGCCCGGTCGGAAGCCCTCGGCAGAGGAGCAGGGCGCGCCACGCGCCGGCGGCAAGGGGCAGGCGCTCGTCGTTGAGAAGCGGCTCGATGGCGGGTTCCGCATCGGGGCAGCGGGCCAGCAGTTCGAGCAGCAGGGCGCTGAGCTCGCCGTCGTCTTCCGCCAGAGCCTTTTCCGCCTGCGCTTTGATGAAGTCGGCGGGCAGGACGAGATCCGGGGTGTCTCGGATGCTTTGGACGAGGAGGGCGTAGAGGTGGTGGCAGAGCTCGGCTCCCGGGGCTTCTTCGCTCGGGTGCTGCCAGAGCGGCAGGCGCTGAATCAGCTCGGCGCAGCGCTCGGGGTCGTGCCGCGCCAGCATGGCAAGGGCCTTGGGTATGGCCATCTCGCAGAGCTCGGACTGCGCCATTTCGGGCGTCGGGGTCAGCGCGGCGGCGACGCGGTCGAAGTCTTCGTCGCGCAGGCGAAAGTCGGGGTAGAGCGAGTAGCGGCATATCTCCGAGAGCAGGGCGATGCCCGAGCTGAAGTTCTGCGTGGGCGGGGTGAACTCCAGTTGCTCGCGGCGCAGTTTTTCGAGCAGCTGCGGACTGCTGGCGATGAAGTCCGCCGCCGTGAAGCCGGGGAATTCGTTGCTGTCGGCGCTGCCTGCGGCCAGCAGGGGGTCGGCGCCTTCCCGCAGCAGCAGGGCAATGGCTTCTTCAAGCCGTCGGCAGCGTTCCTCGGTGTCTCGGCTGAGCGCATCCATGCTGTGGCGCAGCTCGTAGTTGAGCTTGGCTGCCGCATAGAGCGGTGTTTCGCCCTCGCATCCGGGGGCATTGACGTCGGCTCCGCGGGCGATGAGCAGCTTCATGCAGTCCAGCGAGCCCGGAGCGGCTCCGACGGCCGCTTCCGCCAGCACGTTGAGTGCTGAATTGTCGGCGCTGCCGTGCGGTAGCGCATCCAGCAGGCGGACGAGAGCCTTGCTCCATCCGTTGGCGGCCGGAGCGGCCGTGCAGGGGATGCTCCGCTCCCCGACTCCGATCATATCGGTAACAGGCAGACCCAGATCGAGCAGTTTGAGCAGAACGCTCTCGTGGCTCTGGCGGCAGGCGACGATGAGCAGCGGGGTGCAGCTCGGCCCGTCGAGCCGGAGGTCGGCTCCGCCCGCCACCAAAACCTCCAGTAGACGCTCGGTGACGGCCGGATCGTCTTCCCCGAGGCCGTATTCGGTCAGCGCGAAGGAGAGCGGCGTGTCGCCGGGCACGTCATGCCCGTCGAAATCCTTATCCGTCGCTCGCGCATTCGGATCGGCGCCGTCGATGAGCAGGCATCGGGCCAGCTCGGGCTTTTTGAAGAAGCAGGCCAGATGCAGCATGTTATATCCGCCTTCGCCGGTGGGCAGGCAGTAGCGGGCATCGGCCGTTTCGGCAAAATGCCTGATGAGGCTTCGGAGGGCCGCTATCTGCGTCTCGTCGAGATCGACGAGGGTCTCGGGGTTGATGCTGTCTCTGAGCTCGGCGAACTCGACGGCCGCTTCCTCCGTGGCGTGGCCGCGCGGCGCTTCTCCGCAGCCGCACATGGCTACTCCCGCGCTCAGCAGAAGAAGCGCGCGTCGTGCTCCCGATCCGATCATGGTCTCATTGTAGTACAGCCTCCCGCCGCTTGCAAGCCGTAAAAGCCGTAAATAACGTCAGCACTCAACGACGCTCTTCAGATGCCCGACGTGCACTTCGCCGTCGTGGATCTCTTGGAGGGCTTCTTTGATGGCGGCGCAGCACTCGCGTTCGCCGTGGACCAGGAAGACTTTGCTCTTGCTGCCGCCGGTTCTGCGGAAGTACGCGAGCAGTTCGTCGTGGTCCGCGTGGCCCGAGAACGAATCCAGCGAGCAGATTTGCGCCCGCACGGGGTACACGTCGCCGAGAATGCGAACTTCGCGGTCGCCGTTGAGGATGCGCCGACCGAGGGTGTTGGCCGCGCAGTAGCCGACGAAGAGCACGGTGTTGTTGTCCCGACTGATGCCGTTTTTGAGGTGGTGGAGAATGCGCCCGGCCTCGCACATGCCCGAGGCGGAGATGATGATGGCGCGCTCGCGCATGGTGTTGAGACGCTGGGATTCGGTGACGGTGCGCACCATGTGCAGCTGCTCGAAGCCGAAGGGGTCGCGCTCTTCAAAGAGGAAGTCGTAGACTTCTTTGTTGAAGCACTCGGGGTGGATGCGGAAGATTTCCGTGGCGCTCACGGCCATGGGGCTGTCGACGTAGACGGGGTAGTTCGGCAGGCGCCCCTCGCGGTAGGCTCTGTTGAGGATGTAGAGCAGCTGCTGCGTGCGCTCGACGGCGAAGGAGGGAATGTAGACGTTGCCGCCGCGCTTCATGGCGCTGCGTATCGTGCGGCAGAAGGTCTCGTCATCGCGGCTGGGTGCGTCGTGATGACGCCCGCCGTAGGTGCTCTCCATGAGCATGATGTCGACGTCGGGAACGGGCACGGGATCGCGCAGCAGTTCGTTGTTGCCGCGCCCTACGTCGCCGGAGAAGAGCAGGCGTTTGTGTCGGCCGTCCGCCTCGTCATCGATGTCGAGCACCACTTGGGCCGCGCCGAGGATGTGGCCGGCGTCATAGAAGGTCAGCGTGATGCCGGGGGCGAGCGGGAAGCTCATCTCGTAGCCCAGGGTGATGAAGCGCCGCAGGCAGAGTTCGGCGTCCTGCTCGGTGTAGATGACCTGCGCCACGTCACCGCCGCCGCCGCGTCGGCGATCCATCTTGTTGAGGAAGGCGACGTCGCTGGCTTGGATGCGGGCGGCATCCGCGAGCATGATCTGGCAGAGGTCGCGCGTCGCGTAGGTGGTGTAGATGTAGCCCGGAAAGCCCTTTTTGACGAGGTTGGGCAGATTGCCGGAATGGTCGATATGCGCGTGTGACAGCACGACGATGTCGATGCTTTTGGGGTTGAAGTAGGGGAAGTCGCGGTTGATGCGAAGCTCGTCTTCGCGGTGACCCTGATACATGCCGCAGTCAAGCAGAATGCGCTTGCCGTTGACTTCAATGAGATGTTGGGAGCCCGTGGTGGTCTCCGCTGCGCCGCAGAAGCAGATTTTCATGCTCTGATTCTAGCCGATTTGCTGAGTGAAAGCAAGCGGTTTCTTCCCTGAAATGTCATCGCATGCAAGAATGTGGCGGTGGCTTTGCGGCGATAGCTCTTGAATGCGGCGTGTTTTCCGTGTATACTGCCGCCATGAAGATTGATTACGCGGCGGCTCCGCACCCGGCATTCGAGCTTCGTCAGGAGGCGCTTTCCGAGGCGGTGATCGCTCAGAACAACATGTCGCCCTGCGATGGTGTGATCATGACGAAGACGGGCGAGCTGCGACCGGGCTATCTCGATGAGCCTGAGCTGCTCTGCATGCTGATTCCGGCCGGGCAGCTCGCGCGACGGCTGACGGCGGACGCTCTCTCGTCCTATACCGGCAAGGAGTTGCGCAAGTGGGCGGATGCGCTTGATCGCGCCCCCTTGCAGAAGCTGGTCGATGCCGCCGTGCAGGCTTATCTCGATTCGCTTCGCGAGCCGTCGGAGCTGCTCGGGTTGCTGCGCCTCTTTCCCGGGGTGGAGGAGGCTTCGCTCGATGCTCAGGGTAAGGTGCAGCTCAAAATGGCCGACGGAGCGCCTGTGCCCGAGGCCGCCGCTGCATGGCTGGCGGCTCTGAACTGAGAAGGGTGCAGCCTTCTGACGGCGCCGCTGCCCGCCGGAGCCGACAGGGCTGCGACGCGAAAAGCCCGTTGCCTTCATGTCGGCAACGGGCTTTTGCTGTCGCGGTGAGAAAAGCGGGCAGAACTCGTTCAGGCGTCTGCACCCTGCTCGCCCATGGCTTGGCGGATGAGCTCTTTGATCTCGTCGGCCTGTTTCTGGAGCGAGCGCAGCTGCTTGACGGCCTGAGGCAGGTGCTTGATGGCGGCGTACTGCATGCCGGCCTCCTTGAAGAGGACGGCGGGAGCTCCCCAGTAGGTCTTGCCCGCCTCAAGGTTGTTCATGACGCCGCTGCGTGCCGCGAGCACCACGCGGTCACCGACATCCAAATGCCCGGCAATACCGCACTGCGCGGCAATCGTCACGTAGCTGCCCAATTTCGTGCTGCCGGCAATGCCGCTCTGCGAGACAATGACCGTGTGCGGGCCGATTTGAACGTTGTGGGCAATCATGACGAGGTTGTCAATCTTGCTGCCTTCGCCGATGACGGTGCGGCCGAAGCGGGCGCGGTCGATCGTCGTGTTGGCGCCGATGTCGACGTTGTCACCGATCTCAACGATGCCCACCTGATCGACGGTCTCGTAGCGCCCCGTCTCCTTGTTGAGCAGGAAGCCGAAACCGTCGCCGCCGATGACGGCGCCGGGCTGAATCACCACGTGATTGCCCAGAATGCAGCGCTCGCGCACCACCACGCGGGCGTGGAGCTTGCAATCGCGCCCCAGCACGGCAGCCTTGCCGATGACGCAGCCCGGACCAATATCACAGCCGTCGCCGATGACGGCATCCGCCTCGATCACGGCACCGGGAGACACCCGCACCTTGGCGGCATCAAGCTTCGCGGACGGATCGACGAAAGCCCCGGGAGCAATGCCGGGCACGAAGTCGGACGCCGCCTTCATGAAGTGATCCACCAATGCGTTGAACGCCAGCGACGGGTTTTCGACCTCGATGAGAGCCGTCCCCTCGGGGTGGCGGGGCAGTCCGGGCGGAATCAGGACGAGCGAGGCCTTCGTGCTCAGGTAGTCGTGAAAATACTTCTCGTTGCCGAGGAAAGCGGCCTCGCCCGGCTGAGCCTCCGCCAGCGTGGCCACTCCCGATATGCAAAGATCGGGAGCTGCCTCGCGGACGGCTTTGCCGCCGGTGAGCCTGAGAACATCATCGAAACTGAGGTTCATGGGCAGACGCGATGTTGAAGAGTGATTGCAGCGAGGAGCGGAGAGACGGGCGGTTACTTCTTTGCCTCTTCGCCCTCAGCTCCCGAAGTCATGGCTCCGACCTGCTCGACGAGCTTGCGCTGAGCCTCCTCGGGGTTGAAGCCGGCAGGGGCATCGGCGTTGAGAGCCTTGATCACCTCGGGCGTGACGTTGAGCGAATCCTTGACGTAGGGGAAGGTCTCCGTCGCGATGCTCAGGCCGCCGACCTGGGTGCTGGCGGAAGAGGAATTGATGACAAGGTCGTAGTCTCCCTTGGCCGCGATATCCTGAATGACCTTGCTGATATCGGTAAAGACGACGCGCAGCATGTCCTGACGCACCTTGTTGAGCCCGACCTCGCGGCGCTGGACAAAGTCGCGCAGCTCGTTCTCAAGAGCGCGAAGCTCATTCATCTTGCGATCGTACTCCTCGCGCAGCTGGCGCATGCGGGACTCGGAGAGGCTGGAGTCTCCCTGAGCGGCCAAAGCCTTGATTTCTTCCTGCAGAGCCGTGATTTTCTTCTGGCGCCCCTCGACTTCCTGGCGGATGGAGGCCAGCAGCTTCTGCGACTTTTCCTCAACGTCGAATCTCTTGTGGTAGGAGAGGAAAACTTCACGGACATTGACGGCGGCTACCTTGGTGTCGGCCTGAGCCATGCCGGTGAGGGCGGAGGCGGCAAGCGCCACGGCGGAAATCATGGTGTATTTCATGGTGATGAATAGATGATTATCGGTTCACTCATTTTAGTCTGTTTTTTTCGGAAGTCAAGCACGCGATTTAGCCGCAGGCGCCGCAAGTTGCGTCATGACATGCAAAGCGGCGCATCCGCGCACGGTTCGGGTAGAGCGCGCGCGGCGTCTTTTCTGCGGCGGAGACAGGCCCCTCCTCTGCTCTTCATTCGCGGATGGCTTGTTTCCGCTTCTCTCCTCCGCCTCCTCCCTTCTGCCTCATCTACCGTTTGCCTCTTCTCCCGTCTGCCTCTTCCCCTCCGCCTCGAGTCGATTCCCGCCCCTGAGTCAGAGAGCAGCTCCTGAGCCACGGAAAGACGGAGGCGGGGGAAGCTGCGCCGGAAGCCTTGTGTGTCAGCGCGAGGCTGCGTGTGCGCGAGGTCCGGAGGGGTCTCTTGACAAGGCCGTCTGCGCTTGCTATAATGCCCCGACACGCATACGACATGAGTCCCTTTTTCGCCAAATTGCTGGGCGTGCCGACCAGCGACAGCCGCCCCGTGCAGCTGGACTCGAACCCGCGAGCCATGCTCTGCGTGGCGATTCTCGGCACCCTCTGCATCTGCGCGGCGGCTTCGGCTGCGGCGCCCGATGTGTCGAGCGCGGCATACCGCGTCACCTGGATTGTCATCGGCTCCTTTGTCCTCTGGTCTCTGAGTGCCGTGTCGCATGTCTTCCAGCAGCAGACCTGCCGCAAGCTGGGCATGGCCTTTTTCATGGTGGTGTTGCAGATGCTCATCCTCTGGATGATCTCCTTCTGTTACAATCTCGTCGATTCGTACGTCGAGCTCGAGTACATCCGGCCGCGCCATCTGCTGCTGGTCATGCCCTACATGCTCGCGCCGGTGACGGTGACGGTGCTGGCCGGGCGCCCGCTCGGGGTGTATACGGCGCTGGCCTGTGCGCTTTTCGGCGTGGCCATGTTCCCCGGCGATTCGTCGGAGGTTGCCGTTAACTATCTCATTATCAGCTTGCTGGCCGGCGTTGTCAGCACCAATTACGCGCGCTACGAGAAGCGCTCCGAGCCGCTGGTCGGCGGCATCGTCACCGGTCTGATTGTGTATCTCACCGTGGTGTTGCTCAACTATTTTTACTTTGACGGCACCGTCTGGCGAGCCAAGAGCCTCAGCATTGCCTTCGCCGTGACGATGGGGGTCAACCTGCTCACGGTGATTATCTTTGCCGGTGCGCTGCCGGTGCTCGAAACGCTCTCGAGCCTCTTTACGCCCATGACGTGGAAGGAGCGGGCGGACACGAACCACCCCTTGCTCAACAAGCTCAAGGAGACCGCTCCCGGCACCTATTCGCACTGTCAGGAGGTGAGCCTGCTGGCGAAGTCCGCCGCCGTCGCGCTGAAGGCGGATGCGGACATGGTCGAAGCCTGCGCTCTCTTTCATGACATCGGCAAGTTGCAGAGGCCGGAATACTTTTCGGAAAACATCGCCGACCAAGCGCAGACGCCCCACAGCCGCATGACGCCGGAGGCGAGTGCGCGCATCATCCTCGGCCACGTCGATGACGGCGTGAAGCTCGCGCAGTCAAACGGACTCGAGTCGCGCATCATCGACGTGATTCGCGAACACCATGGCCGCTCGCTGGTCTACTTCTTTTACCGCAAAGCCTGCGACCTCTACGACGAGGCCAAGCGCAAGTTTGACGAGGGCTTGACGGACACCTGCCCCCAGCCCGTCGACCGAGCCGTCTACACCTACAAGGGGCCGATTCCGCAGTCTTGCGAAAGCGCCATCGTCAGCATGGCAGACGCCGTTGAAAGCGCGACCCGATCCCTCAACCACGCGACGGAAGATGACTACCGCAATATGATTGAAAACATCTTCCGCAGCCGCATTCTCGATGGTCACCTCAACGACTGCGGTCTCACCCTCGGCGAAATCGACCTGATGAAAGAGGCGCTCATCAAGGGTGTATGCGCCAGCCACCACAGCCGCATCCAGTACCCCGACGCCTCGAAGAACGGGGGCGCTGCGTGAAATAACGGGCGCTTTTCGCTGATTTTGCTTGACAATCGATGCGGGGAGTGCTACCCTGCGGGTCCGCCTCCGCCTCGTGGCTCAGGCGAGATAAACCCGGCGGGTGATATCGGACGCACCGACGTCGGAAGAACTCCAGACAAAACAACATTTCATTCGATTCTGATACCATGACAGAGTATACACTCAAGGTCAGCAAGCGTGAGGTTGTCGGCACCGGCAAGCTCAACGCTCTCCGTGCTCAGGGCTACCTGCCCGGCGTCGTCTACGGCCCGCACATCGAGAAGAACATCAACATCCAGGCCAAGGCTGCGGACGTCCGCGCTCTGCTTGCCGACAAGGAGACCGACAGCCTCGTCGTCGAGCTCGACATCGACGGTGAGAAGATGTTCACGCTCATCAAGAACGTGCAGCGCAACTTCCTCAATGACACGACGACGCACCTCGACTTCCAGGCCGTGACGCCTGAGACGGTCGTGCGCGCCAAGGTCGAGCTCCGCCTCAAGGGCACGCCGGTCGGCGTGAGCATGGGCGGTCAGGTCAACCAGATCATTTACGAGGTGCCCGTTCGCGCCGCCGTCAAGGATCTGCCGACGCACCTCGAGGCGGATATCTCGGGCATCAAGCTCAACGAGTCCCTCCGCATGAGCCAGGTGCAGCTGCCTGAGAACGTGACCTCGCCCTTCAACGGCACGGTGGTGTTGGCCTCGGTGGTCAAGCCCTGATAGCTCGCTGATTTCAGTTGTATTTACAAGGCCCTGCGCCCCTTGAAGGGACGCAGGGCGTTTGTTTTGGTGTGGGGAGCATGCTCTCTGGCCCCTGCTTGCCTTCTCTCCGACAAGCTGCCGAGCGAAGGGGCAGGGGCTCGCTCTGAGCCGAGGGCGCAACAGGCGAGGAGGGCGCGACGGCTGCGTCGGTCAGCTCAGGGTAGTCGATGCGAGGGCGCGAAACTGCGGGCAGCCGCGGCAAGGGCCGGAAAAGGCAGGGCGGGGCCGGGCGGGGAAAGGGGGCAGGCTGGAGAGGGTGGCAGGCTGGAGAGGTGGCCGGGCAGGAAAAGGGGAAAACGCAGCGCCGTTCCCGCAGCTCGGCGAGCCGCGCCGCTCAACCGCGGTATTTGGCTCTCCGGTGCTGCCAGATGGCGAAGGCGATGCCGATCACGTTGGGCAGCCAGAGTACGATGTAGGGCGTGATGCCGCTCGACTTGCGCGACAGCTCGCAGAGCACGAGAGCCATGAAATAAAGGGCGGCCACCATGATGCCGAGGAAAAAGCCCGTCGACGTGTCGCGGCGTCGCGCCGTGATGGCCAGCGGAACACCGATGAGCGCAAAGACGAGGCAGGCGCAGGCGAAAGAGGCTCGCTGAACTCCCTCCGTCTTGAACGCGCTGATGTTCTTTTGATTCATACCGCGCTGGTAATACTCGGCATCAGAGAGAGCCGTCGCCCAGAGGAAGGACGCGCAGGGAAAAGCCTCCTGCCGACCGGCTGCCGTGCTGTAGCCCTTCATCGCGGCGAGGTCGATGGGTGCGACTCTCTCCGTGTGGGTGAGGACGTCGGCTATTTCACTGTTGGTGAAGCGGTTGGGTTTGAGCTTGCGGTGCGTGCGCAACGGGATGTGGATGCGCATGGGCATGCTCTCCACCATGACGAGGTGCGTTGCATCCTTCTCGTGAGCCTCGATGGTGCAGTGGCTCAGCTCAAGGGAGAGGATGCGCTGCTGTTCATCAAAGGTGCCGATGCGAGCCTTCTCGGCGTGCATGGCGTCAAAGTTGCCCATGGTGGGCGAGGGGGTGCCGCTGTCATCGACGGGGTAGACGTGCAGGCCGAGAATATCATCCCCGCTGCGTTTCTCGATGTAGAGCTGCGTCTTGTCGATGCGCGTCGCGTCCTGCGAGGCATTGAGCAGGTTGCGCGGATTATCCGTCGCGGCGCGCATGACCAGTTCGCTCATCGCCTGCTTGCCCTTGGGGGCGATCTCGATGTTGATGTAGTAGCAGAGCCCCGACAGCACAATGGCAAGCCCGATGGCCGGCGCACTCAGGCGCCAGAGGCTCAGCCCGGCCATGCGCATCGACGTCAGCTCATTGTCTGCCGCCAGCCTTCCGTACACCAGCAGCACGGCTGTCAGAAAGCCCCACGGCACCGTGAAGGTCAGCGAGAAGGGAATGACCTGCAGAATGAAGTCAACGACGATGCTCGGCGGTGCTCCGCTCTCCACCAACAGCGAGTGCAGCTCTTTGAAGAGCTGACCGAGCAGCATCAGCAGCGTCAGAGAGAGAACCCCCAGCGCCGTGACGGTGATGAGCTGAAAGAGAATGTAGCGGTCGAGCGTCTTCATGGCGATGAATCAGGCGGCGCTCACCGGGTCGCTCCGGCAAAGTTTTTCAGCAGTTGCAAGCCGAGCTTCTGGCTCTTTTCAGGGTGAAATTGCGTGGCGATGAGCCGCCCGCAGCGAATGGCCGCCGTGAAGGTCTCGCCGTAGCAGCAGGTAGCGGCCGCCAGCGATGCATCCTCCGGCTCGGGGAAGTAGGAGTGCACGAAATAGAAGTGCCGCCCCGTGCCCATACCGGCCCACATCGGGTCGTCCTCGCGCACGACGCTCACCTCATTCCACCCCATGTGCGGCACCTTGAGACCGAGATCGCGGAAGCGGCGCACGCGGCCGCTGAAGATGCCGAGCCCGGGCACGCCTGGGCTCTCCTCACTGCTCTCAAAGAGAATCTGATAGCCGATGCAGATGCCCAGAAAGGGCCGATCCTGCGACACCCAGTCGCGGATGGCGGGCGCCAGCCCCTGCCCCTCGAGAGCGCGGGCGCAGTCGCCGAACGCCCCCACGCCGGGCAGCACCAAGTGCGTGATGCCCGCCAAGTCGTCCGGCGTGCGGACGAGGCGCGACTCAAAGCCGGCGGCCAAAAAGGAATTGCGCACGCTTGAAAGATTGCCGGCGCCGTAATCAATGATGCCCAGAGTACTCATATGCGTCGTTGCGATGGGGTTGCCGCGGGGGTCATGGCGTGGAGTTCATGGCGTGGAGTTCATGGCGTGGAGCTTCGGTGGCTCAGAGGGCGCCCTTGGTGGAGGGAATCAGGGAAGCCGCACGCGGATCAATCTCGACCGCCTCGCGCAGAGCATGGGCGAGGCTCTTGTAGATACCTTCGGCAATGTGGTGGCCGTCCATGCCGTAAAAAACCTCGATATGCAGGTTGCAGCGCAGGTTGTTCGCCAGAGCGCGGCAGAACTCCACCGTCAGCGAAAGCGGCATGTTGGGAGCGTCGGCGGCGCCCTGCGGCGCACGGAACTCGAGGAAGGGACGATTGGAGAGGTCGATGACGCAGCGGCAGAGCGTTTCGTCCATCGGCACGTAGGCGCAGCCGTAGCGGCGGATGCCGCGCTTGTCACCCAGTGCGCGGGCGATTGCCTCGCCGATGACGATACCGGTGTCCTCGACCGTGTGGTGGGCATCGACCTCGAGGTCGCCGCGTGCGGTGAGCGCCATGTCGATGAGGCTGTGGCGGGCGAAGAGGTTGAGCATGTGGTCGAAGAAGGGGTGCCCGGTGGCAATGGCGGCGCAACCCGAGCCGTCGAGGTTGAGATCGAGGCTGATGTCGGTTTCGCCGGTCGTACGCTTGCTGCTGGCTTTTCTGGATTCGGACATCTTGGTAAGCCTCATTGTAGCACCTTCCGCAAGCTTTGCCAACTGTAAACAATGCCACGGGCAGACTTTGTGCGCTCAAGGCCTCGCTCGGACTGCCCGACTCCCGTCGGCTTTTCTGCTTGACCCCTCGTTTCCTCTCGGATAGACTGCCCTCATGCCCGCTGACGACCGCTCCCTGCTCATGAACCGCTGCCTCTGGATTGATTGGCTGCGGCTTGTCGCCCTCTTTTTGGTGACCCTCTGCCATTGCTGCGACCCCTTGCTCTTCAACCCCCTAGCGGCTCCCTCCACCGAATTGAGCTTCTGGGGCGCCGTCTGGCAGTGCTCGACGCGTGCCTGTGTCCCCCTCTTTGTCTGCATGACGGGAGCGTTGCTGTTGCCCGCGCGAACGGCAACTTTCCCCTTTTGGCGCAAACGCATCGGGCGCGTGCTTTGGCCCTTCCTCATCTGGAGCGCCCTCTACTGCCTCTTCCCTTGGTTCTTCCTCGGCCTCGGCGGGGCAGAGCCGTCGCGCATTGCCGATCACTTTGTCTCGGCCGCCGTCGCGCCGAGCGGCGAGCTGAGCAGCGCTCTCGGCGAGATCGCTCTCATCCCTTTGAGCTTCTCGCTCTACTGCGTGCACATGTGGTACGTCTACGTGCTCATCGGGCTCTACCTCTTCATCCCCATTCTCTCGGCCTGGCTGGAGCGCGCGACGCTGCGTGA
Organism: Candidatus Parakkermansia intestinigallinarum; assembly: GCA_019114365.1. GTDB lineage: Bacteria > Verrucomicrobiota > Verrucomicrobiia > Verrucomicrobiales > Akkermansiaceae > Akkermansia > Akkermansia intestinigallinarum. Next base: position 6,310 of record DXFQ01000056.1, on the reverse strand, counting down.
GAAGTTGGCCGTGCTCGGGCTCTGGACGCTTTCGCTGTTCATCCCCTATCTCAACTTGGCCATGCCCGAGCTCTGGGGCGTCTGCGCTTGGAACAGTTGCGGCATGTTGCACTATTTTGCGGGCTTCAGCGGGTATCTGCTGCTCGGTCACCTCATGATGCGCGGAAGGCGCATCGGCTTCGGCCGCGCACTGGCGGCGGGGGCGGCTCTCATCGTCATGGGCTACCTTGTCACCTTGGTCGGCTTCCGCATCATGCAGACGGAGTCTTACCATGCGGGCAGCTTCGGCGAGATGCTCCGTTTGGCGCTTTCCCCCGAAACGCCCGGCGTCCCCTATGTGCCGGCGCACGAGGTGTTCATCTTCTTTTGCAGCCCCAATGTTGCGCTGATGGTGGCCGGCCTGCTTCTCATCTTCCGAGAAATCACCGATTCTCCGCTTTGGGTGCGCCGTCTGCTGGCCAACCTGACTTCCTGCGGCTTCGGTATCTACTTGGTGCACTATTTCATCGTGGGCCCCGCCTTCATGCTGTGCCGCAGCTTGGGTATTGGCGAAGAGCTGCTGGTCTTGGCCTCGGCCGTCATCGTGCTGCCCGTCACGTGGTGCATCGTGGCTTTGTTCAAGCGCCTGATTCCCGGCAAGTGGCTGTTGGGCTGAGTTGACCGCAAGCCCCCGCATGGGCGGGGCAGACCGCGTTGAGCGAAGCCCCCGAAGGGTGGAGCAGGGTTGACGCAAGCCTCCGCAAGGCGAGGTCGGGCCGGGTTGTCGCAAGCCTCCTGCAAGGCGAGGTCGGGCCGGGTTGTCGCAAGCCTCCGCAAGGCGAGGTCGGGCCGGGGTGTCGCAAGCCCCCTGCAAGGCGATGCCGAACCGAGTCGGCCGAAGCCGCCGAGGCGACGGCTCAGTGCGCCTGCCGGGCGTTGCGGTAGCGCTCCATCCCGGGGAGAGGCTGTTGCTCGGCTGCGTCCAAGGGGCGCAGAACGCGGCAGGGAACACCGCCGGCCAGAACCCCGCTCGGAATGTCTCGGCTGACGACGCTGCCGGCGGCGATGATGCAGTTGGCACCGATGCTCACGCCGGGCAGGATTTTGACGCCGCCGCCGATCCAGACATCATTGCCGACGCGGATGGGAAGGCTGTACTCCGCCCCGGTGCGGCGAGTCTCGGCATCGGAGGGATGCGAAGCGGTGTAGAAGCCGCATTGCGGACCGACGAGAACCGAATCGCCCAAGCTGATTTTGGCGCCGTCGAGCATCACGCAGTCGTGGTTGATGAAGACGCCGTCGCCCAGCTCGATGTTGAAGCCGTAGTCGCACCAGAAGTTCGGCATGATCATCGCCTGCCCGCGGATGCTGCCGAGGAGCTTGCGGAGCAGCTCCTGCATCGCGCCCTCGTCGGACGGATCCGTGCGGTTGAATTGGTAACAGAGCTGCTTGGCACGGAGCCTCAGGGCGCAGAGTTCTGCATCCGCCGCGTTGAAAAGCTCCCCTCGGAGCATCTTGCTCTGTTCCGAATCTTCCATGAGCAGGACTTTAGCACAGCGCATCGCATCGGTCAAGAGAGGGAGGCGAGGGCGGCCGCTTGGGCGAGGGTCGGGGCCGCGCTTTTTCGTTTGAAAGCAGGGGCGAGCGCCGCCGGCAGTGTCGGGCTCGGGCGGCGCGTCGGTGCCGCGAGCTGTTTCGGTGCACGCTGCCGCATGACTCGGGCGCGGTACACGGCCACAGGACGCGTCCGCAGCACCTTGGCTCGATATGCCCTCCTTGATATGCCCTCCATGCTTCCTCGGCATCCCTCCGGACGCATCAGGCACTCCGCCGGCCGGGGCTATCAATAACGAAAAAAATGACGATTTGTTTCTTTTGTGCGTGAAAAGCTCGTTGCGCTGTGATAGAGTAAGCGCGTCGATACCCCTATGAATACAACATTTTTGATCAAGACTTTAGCCGCTCTGGCATGGAGCGCACCGCTTGTCTGCGCCGAGGGAGCGCCCGAGGCCTTTACTCTTCCCGCGCCGGATCAGATCAATGAGACGGATGCGTGGCATCGTACCCCGCTGATGCAGGCCGTGCGCCGCGGATCTGCGGAGGAAGTGAAGGCCCTGCTCGACGCCGGGGCAGGGGTGAATGCCGCTTCCGTTCTCGGGCGCACGGCGCTGATGATGGCGGCGGATTCGCAGCAGCCGGAGATGGTGGAGCTGTTGCTGGGCGCCGGGGCCGATGTGCAGGCGCGCGATCTTCAGGGCAATACCGCGCTGATGCTCGCGCAGACGGAGGGGGACGGGTATCTGTCCCTCCCCTGCGCGACCCTGCAGGGCAAGGATGTCGTGACGCGCTGCACGCAGCTTCTCCTGGCCGCGGGGGCGGATGCCGAGGCGTGCAACGCGGCCGGGCAGAATGCGCTGATGGCGGCCTGCTACAGGCGCATGGCTTCTCCCGATGCGGAGGCCGCGATTCGCCTGCTCGTGTCTGCCGAGGCGGATATCAACAGCCGCGATGCGGAGGGTCGCACGCCGCTGATGTACTCTCTCATGCGGGGGGATCACGGGTGGATGCTGCCCCTGCTCACCGGGCTCGGTGCCGATATCGACGCACGCGACAAGGCCGGGCGCGCGCCGCTGATGTATGCCGTGCTGGGCTACATGTCGGATGAGGTATGGACGTTCATGAGGGAGGCCAAGCCGGACGTCCGCGCCCGCGATCGCGCCGGCAAGTCGGCAATGGACTATACCGGGCCGAGTAGCCGCAACCGCAAGAGGCTCCTCGAGATGGGCGCCGAGTGATGCGAGCGCACCCGGCGAGCTCGGGCGCGTCAGGCTTGCCGCGGCGGGCCTCGGCGGGCCTCGGTTGCGGCTTCGCGCGGCTCGCCTCCCCGGGAGCTGCCGTCCGCCCGGTTTTACCCTCTAGTCGGCCGATTTCGGAAAGATGCTTCGGCGGACGCGAATTCTGCTTGACCTGCTCCGGCTCGCATGACATCATGCCGCCATGAAGAAGAGAATTCGCCTTGCTTCCGTGGTGGCGGCAGCGTGCTGCCTTGCCTTTGCCCCCTTGCCTCTCGCTGCGGAAGACCACGGAGCCCCCGATGCGGAACAAAGCAGCGAGCCCCTCACCAAGGCCGACCGCAAGAAACTGGCGGCCGAGAAGAAGGCTGCCAAGAAGAAGGCGGCTCGTGCCAAGGTTCCTTTCAAATGGTTCAAGTCGGAAAAGTCCGCGCTGGCTTTCGCCAAAAAACACAATTTGCCGGTCTGGATGATCTACAGCGACCCGAAGACCTGCCCGGTCTGCGTGGTCTTTGAGAAAGAAATCCTCAACAACTCCAAGCTCAAGCGCAGCCGCGGCATCGGTTGCGGCTACATCAGCGGTGAGCCGATGCCCGAGTATCAATGCACCGCTAAACCCAGCGGCGCGATTGTGACGCCCGACGGCAAGGTCGTCGGCAATCTCTCCTGTTTCCGTGGCTGGGGTGTCGAGCAGTACATCGATCGCCTCAAGCAGGCTGCCGATGATCTTGAGCCTCAGGACGGCGACGCTTCCGCCGCGGAGTGAGAGGCCGAGCATTCGGCCTGAGAATGAGGCTTGAGCGTGCACGGCGGCCTGAGGGCTCGGTGTTGTCTGCGGATACACGGCGGCCTGAGGGCGCGGTGAGCCTTGCGCTCGTGTATCGGGAAGCTGCCGGAGCCCGAGCGAAGGCGTCCGAACGGAAGACTCTCGGCGAGCTTTATCGGGCTGCCTTCCGAGGAGGACTTCGTATTAGCGGGTGAGGCCCGTCTCTTTCCTTTCGGTGCTTCGGGTGAAGTCCGGGTCTGAGTGCCGAGGGGCAGGGGAGGGTGCGAATTTTCGCTTGCGTTTGCGCTGCGGCCTGCGTGAATGGGCTTGACAAGGGAGGCTTCCTTTGACAGAGTGCCAGCATGAACAGATTCCTGTCTTCACTGCTGGTTGCAGGCCTTTGTTGCCTGGCATCATCTGCTCATGCCGCTCCGACGCGCCCCAATGCCGTTGTCATCATGACGGATGACCTCGGCTACGGCGATCTGGGCTGCACGGGGTCGCGCCAAGTGGTCAGTCCCAACATTGACCGCTTGGCCGAACAGGGTGTTTTCTTCGAGCGCGCCTACGCTGCGGCACCCATGTGCGGTCCTTCGCGCATGGCCCTGATGACGGGGCGCCAGCCGAAGCGCTACGGCATCACCGTCAACCCGAACTGGAAGCATCCCGACTTGCCCGAGAGCCGCTACGGCCTCCCCGTTACGGAGAAGTTGCTGCCCGAGTATCTCAACCCGTTGGGCTATACCTGCGGTGTGGTGGGTAAGTGGCACCTCGGCCACACGAAGGGGCAGACGCCGACCGAGCGCGGCTTCGCCCGTTGGTGGGGCTTCCTCGGCGGGTCGCGTTCGTACTTCCCTCTCGCGCAGGAGCAGGGCGGGCTCAACCCCAGCCGCATCGTTTCCTCCTATGACGAAAACCCCAAGGTGACCTACCTGACGGATGACGTGACGCGCGAGGCCGTGCGTTTCATCCGCGAGCAGTCTCCGGAGGGTAAGCCCTTCTTCCTCTTTGTCTCCTACAACGCCCCGCACTGGCCGATGGAGTCGTTGAAGGAGGACCGCGAGGCGACGCGGCAGCACGCCGAGGAGAACGGCGTGCCCGTTCCGACGGGGCTTCGCATGCACTACTGCGCGATGATTCACGGTGTGGACCGCGGTGTCGGCCGGATCATGGATGCGCTTCGCGAGCAGGGGCTTGCCGATGATACGCTCGTGTTTTTCATGTCCGACAACGGCGGTGCGCCCGAGTCGCCCTGCTCAAACGCGCCTTGGCGCGGTCACAAGCGCCTTCACTATGAGGGCGGCGTGAGGGTTCCGTTCCTAGTCAGCTGTGTCGGTACCCAGCAGGGGAAGGCTTGGCCGAAGGACCTGCTCGTTCCCGGCCGCCGCTGCGGAGAGATTGTCTCGCTGATGGATATCCTGCCGACGCTCCTGCAGCTCAATGACCAGCCTGTGCCGAAGACCATGGACGGGCGAAGCATGGTGCCCGTGCTCCGGGGTGAATCCGCCGGGGATCGCAGCCTGCAGTGGTGCACGGATCAGACCAATGCGATTCTTGTCGGCGATTGGAAGTTGCTGCGAGCCAAGGGCGTTGAGCCCCGCCTGTACTGCCTCGGCGATGATCCCGGTGAGAAAGAGAACCGCGCCAAGTCTCAGCAGAAGCGCCTTCGCGATCTCTCCCGAGAGCTGGATGACTATCTGGAATCGACGCCCGGGCCTCGTTATCCGGATCACGAGTCCTGGGGCAAGAAGCTTCTCAAAGAGCACAAGGAAGCGAAGACGATGCCCCGGTACTGATTCGTCCCCTGCTGATCATCAGTATTGAAACTAGAAAGCCGGCGAGCGGAGGCCAAGCCTTCGCTCGCCGCTGTGCGTATAAAGAAATGGGATCGGATGCTTCAAAACTTGACTTCGGGCGGGGGCATGCTAGACTGAGTTGCAGAATGAGCAGCTTCGGATATTATCGCTTTGCCTCCGTCACGCCCGCCGTGCGGGTTGCCGATGTGGAGTTCAACGTCGCGCGCCTTGTCAGCAGCATGCAGGCCGCCGTTCAGGGCGGAGCTCAGGTGGTTCTTTTCCCCGAGCTGTGCCTCACCGGCTACAGCTGCGGAGACCTCTTCTTTCAGCCCTGCCTGCAGAAGGCGGCCCTCGCAGGCCTCCGGAGCTTCGCCGACCAAACCGCTCGCTTCGGCCGGGACGGTCTGGCCCCGGTGGCCGTTGTTTCCCTTCCGCTCGCGGTGCAGGACGGGCTCTACAACGCGGCTGCGGTCGTGCAGGGCGGGCGAGTGCTGGGGCTGGTCGTCAAATCCGTGCTGCCGAACTACCGCGAGTTTTACGAAAAGCGCCAATTCCTTCCGGCCGCAAAATTGCCGGTGAACGAGGTGATGCTGCCCGGCTTCGGCGCGGTGCCCATCGGGGCGGATCTTCTTTTCTGCGACGATGCCCACCTCGTCTTCGGCGTTGAAATCTGCGAGGACCTCTGGTCCGTTATCCCGCCCAGCAGCCGCCTGTGCCTGCTGGGGGCACGCGTCATCCTCAATCCGTCCGCCAGCAACGAGCTCGCCGGCAAAGCCGCCTACCGACGCAACCTCGTCGCCCAGCAGAGCGGGCGCTGCCTCTCCGGCTACGTCTTCTCGTCGGCCGGGGTCGGCGAGAGCACGCAGGACGTCGTTTACGGCGGCCATGCGCTGATTGCCGAGAACGGGCACATTGTGGCGGAGAGCGAGCGCTTTAGGCGCGAGAGCGGCATCATCATGGCGGATATCGACCTCGCC
>DXFQ01000055.1 GCA_019114365.1 Candidatus Parakkermansia intestinigallinarum | reverse complement strand
ACCCGCGGCTCCTGCCTGCGGGACGGCGCTGCCGCTGCCGGGAGGTGACGCGGGGAGCTTCAAATCCTGCTGGCGCGGTTGGGCCAGCGCTTGCAGCACGAGGCGGGGCGTCAGTGCGGGCTTGGCATCGGTGACGCCCGGCGGCGGCACCTCGGCACGTTCGGGCCCATGCCGCAGCGGTGCGGCCGCCGCTTGGGGCTGAGCTTCGGCGCCGGGTGCGATCGGCTGAGGAGGAGCACTCCCTTCCGGCACACTCTCATCCGGGGCTTTGGCATCGGGAGTCGCGGCATCGGGAGCCCTGTCATCGGGGGTCTTATTATTGGCCGTCTTTTCTCCGCTGAGGCTCTGCTCGCCGCGCGCGGCAGCGGCCAGGGTCGAGCCGATGGCTTCCAGCACGGCAAGGGTGATGTCCGAAGGGCGGCGAAAGCGCACCTCGCGCTTGGCAGGATGCACGTTGACGTCCACCAGACCGGGATCCACTTCCAGATAAAGAAACAGAGCGGGATGCAGCCCCGTGGGGAAGCCGCCGTAACCGTCGCGGATGGCTCGCGTGATGATTTTGTCTTCTATCGGGCGGCCGTTGAGGAAGATATACTGCATGCGGCGGTTGCGGCGCGCCTCGCTCAGCGGCATGAGGTAACCGCTGACACGCACCCCCGGCGCTTCCGCAGGGCGAATGGCCATGAGGCGTTCGGCTAACTCTCGACCGATGAAGCCGGCAATGCGCTGCCGCAAATCCGAGGTCGCCGGCAGGTCAAAACACAGAGAGCCGTCTTTGACCAACACGAAGCGGAGGCCGGGAAAGGCGAGGGCGTGCAAGCGCAGCTGGTGCTCGACATGCCCGGACTCGGTCTCTTCGCTCTTGAGGAATTTGCGCCGCACCGGCGTGTTGTAAAAGAGGTCGGCCATGCTGATCTCGGTGCCGGGAGCGCAGCCGACTCCGCTCACGCGAGGCGCCTCTCCCCCCTCGCAAATCAGTTCGGTGCCCTCCACATCCTCCGCTCGCCGGGTGCGGATGGTGAGGCGAGAGACGGAGGCTATGCTGGGCAGAGCCTCGCCGCGAAAGCCGAGCTGCCGGATGTCGAAGAGGTCCTCCGCGCGGCGCAACTTGCTGGTGGCATGGCGGCGCAGGCAAAGTTCGGCATCGAGGCGACTCATGCCGCAGCCGTCATCCGTCACCTTGAGCAGGGCTATACCACCGCGGCGCACCTCGACGCGAATGCAGTGAGCACCGGCATCAATGCTGTTTTCAACGAGCTCCTTGAGCACCGAGGCCGGGCGCTCGACCACCTCGCCGGCCGCCACTTGGCTGGCAAGGACATCATCCATCAGGTGTATCTTCTGGTCGGGGTCATCCGGCATGGCTGCAACGCCTCCACTCTACCACGAGGCGTTTTTTTCGTCAACCTCACATCGCGGGACGGATGAGCCCCTTGTGCGAGTAATGACACAGAAAGCAAGGTCTTGGCTCGCCACGGGAGATTTTTTCGTGTATCATAGCGCGCGTGAAGAAATGCCAAATCTGCGGCAAACCCGCCACCATGTTTCTCACCCAGATTATCAACGGAGAGGTGACGGAGCTTGCCTTTTGCGAAGAGTGCGCCAAGGCAAGGGGGCTCTTTGATCCTCAGGCTCTGAGCTTTGCCGAGAAGTTTTTCCCGGAGAAGTTCCAAGAGCGCGTCGGCAATTTGCTCAAGGAGCTCAACATCGGCGCTTCCCCGTCTCGGCAACACGGCGATGCGGAAAGCAAGGGCAATCTGCTGACCGAATGCCCCGTCTGCCATTTCACCCTCGATGACTATCGCCGCAGCGAGCACCTCGGCTGCCCCGACTGCTACCGCGTCTTCGCCCGCGAAATCTTCAGCGACGCTGAGACTCAGGAAGCCGGCAGCGAAGAGCCTGCGCCGAACGGTGCATCCCCTGCCCTTACACGGAAACAGATAGAAGCGGAACTGAGCCGCGCCATTGAGCGCGAAGACTATGAGACGGCGGCTCGCCTCCGCGACCAACTCAAGAATCTCGACTGATGGCCGCCCTCCCTCCCCTCATTGCCAAGGCGCAAAAGACGACCGTGCCCTGGCTTTCCCGCATCGACAGCGAAGGTGATATTGTTCTCGGCTCGGTGCTGCGCGCCGTGCGCAACCTGCCCGGCTTTCCTTTCCCCGGCTGGAGCAGCGATGAGTCGCGCCGCCTCGTCGCGGAACAGCTCAGCAAGGAGCTCAGCGGCATACGCCGACTCGGGCTGAGCCGCTTCACCGATGTCTCCGAGTTGAGCTTTGATCAGCGGCGCATGCTGCTGGAGCGCAAGCTCATCACGCCCTGCATGGCTGCGCGGCAGCAGGGCTGCTCCATCGCCTTGAACCGCAAGGGCAATGTCTGCGTCATGCTCAACGAAGAGGAGCACCTCGTGGTGCACATGCTCTATGGCGGCGGACACTTTGATGAGCATCTGCGCCGCGCCCGAGAGCTGATGGCGGAAATCGACGGCCACATCAGTTTCGCAACCCATGAGAAACTGGGCTTCCTGACGAGCAATCCGCACGAGGCCGGCGACGGTCTGCAACTCTACCTCATGCTCCACCTGCCCGCGCTGGCCCTGGCCGACATGACCGAGCAGGTCGGCCGCGCCTGCGACAAACTCAACCTGCAGTTCACTCCGCTCTTCGGCAGTGACGACGACGACGAGTCTCACGGCTTTCTGCTCTGCGCGGGGCCTACTCCGGTCGGGCAGAGCGACGAGCTCTTCCGCCGGGCCATCAGCACCGCAGCGGAGATTCGCCGCAAAGAAGAGATGCTGCGCATCAAGCTCATCGCCGAGCGCCCCCTTGAGCTCTGCGATCAGGTCGGCCGCAGCTACGGGCAGCTCCGCTACGCTCATCGCCTCAACTATGCCGAGTTCAGGAGGCTGCTGTCGGTTCTGATACTCGGCGCCGGCCTCGACATCGTTCGCAGCGACGAGGTGACGGATCCGCCCCTTCTCATGCGTCTGCTGGCCGAGGGCCTCATCGAGCTCGCGCCCGGTTCGCTTGCCCTCTCGAAAGTCACCAAAGAGTCGGAGCAGGACGCCGCGCGCGCCTATTCCCTTCTACAAATGTTCCGGCACCTGCGTTTTCATTTTTGTTCACCCTATTTTTCATCCCCTTCCGACCATGAATAACTTTTCACCCCGAGCCATGCAAATACTCAGCTACGCGCGTCGCGAAGCCTCTCTGCACCATCACCAGTACATCGGCGTCGAGCACATTCTGCTCGGCATTCTCAAGCTGGGGCAAGGTGTCGCGTGCGCCGTTCTCGAGAAGCTCGGCGTCAACATCAGCCAGCTGGCCGAGCGCATCTCCGGCAGTCTCGTGCCCGGCGACTCGGCGGAAGACCCCGACAAGCTGCTCTACACGCCGCGTGCGCGCAAGCTGCTGGTGAGTGCGGGATCTGAAGCGGCCCGGCTCCGGCACAGCTACGTCGGCAGCGAGCACCTGCTGCTCGCCATGCTCTGCGACACGGACGGCATCGCGCTGCACGCCCTCAACGACTCGGGCGTCACCTACAAGGACGCCGCGCGCGCCGTCTCCGAAGAGCTCTCCGCCTCCTACGACCCCGAAGCCTCCGACGACGACAAGGGCCCCGAGCGCCCCTACGACGATGAGAACCGCGGCGGCGACGAACGCCCCGAGGACGAGGAGGAAGACGCCAACGCCTTTCTCCACGAGCACAGCGGGCGAGGCGGCGGATCTCGCAGCCGCACGCCTGCCCTCCAAGCCTTTGGCCGAGACCTGACGCAGCGCGCCGCCGCAGGCGAGCTTGACCCGGTCATCGGCCGGCAGGCTGAGATGGAGCGCGTCATCCAGATTCTCTGCCGCCGCACCAAAAACAACCCCGTTTTGCTGGGTGAGGCAGGCGTCGGCAAGACGGCCATCGTCGAGGGGCTCGCTCAGCAGATTGTCGCCGGAGAAGTCCCGGAGTTTTTGCTGGGCAAGAGGCTTATCTCGCTGGATCTGGCTCTCATGGTGGCTGGCACGAAGTACAGAGGGCAGTTCGAGGAGCGCCTCAAGGCGGTGATGGACGAGATTCGGCGCGAGAAAAACGTCATTCTCTTCATCGACGAGATGCACACTCTCATCGGCGCGGGTTCGGCCGAGGGCACGATGGACGCCTCCAACATCATCAAACCCGCGCTCTCGCGCGGCGAGCTTCAGGCCATCGGCGCAACCACGCTCAACGAATACCGCAAGCACATTGAGAAAGACGCCGCCTTCGAGCGCCGCTTCCAGCAGGTGCAGGTCGGCGAGCCGTCGGTTGAGGACACCATCCTCATTCTCAAAGGCGTCGCTCCCCGCTACGAGGAGCATCACCACGTGCACTACACGCCCAAAGCTCTCGAAGTGGCCGCCGGGCTGTCCAAGCGCTACCTGACGGGACGCTTCCTGCCCGACAAGGCTATCGACCTCATGGACGAGGCCGGCTCGCGCCTCTGCGTCGCTCGCATGACGCGCCCGGCGGACATCAAGGCCACCGAGCAGGAGCTGCGCGACCTCGAAGAGAAGAAGAGCGCCGCCGTCGCGGACCAGCTCTTTGAAGAGGCCGCCCGCTACCGCGATCGCATCAAGGAGCTCGGCGAGCAACTCCGGCAGCGGGTCGAAAGCTGGCGCCATCACATGAACGACTCCTACATCGACGTGAGCGAAGAGGATATCATGACGGTGATCTCGAAGTGGACCGGCATTCCGCTTTCGCGCATGGAAGAGAAAGAGGCTGAAAAGCTCCTGCGCATGGAAGACGAGCTCAAGAGCAAGGTCATCGGGCAAGACGTCGCCTGCTCGGCCATCTCGCGGGCCCTGCGCCGCAGCCGCGCCGACATCAAAGACCCGCGCCGCCCCATCGGCTCCTTCCTGTTCATGGGGCCGACGGGCGTCGGCAAGACTTATCTGGCGCGCAATCTGGCCGAAATCATGTTCGGCACGGCCGACGCGCTCATCCAAGTCGACATGAGCGAGTACATGGAGAAGTTCAGCACGAGCCGCCTCATCGGCTCGCCTCCCGGCTACGTCGGTCACGACGAGGGCGGCCAGCTCACCGAACAAGTGCGCCGACGCCCCTATGCCGTCATCCTCTTTGACGAGGTGGAGAAGGCGCATCCCGATGTGATGAACCTGCTGCTGCAGGTGCTCGAAGAAGGCTGCATGACCGACTCTCTCGGCCGCAAGGTCAGCTTCAGCAACACGATCATCATCCTCACCTCCAACGTCGGCGCCAGTCTGGCCTCCCGCCAAGGCACGATGGGCTTCGGCGCCATGAGCTCCGAGAGTGCCGACTACGAGACCATGAAGGAGCGCATCACGGAGGCCGCCCGCCAGCACTTCCGCCCCGAGTTCATCAACCGCTTCGATGAGCTGATTGTCTTCCGCATGCTCGAACGCGCCGATCTTGAAAAAATCGTCCGCCTCGAGGCACGCAAGCTCATCGACCGCCTCGCCCACAAGCAGATCGACCTCAAGCTCTCGCCCGAGGTTGTCAGCATGCTCGTGGACAAGGGCTACGACCCGCAGTACGGCGCCCGCCCGATGCGCCGGGCCATCGAGCGCCTGCTCGAGGACCCTATTGCCGAGGCCATTCTGCGCGGCGATCTGAGCGCCGGGCACCATTCGCGCGCCATTCGCCCCGAAGGCTCCGATGAGATTGCCTTCTGCGACGACACCCCGGCTGAGTCGGCCCCGCCCGCAGCCCCAGCCC
>DXFQ01000054.1 GCA_019114365.1 Candidatus Parakkermansia intestinigallinarum | reverse complement strand
CCCCCGCGACGTCTGCCCGGCGCAGCCGCCGCATGCCGCCTTCCCTGCGCCAGCCCCCCTGCGCCAGCCCCCCTGCGCCAGCCTCCCCCTGCGCAACCGCATCCCCCTGCGCCCGCATCCCCTCGCAGCCGTCCCGCCTCACAGCCGCACGCGCAAACGCGCTTTTTCGACGACAAGCGCAGGAATGCGCTTGACGGAAGGGGGGCCTTTGCACTAACTTGTATCCATGAGCATCATCTATGCCGGCGCGGAAGAGCGCCGCCACACCGGAAACATCAAGTGGGACCTCCAAGGCCCCCTGCCCTTCGGCATCGCCGATATGGACATCCAGTCCCCGCCCTGCCTCATCGAAGCCCTGCAACAGCGCCTCAACCACCACTTCTACGGCTACGCCTTCATGACGGACTCGCTGCGCGCCGCCATCACCGACTACCTGCGCGAGCGCCACGGCATCGACGCCCGACCCGAATGGCTCCACGACCTGCCCGGCTGCGTCCCGGCCTTCACCCTCGTCGCGCGAGCCATCTGCACCCCGACGCATGCCGGCATCATGGTCTGCACCCCGGCCTACCCGCCCATGCTGCACTGCCATGAAGACACCGACTGCAAGCTCATCACCGTCCCCTGCATCCGGCAAAACGGCCGAGCCTGCTTTGACTGGGAGGCGATGGAAGCCGCCGTACGGCCCGACACCAAACTCTTCCTGCTCTGCAACCCGCACAACCCGCTCGGCCGCAGCTGGAGCCGCGAAGAACTGCTGCGCGTCGGCGAGTTCTGCTGCCGGCATGACCTCATCCTCTGCTCCGACGAAATCCACTGCGACCTCGTCCTCGACGAGCACCTGCGCCACCAAAGCGCCCTGAGCCTGCCGGACGAAATCCTGCAGCGCACCATCATGCTCAGCGCCCCGAGCAAAACCTTCAACATGGCGGGCATCTGCTTCACCTACATGGCCGTCCCGAACGCCGAACTGCGCGAGCGCATCATCAAAGCGCAGGGGCACAGCCTGCCCACCCTCAACGTCTTTGCCTACGCAGCGGCCGAGGCCGTCTACCGCGAAGGCTGGGGCTGGCACGCCGAACTTCTCCAAGCCCTCCGCCGCAACAGCGAGCTCGCGCAAAACTTCATCAGCACGCACATGCCCGAACTGCGACTCAGCCCCCACGAAGCCACCTACCTGCTCTGGATCGACTGCAGCGCACTCGGCCTCAGCTCACCGCACGACTTCTTCCTGCAAGAAGCGGGCGTTTACTTGGACGACGGCGCCAACTTCGGCGACGGACAATGCGTGCGACTCAACTTTGCCACATCACCGGAGCTGCTCATGCAGGGACTCCAAGCGATGGAAGCAGCCATCGCCCGGCTCAAAAAATCCTGATTTTTTGAAAAAAAGGCTTGCCTTGCGGAACAGCGGCGTGTATAATGCGCCCGCATCCGCGAGGAAGCCTTGGCGAAACAAGCGAGGCCACTCGAAGGGATCATGCGAAGTTAGCTCAGTGGTAGAGCACATCCTTCACACGGATGGGGTCATAAGTTCGAATCTTATACTTCGTACTCCTCAAAGCCCGCAAGCTCAACGCTTGCGGGCTTTTTGCATCCCCTGCCCCGCGCAGGTCGCAAGCGGTCGCTTTGAGCCGCCGCAGGCTGTCGCCCATCCTCCACCGCGGTTCCGCTCGGCGCATGCGCAGAGGCGGAGGAACTGCGCGCTCAGGCCGGAGGGCCGGGGAGCCGGGGGTGTGGCCGGCGCCTTCCGCACACGCGGTGCTCGTCCCAGAAAACGAGAAAGCGGTCGGCTCTTGTCGAGCCGACCGCTTGGTCTCGGAGTGGAGCATAGGGGATTCGAACCCCTGACCTGTTGCGTGCGATGCAACCGCTCTACCAACTGAGCTAATGCCCCGTGGGCGTGCGCCGATTTTATCACTCTTTCGGACGAAAGCAAGCATAATGTGCAGATTCGTCAAAAATTCATGGCGAGACGGACGCGGCTCCGCGCGGCGGCTCGCGCTTTCTTCCCGCGCTCAAGCCGCTTTGGGGATTGACATTTGCCGTATCAGTCGGTAACATCGACTTGCTCAACACGAAGGTCTTTCATGAAGAAGTTCTTTTCTCCCTTTCTGTTACTCTGCACCGCTGTCTTGCTGACGTCGTGCGGCGATGATGAAGATTCCGCCAAAGCATCCGGCGCGGAGACAAGCTCGACGGCGGGCGAGGCAGCCGCAGTCTCCGGCAGTGCCGCGCCTCAGAAGCCGACGACGCCTTCGACCACGCCTGCGACGGGCGATGCGTCTGCTGCGGGCAATGAACCCGCTGCGGGCGATGCGCCCGCCGGGGCTGAGCAAGACGGCCGCTCCGACGCAGCGGGCGATTCGGACGCGTCCCGCAGCGAATCCGGCGCGGAGACACCCCATACGCCTTCGGGGGAAGCGCCGGACGGGGCTTCGGGGGCTGAGCCCGGCGAGGGGGCGTTGATCGAGTCTGCCCGAGCGGCTATGAAGGGTCAGGATGGCGCTCAACAGGCCAAAGCCGCCGCTGAGCTGCGCACGGCGGCGGACGCGGGCGATGCTGAGGCGGCTTATCTGCTGGGGCAGTTTTGTGAGAAGGGTATCGGCGTTCAGCGCGATCCGTCCGAGGCTCTGCGATACTACCGCCTCGCTGCGGACAAGGGACACGCGGGCGCTCTGCTGAATTTCGGTCTGCTCTGCAATGTGCTTGAGCCCAATGAGGCCGGCCGCCAAAAGGCTCTCGATGCGTTCCGGCGCTCGGCGGAGCTCGGCAACAGTATGGCGCGCGTCGCCATCGCTTTTCACCTGATCAGCTCTCCCGAGGGGCAGCAGGAGGCGCTTGAGCAGCTTCGGGCGGCTGCCGATGAGAAAAATGCCCAAGCGACCTGTGCTCTGGGCGTCTGCACTTTGGAGGGCCGCTGCGGCCTGAAGGCCGATCCGAGCGAGGCGTTCCGCTTGTTTGATGCCGCGGCGACGCTTGGCCATGCCGACGCTATCTGCAATGTCGCCTATTGTTATGAGCAGGGCATCGGCGTGGAGCAGAACGCGGCGCAGGCTGTGGCTCTGTACCGGGAGCTGCTCTCCCGCAAGGACGTGCCGCAGGCGATGTACAATCTGGCGCTTTGTCTGCTGGAGGGTCGCGGCTGTGAGCAGGATAAGCACGCCGGGGTTGTCTGGCTGTTCAAGGCGGCTCGGGCCAATCACGCGGAGGCGGTCTGTGAGCTGGCTCGCTGCGCGGCGGAGGGTATCGGTATGTATCAGGATCAGGACAAGGCCTACGATCTTCTTCATGCGGCGGCAGAGCTCGGTTCGGCCCGGGCGCAGTTCGCGCTCTATCTCAGCTACCGCGACGGCAAGGGGGGCGCGGAGCAGTCTCCCGAACTGGCCGAGCGCTATCTGCAGGCGGCTGCGAAAAACGGCTATCCCCAGGCGCTGCAGGAGGCGAAGCCCTGAGCGCGTTTCAACGGACACCGACCGCCGGAAAAGCCCCCGCCCGTACACGTGACAGGCGAGGGCTTGCCTCCATACGGGTATCGACCGCCTTGTGCGGCCGCACCCAAACTTGTCGCTCGCGAGTCGCTCCGAGGGGAAAAGGAGACAGCGGCGGCATTCACGCCGCGCCGAGCCTCTCGATCCTCGCCCGCATGCTAACACTGCCGGGGTATCAAGTCAAACAATTTTTTCATCTTCCGCGCGATTTTCTTTTCTCCGAGGCAGTGAGGCAAGGAGATTTCACAGCTTGGAGGTCAGCTTTCAAAGATGCGTCGGCGCCCTGTCTCTCTTGGCTCCGTCGGCGCTTTTCCTCCATAAGGGAGGGGGCCGTTTCTCGGTTCTCTTGCAGACGTCGCTTAGCGCGAGGCGGGGCGAGGGGGCGGCGTAAGGCGGGGCGAGCCGCCCTTGTCAAAAGGTATAGCGGATGCCGAGGGCCGCGCCGAGCATGCTTTTGCGGGAGCGGATGTCGGCGCTGAGGCGGGCACTGAGGGCCCATTCGGTATTGAGCGGGTGCACGAGTGCCGCGTTGAGGCGCAGGGAGGTCTTTCCTGCTCGGTCAGCATGCAGGTGAACGGGGGAGACGCCGCCCGAGAAGCGGCTCACGGAACCGCCCTCGCTGCGGATGTCTTGAGCGATCAGGGCGTCGAGGGTGAAGTAGCCCGGTTTGTTTCTCATGCCCCAAGCTCGGGTGTAGCGCAGGCCGGCAGCCAGGGCCAAATACTCTGCGTCGTTGTCGAAGGAGACGACGGGGTTCGGTTGCGGGCTTCCTTGCTCGGTCAGCCGGCCGAGCTCGGCCATGCTCATTTCGGCGAGAGCCAGGGGAGCGAGGCGGTGGCGGCCGTCGCGGGTCAGGGGCAGGTCGTACGACGCCTCGTAAAAGAGGTTCACGACGGTGGAGTTCCGCTTTCCCCGCAAGGCGACGGGGGAGGAGCCGCTGTCGGCGGAGCCGATGATGAAGCGCTTGGTATCAAGTGCGCAAACGCCGATGCCGATGCCGGCCTTCCGGCGAAAGGCGCCCTGCCCCATGTCCGCCACGAGGTCAAAGTACCAGGAGTCGGCGCTGAGGGTCATGCCGGAGTTTTTCGCGCGGGCCGAACTCAGGGAAAGGTCGGCGCCAAGGGTGAGCGATGAGCTGAGTGCGCGAGCCGCAACGAGCATGAGTCCGCCGCTGCGGCTGTGGTAGTCCCCGTCGGCGCCGCGCCCGGCATGATGAGCGCTGCTGCCGGTCAGCGTCAGGGCGACGGCGCACGGGTCAACCCAAGGCATGCGGCTGCCGTCCGTCAGGATGCTCGGCGAGATGCCGGCGCGCAGGGTGCCGATGCCGGTGCGCAGGTTTTGCATGTGCTCGCGCGATTCGTCGAGGAGGAGTTCGCTGAGCGTGGTGTAGCCGACGCAGACCGAGCCCGCCGCGGCGCTTGCGTCGCAGACCGGATTTTCACCCGTGGGAGGCACGAGCGACGCGCCGAAAGCGGCGGACCCCGCGCCGAAGACGGCGGCCTGAGCTTGTGCGGGGCTCACGGCGGCGAGAGCCAAGCTCGCCAAGGAGCAGGCAAGGGTCAATCGGCGTTTCATGGTGAGTGGCGGTGAGGGCGGTGAAGGCTGTGTTGAGGGGAGTCCGGCGCGAGGCGCGGCCTCGGCGCGGCGCCATGCTAGCCCATCGCGGGCTCCGAGTCAAACCGTAAATCGACGTCGGTGGGCTATCGGAGCGGAAGCGGGGCTCGGAGGAATCCGCGGCTCGCCCTCTCCTTTTCGGCTCCGCCTCAGGCTTTTGAGCGGCAGAGCCGCCTTGCGTCCCGTCCGCAGGTGTCGCTAGCGGATGTCGTCCGCGGGTGTCGTCCGCGGGTGTCGTTAGACGTCGGCGCGCGCTGCTGCAAAAACTCAGAGAGCCGAGTCTTGCGACTCGGCTCTCATTCGTCGGGCAAGCGGGATTCGAACCCACGACCCCTTGCACCCCATGCAAGTGCGCTACCAGACTGCGCTACTGCCCGTTCTGTGTACCTCTGGCCCCTTGAGGCCGTCGGCGGGGGAATTATACACGGCGTTTTTGTGGTTGTCAACACCTTTTTTTCGTGATACACTACTTTTGTCATGAAAAAAGTGAAAACAGCTGTTGTCGGTGCCAGTGGTTACACAGGCCAAGAGCTTCTGCGTATTCTGCTTCGCCACCGAGGCGTGGAGCTGGTTTGCGCGACGTCGCGCCAGTACGCCGGTCAGGAGCTCTGTGATGTTTTTCCCCGCTTCCGCCACGTACCCGGTGCGGATCTGAAGTTTACCGATTCGGACGTCGCGGCGATTGCGGCCACGGGCGCTGAGGCGGCCTTTCTCGCGCTGCCGCACGGCGTGGCGGCGGCCTATGCCCGCGGCTTGGTCGAGGCCGGGCTGCGCGTGATTGACCTTTCGGCCGATTTTCGTCTGAATGATCCCGCGGTGTATGAGGAGTTCTACGGCAAGGCTCATCCCGATGTGGAGCTGATGCAGGAGGCCGTCTACGGGATGCCGGAGCGCCATCGCGAGGCGATCGAGAAGGCTCGCATCGTGGGCTCTCCGGGCTGTTACCCGACGAGCATCATTCTGCCGCTGGCTCCGCTGCTGCGCGAGGGGCTTCTGCTGCCCGACGACATCGTCGTCAACAGCGGGAGCGGTGTGTCCGGCGCAGGCCGCAAAGCCGATATCGCTTACAACTTCTGCGAGTGCAATGAGAATATGCACGCTTATTCCCTGCCCCGCCACCGCCATCTCTCGGAGATTGAGCAGGAGCTCTCTCTCGAGGCGGGTGCCAAGGTGGTGATTACGTTTACTCCGCATCTGATGCCGGTCAATACCGGGATTCTGACGACGACGGTGGCCAAGCTGGCTCCCGGCGCGACGGCGGAGGCGGTCGGCGCCTGCCTGCACCGCGCCTACGACGGAGCTCCCTTCGTCCGCCTGATGGGCGAGAATAAGCCCGCCGAGACGAAGTACGTGACGCGCACGAATTTCGTGGATATCGGCTGGTCGGTCGACGCGCGCACGCATCGTCTGGTGCTGATGAGCGCGGAGGACAACGTGATCAAGGGGGCCGGCGGTCAGGGTGTGCACGCCTTCAATGTGATGTTCGGGTTCGATGAGACGGAGGGTCTCTGGCTGATCTGAGGGTCAGGTTTTCACCGAGCACGACCGGCGGCTGTTCCGCCGGTCGTCTTTCGTTTTGTCATGCCGTTTTGCCATGCAGCCGATTCTGCTGATTGTCGACGATGAGAAGTCGACGCGCGATGTCCTCAGCCAAGCGCTCGAGGATGATTATGAGGTGTACGCCGCCGCCAACGGCAAGGCGGCGCGCGCCATCATGGAGAGCGAGCCGGTGGATCTGCTGCTGACGGATCTGCGCTTGGGCGGTGAGAGCGGGATGGATCTCATCGACTTTGCCTGCGGCCTCTCCAAGCCGCCGACCTGCATCATGATGACGGCCTACGGCAGCGAGGACACGGCTGCCGAAGCGCGCCGCCACGGCGCCTACTACTTCGTGACCAAGCCGCTGAACCTCGATGAGGTGGAGCTGCTGCTCAAGCGCGCGGCGCACACGCGGCAGCTCGAGGCGCAGAATCGCGAGCTGGAGACGCAGCTGCACCCCGACGGCGGGCTGGATGCGATGCTGGGCGACAGCCCGCAGATGCAGGCCATCTTCAACAGCATCCGCCGCGTGGCGCCGACGACGGCAACCGTGCTCATCGAGGGCGAGAGCGGCACGGGCAAAGAGCTGGTGGCGCGCGCCATTCACCGCCTTTCCGGCCGCCCGAGCCGCAAGTTTGTCGCGGTCAACTGCGCGGCGCTCTCGCCGCAGCTGATGGAAAGCGAGCTGTTCGGCCACGAACGCGGCGCTTTCACCGGGGCGGCTCAGCGCCGCATCGGCCGCTTCGAGGAGGCGAGCGGCGGGACGATTTTTCTCGATGAAATCGGCGAGATAGACATGCCGACGCAGGTGAAGCTGCTGCGCGTGCTCAGCGAGCGCACGATTGAGCGCGTGGGCAGCAATGTGCCCGTAGCCGTGGATGTGCGGGTGGTGGCCGCGACGAACCGCGATCTGGAGCAGATGGTGCGCGAGGGCAGCTTCCGCCTCGATCTGTATCAGCGGCTCAACGTGATTGCGATCCACATGCCGCCGCTGCGGGAGCGAACGGGAGATTTGGTTCTGATGGCCAATGCCTTCGTGCAGGAGCTCAGCGCCCAAAACAATCGGGCGCCGATGAGTCTGAGCCGCCCCGCGCTCGATCTGCTGCTGCGCTACCGCTGGCCGGGCAACGTGCGCCAGTTGCGCACGGCCATCGAGCACGGCGTGGTCATGGCCACGGGCGACAGCATCAAACCCGAAGATTTGCCCGACTACCTCAGGGCAGATGCCGACGGAGCCGGAGCAGACCCCGGCGGAGCCGGTCGCCATGACCTCCCTGCCGAGCCAGCCTCAGCCGCTCAGCCCCCCGCCTCGTCCTCCGAAAGCGCGACAAAGCCGCACTTTAGGCTTGAATTTCTCCCCGATTTGAACTTACAATGGGTGGAGCGGCAGGTCATCCTGCTCGCGCTCGAGCGCACGCGCGGCAATCGAACGGAGGCGGCGCGGCTGTTGGGCATCAACCGGCGCACGCTGCAGCGCAAGATGGCCGAAGCTCCCGATCTCTTCAGCACTTATCTCAAAGACTCATGACTCAGCATCCGGAATCATCGCGAAAGTCTTCGGTGAAAAGCAACAAGGCCTTCATCAGCATTCGCATCATTCTGGCGGTGCTGATGCTACTGCTCTGCGGCACGCGCCTCTTCATCACTTTCGACGGCCTCGGGCACGCCTCGGTCATGAATCAGGCGCAGATCGCCCGCAACCTCGCGCAGGGCAACGGCATGACGTCGCTCTGGACGAGCCCTCTCGACCTGATCAAAGCCAATAAGGTAGCCGAACAGGAGGCTCTGGCCAGCGGGGAGCCCGATGCCAAGCCCGTGGTCGATCTGGCGCACTTCCCGAACATTCACGAGGCTCCCCTCAACATCTGCTTCATGGCCGTCGCACTTCGCCTGACGGGCTATCACGATTTCTACGCCAAGCGTGCGGAGCTCGAGGCCGAGCAGCGTTTGACGCACGGCAATTATCCGGGCGACCGCGTGATTGCCGCCACCAGCACCATCTTTTTCATGCTCTCGATGGTGCTCGCCTACCTGCTCATCACGAGGCTCTTCGACGAAGCCATCGCCGCCTCGGTCGTGCCGCTGATTCTCTGCAATGAGACGATGCTGAACTACGCGGTCAGCGGGCTGCCTCAGCCGCTGATGGCCTGCTGCCTGCTCGCGGCGCTTCACTTCCTGCTCACGGCTATCAGGCTCAGGGATCAGGACAAGGATTTCAACCGTCGGCAGCCGCTGCTGAAGAAGCCGCACGTCTGGGTGATGCTCAGTTTCGTCAGCATGGGCTTCATGACGCTGGCAGGCTGGAGTGCGGCTTGGGGAGTCGTGGGGCTGGCTCTCTTCTGCCTGGCGTATTTCCGCCGAGGTGTTGTCTATGCCTTCGCCGGCCCGATCGTCGTCTTTCTGATGTGTTACTTCGTGGCCGCTGCGCAGCTCGGCCTGTACAACGGCGTCATTCAGTATTACTTCTTCTGCGCGGCGGACTGCTTGGGCGGGAGCGGCACGGCCGACGCCCTTCGAACCGGGCTCGACTCCGCCTCTCCCGTCAATGACTCCGGTTTCTTGCTGCGACTGCTCGGCTATACCTTCGGTCAATTCGGCAACACGGTTGCCGTTATGGGCGGCATCTTCGCGGCGGCCTTCTTCTTCCTCGCACTCTTCCACCGATACAACCGCAGCGAGGTGGAGGGCTTCAAGTGGGCGGCCATGCTCATGTGGAGTCTTTGCGCCCTCGGCATGGCCATGACCGCCGGAGCTGAGGCGTATGCCGAGACGCAACTGCAAGTGCTCTTTCTGCCCGTTTTCTTGGCCTACGGCATAGCGCTGGTCTACAACTTTGTTGTCAAGGCCGGCATTTCGACCAACATCAACCGCGCGCGCGGATTCGCCTTCTTTTTGATCTTCGCCGTATGCTGCGGACCCTTCATTTCACAGCTCCACACGGCCGTCGTCACGGCAGTCAGGTTGCAGGATCACGGTTTGGTCAAGTTCCCGCCCTACTACCCGCCCGCTCTCTACGGGCGAACCGAGCTGCGCAGCGCGAATAAATTGCGACCCGGTCTCGTCGACCTGACGCCACCGCAGGACGTCATCGTCACCGACCAGCCTTGGGCCGTGGCTTGGTATGCCCAGCGCCGCGCCGTCTGGCTGCCGAAGTCCGTGGAGACCTTCAACACCGTGTCTGACATCGTGCAAAACGCCGGGCTGAAGATCAGCGGCATTCTCATGACTCCCACCACGCAGGCTATCTCCGGCCAAGGGCTCTACGCCCTCAACGGCGAGATGGGCGAGTTCGCGCCGCTGGCTCTGGAAACGCATGTCTTATTGATTGCGCCCGAGCGCAACATCCGCCTCAGCGACCTCTTCACCCAGCCCGCCTCGAGCAAAGAAAAGACAGCCTCACCGCTGGGCGCCATTGTCTCGTCCGGCGGCAGATTTCCCCGCATGTCTCTGCTCTTCGGCACGCACTACATTCTCTACACCCCCGCCGAGTAAGCCCGTCTGTTGCCCCCCCATGAGTTCACGCCCCTCAAAAAACAAATCGCTGAGTTTCGAGCAAGCCACCTCTAGGCTGGAGGAAATCGTCGCCCGCCTCGACAATCCCCAAACCGGGCTTGAGGAAACGATTGCCCTGGTGGCCGAAGGCTACGAGCTGAAGCGAAGCTGCAAGCGCATGCTCGCCGAGGCCGAGTTGAAAATCAAACAGCTTGAAACCCGACAGGAGGATGAGCCGGAGGCAAAGCCGGAAGCCGAGGCTCCCGCTGCACGCCGCGACCTTGCATCTCAAGACGACGACCATGGATTCCGCCTCTTCTAAGTCCCTGCTGGAGTCCCTACAGTCGCCGAGCGACCTCAAAAAACTCCCCGAAGACCAGCTGCCCCGGCTGTCCGCCGAGATTCGCCGCTTTCTCATCGAAGTCCTCTCGGAAACAGGCGGCCACTTGGCGCCCAACCTCGGCGTCGTCGAACTGACCATCGCCCTGCATCGCATCTTCACGACGCCGAGAGACAAGATTCTCTTTGATGTCTCGCACCAGAGTTACATTCACAAATTGCTGACGGGACGCGCCGGACGCTTCCGCACGCTCCGGCAGTTCGGCGGGCTCTCGGGCTTTTCGAAGCGAGCCGAATCCGAGCACGATGCCTACGGTGCCGGCCACGCGGGCACGGCTCTCTCGGCGGGGCTCGGCATGGCTGCTGCGCGAGATCTGGCGGGCGATGACTATGACGTGGTCGCCGTGGTCGGCGACGGCTCCTTCGGCTGCGGCACGACGCTCGAGGGTCTCAACAACATCTCGACGACGACCAAAAAGTTTATCCTCATCCTCAACGACAACGAGTGGAGCATTGACAAGAACGTCGGCGCGCTCTCCCGCTACTTCAGCAAGCTGCAGGAGACGGAGACCTACGAATGGCTGCGCCGCCGCACGCGGCAGGTGATTGAGACCATCGCCGGCAAGCGCGCCCGGGAGCAGGCCTCGCGCCTCGTGCACGCGGTTCGCGGGCTCATTTCTCCGCTGAGTTTCTTCCAAGAGCTGGGGCTGACCTATTACGGGCCCATCGACGGGCACAACATCAAGCGGCTCGAGGCCGTTCTGCGCGCGGCGCGCAGCCGCAAAGAGCCGGCCATCATTCACATCATCACCGAAAAGGGGCGCGGCTACGCTCCCGCCCGGTCAGATCCCGCCAAGTTCCACGGCATCGGTCGCTACAACATCGCCAACGGCGCCACGGCTGCGGGAGGGCTGACGTATTCTCAGGCTTTCGGACAGACGCTCGCGCAGCTGGCCAAGGAGGATCCGCGCATCACGGCCATCACCGCCGCCATGCCGAGCGGCACCGGGCTGAGCATCTTCAGGGAACACTACCCCCGCCGTTTTTACGATGTCGGCATTGCCGAGGAGCACGCTCTGCTCTTCGCCTGCGGGCAAGCCTGCATGGGGCAGCGCCCCTTTGTCGCCGTCTATTCGACCTTCATGCAGCGGGCGGTCGATATGATCCAGCACGATGCTGCGCTGCAGCGCCTGCCCGTGCGGCTCTGCATGGATCGGGCCGGGCTTTCGCCCGACGACGGCCCGACGCACCACGGTCTCTTCGACATCGCCATGCTGCGCTGCATTCCCGATCTGGTGATGATGCAGCCCAAGGACGAAGCCGAGCTGGCCTGCATGCTGCGCACGATGCAGCAGACGGACGACGTGCCCAGCGCCATTCGTTACCCGCGCGGTTCGGGCGAAGGGGTGCCGATGCCCGAGCACCCGGAGGCGCTGCCCATCGGCAAGGCCGAGCTGCTGCAGCGCGGGGAGGACGGCGGCGTCTGTCTCGTCGCGCTGGGCAACATGAACAGCGTCGCCCTCGCCGTGCGTTCTCTTCTGGCGGCGAACGGCATGGCCGCGACCTGCATCAACGCGCGATTCATCAAGCCGCTCGATGCCGACATGCTCTGCGCTGAGGCCGCCCGCCACCGCTTGGTCGTGACGCTCGAAGACCACGTCGTCGACGGCGGCTTCGGCTCAGCCGTACTCGAATTGCTCAGCGAGCGGGATTGCCGCACGCCCCTGCTGCGCGTCGGCTGGCCCGGCCGCTTCATCGAGCACGGCAGCCTCGAGAAACTGCGGGAAAAATACGGTCTGACGCCTCAGGCCATTGCCGAGCGCATCATCGCGAAGCTCGAGTCGCTGCGCTGAGCTCGGTGTTGCGCGCTTCATCCCATGCAGACCGACCGCGGCAGCATTGTGCACCTCAGCCCGCTGGGCGAAAACGGGCTCATTGTGACGTGGGTCACGGCCGCTTCCGGCCTGCTGAAAACTGCGGCTCGCGACGCCCGCAAGCCGGGCAGCGACATGGCCGGGCGCATCGATCTCTTTCACGAATGCGAGCTGCTCTACGCCCCCTCGACCAAGGGGGATCTGCATGCCCTGCGGCAGATCAGCCTAGTCGACCCGCGCCTCGCGCTGCGGCGCAGCTTGAACAAACTGCGCCTCGCTTCCTACATGGCCAGGCTCATGATGAGCACGCTGGAGACAGGCGACGGAGATCCGGCCTGGCACCTGCTGATGAAAGGTGCGCTCGACTACCTCTGCGAGCACGAGCCCAAGGCTGCCGTCCTGCGCCATTTCGAGAAGAGGTTGGCGCAGCTGCACGGGCTCTACGTCCCGGAATCGGGGGCGCACCAAGCCCTGCTGCTGCACTTTCACCGCCTGCCGAGCGGCAGAGACGCGCTGCTGGAAGCCCTGAGCACGCACCGCTGAGCAGCCTGCCCGCTGAGCAACCGCCCATTGAGCAGCCTGCCCATTGAGCAGCCTGCCCATTGAGCAGTCCGACCACTGAACAGCCCGCAGAGCAGCCGCCCGCTGAGCAGCTGCCCCGCTGAACAACCCGCCCACCAAGCACCGTCCTTCTCGGGCGAAGCGCAGCGGAAGCTGAAAGCGGGCTGCATGAAACACGCAACATCCGCCTCCTCCCGGGATCTGATGACGGATAGACTTTCCGACTCGCCAAGGGAGTGGTGCGCGTGTATAATGCCGGACATGGATGAGATACTCAACTCCCTCGATGAGCTTCGGACGCACCCGATGACGCACGCCGTGCTCATCGCGTTGATTTTTCTGTGCATCGGCATCGTCGTCTCCAAAATCATTGGGCGCATCCTCGACTCGATTATCAGAGCCAAAAGGATCCCGAAGCGCGTGGGGATTCTGCTGCGAAAAACGCTGATCTTCATCGTATGGCTCATTGTGGTGACGCAAGCGCTGCACATGATGGGCATCAACCTCGTGAGCATTCTGGGCGCAGCGGGCGTGGCCGGCGTGGCCATCGGCTTTGCCTCTCAAACGGCTCTGAGCAACATCATCAGCGGTGTCTTCCTGCTCACGGAGCGCACCATCAAGGTCGGCGACTACGTGCGCGTCAATGATCAGGAGGGCACGGTGACCGAAATCAAGCTGCTCTCCATCACTCTGCGCAAGGCGGACAATTCGCTGGTGCGCGTTCCCTGCGAGATGCTCATCAAGACGCCCATCGTCAACATCACCAGCAGCCCGTTGCGCCGCTGCGACCTCGACCTCGGCGTCGACTATGCCAGCGACCTGATGCAGGTGCGCCGCGTGATTCTCGATGTTTTCCGCGAGCAGCAGCTCATCGCCAACGATCCCGTGCCCGCCATTCAGTTCAGCAGCTTCGCCGACAGCTCCATCAATCTGCACATCGGCGCTTGGTGCAAGACCGAAGACTACCACGCAGCCCGCTACGCACTGGCCAACGCACTGCTCGTCGCCTTCAGGCGCGAGGGCATCAACATTCCCTTCCCCGTGCGCACCCTGCTCATGCAGGAAGCCGCGAGCCCCGCACCGAAGCCGCAGGACGAAGCGGCCAAGGGCGTCGCCTGAATTTGAGTCGCAAACCCTGCGACTCGACGCTCTCGGCATTTCTCCGCGGCCTCCCCATCCCCGCACCGACGAGCCTGACCGAACACAACAACAACAAAGCAGACCCGCTGTCTCTTATACACATCTCCG
>DXFQ01000053.1 GCA_019114365.1 Candidatus Parakkermansia intestinigallinarum | reverse complement strand
TCGAGGATGTAGCACTTGGGCTTGGCGGCGTCGAAGCCCGGCTCGCCCGGGTTGCTGACCTTGAAGGTTTTCTCTGCATCCCAGGTGGCCTGCCACTTGGGTTCAAAGACGTCGAAAGGATACGGATTCTTGCGGTCTGACATGTCGGCGGTGACTATATTCTAATCGGTGTTGAAAAGCAAGTCTTTTCGCGTTTCGCTCGCGGCGGGGACGATATCTGCTCTTGCAGGATGCTGATTGTTTTGCTAAACTGACGCGCGATGCGACGGCGGCGGGTCAGCGCGGGTGTTTTGTGCGGTGCTTATGTTCTGAGCGCTGCGGGGTCGGTTCTGCCTGCGGCGTCGGCTGAGGCGGCTGCGGCGGCTGGGTTCGCGGCGTCGGCTGAGGCGGCGGCTGAGGCGGCGGCGTCGGAGACGGAGCTCAGCAGCCGCGAGCGCCATTTGGATCAGTTCGCTTCGATCTATGATGATTTGGCGGCGGCGCTTGCTTCCGTTTCGGATCGGGAGGAGGCGGATTTTGTTGCGTCGCGGGTGGCTTTGGATTTTATTTTGCTGCATCGGCTGGATCGCCGTCTCAAGGTTGAGCAGGGGGAGCCGATTCGCGATTGTATGATAGCGCGTTTCGTGAATCGCTGCGATCAGTCGCGCCGGGCTGCGTGCGAGGCGATGGAGCGGTTGAGGCTGGAGGATTGTTTCGGTTCGACGGCGCTCGAGGCGGCTCTGGAGCTTTCTCATTTGCAGGATGGCCGCCTGCCTCTCGCCCGCGCGGGGGAGTTGGGGCGCCGCCTGCACCTCAATAGCGCGGAGAGTACGCTGCGTTTGTTGCGCCGGGTGAATAACCGCGATAGTGCGCAGGAGATTGCTCCGCTGTTGCACTGCGTCCGGAGCTGCGGGCGCTCCGTGGATGAGTATCTCGCGGCATATGCCGGAGCGGCGGCGGTGGCGTGCGAGGCGGATGAGGTCGCGGAGAGGCTCGAGGCGGTGCAGGGGGAGATGGGCCGAGCACTGCTCGAGCTGCGGCAGCAGGGGTATTACGGCTGCCGCGAGTTGGAGGATGAGCTCCGCGAGCCTTGAGGCTGAGGGGACGGCGCCTGCGGCCGAGCCGAAGGGGGTGATTTTTGTGTCACCCTGAACTTTTTTTGCGTGACAAATGATTGCTCTCGGGGCTAAGATGAGAGGATGAAACGACCCGAGATTTTGGCGGCGCGCGATATTAACAGTCGCGCGGAAAAACACCGCTCCCTGACGATTCCGGAGAGTACGGGGAATCCCTTGCTCGACGCCAACCTTTTTGATATTGCCCAGCGCTACTGCGGTTCGCACAAGCCTTCGACGGTGCTTCAGATGTTGGCAACGGTGATGAATGCTGCTGCCAATCCGGCTATCGAGAAGCATGATCTGGAGATTATGAACCGCACGATTGATGAGATGTATGCGGCGGATCGTATGTTTGCGCCCTACCGCAATGTGCGCAAGGTGACCTGCTTCGGTTCGGCGCGTATTCAGCCCGATGATCCGAGTTACAAGCTCGCGCATGATTTTGCCCGTCTGGCTGCCGGGCGGGGCTATATGGTTGTGACGGGCGGCGGACCGGGGATTATGCAGGCTTGCAATGAGGGGGCTCACGCGGCGCATTCTTTCGGGCTGAATATTACGCTGCCCTATGAGCAGAAGCCGAATCATGTGGTGGAGCACAGTGACAAGATGATGAATTTTCACTATTTCTTCACGCGCAAGCTCAATTTTGTGAAACAGACGGATGCGCTCGTGGCTTTCCCGGGCGGTTTCGGTACAATGGATGAGATTTTTGAGACGATTACGCTGATGCAGACGGGGAAGTCGACGCTTTTCCCGATCGTGTTGCTCGATCCGCCGGCCGAGACGTTCTGGGGACGCTGGATTCGCTTTATTGAAAAGGAGTTGCTGGAGGCCGGGCTCATTTCTCCGGAGGATATGCGCTTGCTGTATCTCTGCAAGAGTGCCGAGGCGGCCTTCGCCTGTATTGAGCGTTTTTACAGTCGCTTCCATTCGTATTATTTCAGCAAGGATGATGTGGTGATCCGCATGATGGAGCCGCTGCCTGATCGCTTGCTGGATTGGATTCGGCACGATTACGATGATATTATGCCGCTGAAGGATTTGACGCAGGAGCCGCGCTTTGAGAATGATCCCGATCCTGCTCTGGCGAATCTGCCGCGTCTGCGCTTTACGTTCAAGCGCGGTGCGTTCAATCGCCTCCGAGAGCTGATTGATGTGGTGAATGATCGCTGAGGCGGGCGCCCGCGCGGCGCGGCACTTGGCCGAGCCGTGGCGGGGCATCCGCGTTTGGCGCTTGGTTCGGCCGGGGGGCGGGGCGGCCGCGCGATGTCGGCGCGATGGCCGCGCTTCGCTGTGCTGCTGCGGCGCTTCGGCTGGACTTCGGCGGTGTTTCGGCGGTGTTTCGGCGGTGCCGGAGGGCAGGGGGGCGGCGGCGCGGCTTCTCGGAGGGGCGGTGCGGCGCTCGGGCGCGTCAGTCGCCGATGGTGATGATGTTGACTTCGGGGGCGCAGAAAAAGCGCATGTCCATGATGGCGCCGACGCCGCGCGTGACGAAGATGCGATGCCCGTTCTCTTCAAAGAGCCCGGCGGGCATGTCGGAGCGGAAGGAGATGCAGCGCCCTGTGAAGGGGTTGCCGATTTGGCCGCCGTGGGTGTGCCCGCTGAGCATGAGGTTCCAGCGGTAGTCGCCGAGTTTGTGGCGGCTCTCGGGGTCGTGGCTCAGCAACAGAATCGGCAGAGAGCCCTCGCCCGCCGGCTCCATGCAGAGATCCGGCCGCTCGTCGCCTTCGTTCCAGTCGCCGAGGCCGACGATGCGCAGTGTGGCGCCTGACGGGGTTTTCCAGTCGACGGCTTGGTTGCGCAGCAGCTGCACGCCGGCGGCGTTGAAGACGCGTTCCACCTGCTCTTGTTTTTCGTAGTCTTGGTTGCCGAGGACGGCGTAGCAGGGAGCCACGGCCGTCAAGCGGCGCAGCCCGTCCACCGCCCAGCGCGTCCGCATGAAGCGCTCGTTGACGATGATGAAGTCTCCGCCGAAGATAATCAGATCGGGGCGCTGCTGTTCGATGAAGCCGACGACTTGCTCGAAGAGCTCGATATCGTTGTGCAGGTCAGAAAAGAAGGCGATGCGCAGCGGCCCTGCGCCCGGCAAGGCTGAGGGAGGCAGCTCGACGGTGTTGAACTCAAGCTGCCGGGCCGACCATTTGCCGTATTCTCGGACGGCGATGCAGAGCAGCAGGCCGATGAGCAGAACGAGGGAGGCGGAACGGTGCCGCTTGACGCAGCGCCACAGCCCGACGAAGGGGTTGGGGAGTTTCATGAGCTGCCGATGAGGTGGGTGAGAGGGAAATGCCGAGGGGCGCGCCGTTCCCCTCGCCCGTGCCCGCTCCCGCGCCGGTCGGCGTGCGGGAGCGGGCGGTCGGGGAAGGGGCTTGGGTCGCCGTCTTCAGTCCGTCACGGCGTTGAAGATCGCCAGTTCGGGGTCGATGAAGACGCCGTCTTTGCGGATGAGTACGTCGTCGAAATAGATTTCTCCGCCGCCGTACTCCGGCCTCTGGATGCAGACCAGATCCCAGTGAATGGCCGACTGATTGCCGTTGGGGGCTTCGTCGTAGCACTGGCCGGGGGTGAAGTGGAAGGAGCCCGCGATTTTCTCATCGAAGAGGATGTCGCGCATCGGTTTGAGGATGTAGGGGTTGACGCCCAAGGCGAACTCGCCGATGTAGCGAGCACCCTCGTCCGTGTCGAGAATCGCGTTGAGTTTCTCTTCATCGCCGCTGCAATGGGCTTCGACGATTTTGCCGTTCTCGAAGCGGAAGCGAACCTGATCAAAGGGCGAGCCGTGGTAGATCGACGGAGCGTTGTAGCTGAGAACGCCGTTGACGGAGTCGCGCAGCGGGGCCGTGTAGACTTCGCCGTCGGGAACGTTGCAGTCGCCCGCGCAGACGATGGCGGGCATGCCCTTGACGGAGAAGCTGAGGTCTGTACCGGGGCCGACGATGCGCACGCGGTCCGTCGCTTCCATCATCGCCTTGATTTTCTCCATGCCGCGGCGCAGTTTGCCGTAGTCGGCCAGGCAGCAGCGGAAGTAGAAGTCCTCGAAATCCTCCGTGCTCATGCCGGCGGCCTGGGCCATGGAGGCCGTCGGCCACGCCAGCACCGTCCATTTGCGCTTGTTGCAGGTCAGGTTGCTGGCGGGCAGCATGTGCTTGCTGACGATTTTCATGCGCTCGGCGGGTACGTCGGCGGATTCAAAGCTGTTGTGGTCGGCGTAGAGGCAGATGTGCACCTGCATGTCTTCGGCGCGTTGCAGGCGGTAGCGGCCTTCGAGCTCATACTGCTCTTCGGTGGCGCCCATCTGCATCTCGCGGCTCAGCGCGGCATGGCTCAGATCGAGGTGGGGAATGCCGCCTGCCGCGCGCACCGCGCGGATGAGCTCGACGACCATGGCATCGGGTATGTCCTGCATGCGCAGATTCACGTGCTCGCCGGGCTGCACGCGCACGGAATAACCCACAATCTGCTGCGCCAGCAGCGCGTAACGTGCGTCTTTCATATCGCGAAATCGGGCAAGGGGGTTCAGTGCACGGCCGGGTTGAGGATAGACAGCTCGGGGTCAACGAAAATGCCGTCGCGGCGCACGAGCTCGTCGTCGAAGTACATCTCTCCGCCGCCGTAATCCTTGCGCTGGATGCAGACCAAATCCCAGTGCACTTGGGAGCGGTTGCCGTTGTCGCAGTTTTCGTAGGCCTGCCCGGGGGTGAAGTGGAAGGAGCCCGCGATCTTCTCATCAAAGAGGATATCGCGCATCGGCTGCAACACCTCGGGGTTGACGCCCAGAGCGAACTCACCGATGAAGCGCGAGCCCTCGTCCGTATCGAGAATCTTGTTGAGAGCCTCGGAATCACCATTGCAGCTCGCTTCCACGATCTTGCCGTTGCAGAAGCGCAGGCGGATGCCGTCGAAGGGGATGCCCTGATACACCGTCGGGGCCGTGTAGAAGATGGTGCCGTTGACGGAATCGCGCACCGGGGCGGTGAAGACCTCGCCGTCCGGGATGTTGAGCTCGCCCGCGCAGGGAATGGCCGGCATGCCCTTGATGGAGAAGCTCAGATCCGTCCCCGGCCCCACGATGTGCACGCGATCCGTGCGCATCATGCGCTCTGCGAGACGGTCCATCGCCACCTTGAGCTTGTCGTAGTCAGCCAGACAGCAGCGGAAGTAGAAATCCTCAAAAGCCTCCGTGCTCATGCCTGCGCCCTGAGCCATGGCGGGGTTGGGCCAGCGAAGCACGCACCACTTGGTGCGGCAGACGCGCTGATTGTGCACGGCGCGCAGGTGCTTCTGCGTCAGCTTCATTTTTTCTGCCGGGACGCTCGAGAGCTCAAAGCTGTTGTAGCCGCCGCGAATGGCGATGTAGGCGTCCATCGCCTTCATCTCCGCCAGCTCAAAGGCGGCGATGGATTCGTACTGGGCATCCGTGGCTCCGGCAAACATCTCGCGCGTCACGCGAGCGTGGCGCAGGTTGACGTGCGGGTAGGCTCCGGCCGCCCGAACGGCGCGGATCAGCTCAATGGTGATCTCATCCGGTGCATCAATAATCTCAAGCAGAACGTGCTCGCCGGGCTGCACGCAGCAGGAGTGGCGAATCAGGCTCTGCGCCAACTGCGTCGTGCGCGGGTCTGTCATATCAATCAGTAGGTTAATGTTGAGAAAAAGCAGAGAGAGCGAGCGGAAGCGGCGGAGCCGCCGCTCAGCAGGGGGTGGTGAGGTGCATCAGCGCCTCGCGCAGATCCTCCGTTGTCACATGGTCGGAGACAAAGGGCTTGCCCGGCGCACGCAGCAGCACAAAGCGCACCGCGCCGTTGACGAACTTCTTGTCGCGAGCCGCGCACTCCATCACGCGATCGGGGTTGACGCCCTCGGGCAGCACCAGCGGCAACTCGAGCGCCCGCAGCGTATCGAGCACCGCGTCCTCGTCCGCCCGTGACAGCCCGGCGTACTTGCGCGACAGGTACAGAGCCGCGCGCATCCCGAGGCTCACGACTTCGCCGTGCAGCAACTGCCCGAAGGGAACACTCGCTTCGATGCCGTGGCCGATCGTGTGGCCGAAGTTCAGGAAAGCTCGCACGCCGTGCGTCTCGCGCTCATCCTCCTCGACGATGCGAGCCTTGATTTCGATGTTGTCGGACATGATGCGCGGCAGGCGGTCGATCGTCTTGAGCGTGAAGCCCAGCGGCAACTCATCGGCCAGGCAGCGCAGATCGGCCAGCAGGCGCGGCTTGCGGATAATCGCGTGCTTCACCATCTCGGCCATGCCCTCGCGCAGCACGCGCGTCGGCAGAGACGTGAGCGTCATCGGATCGGCCACCACGAAGCGCGGCTGGTGGAAGGCGCCGATGAGATTTTTGCCCGTCGCCAGATCCACCGCCGTTTTGCCGCCCACGGAGCTGTCGACCTGAGCCATCACCGTCGTGGGCACCTGCACAAAGGGAATACCCCGGTAATAAATCGCCGCGATAAAACCTGCCATATCGCCGACCACGCCGCCGCCGAGGGCGACCACGAAGGACGAACGATCATGCCCCTCTGCGACCATCTCGGACGCCAGCGTCTCGACGGTGCTGAGATTCTTGCTCTGCTCGCCCGCCTCAAACACATGGAGGCTCGCCTCATAGCCGGCGTCTTCCAAACTGGCCATGACGCGCTCGGCATAGAGCGGGCAGACGTTTGAATCCGTAATCACCGCTGCCCGCCCCTGCATGCGCAGCCGGGCGCAGAGAAAGCCGACAGAATCCAGCGCCCCGTTGGATGTGTGGACATCATAAGAACGAGCGCCGAGCGACAGAGATACGGTAGGCATGCGCCCATTCTACACGCGCCCGCAAAAGCAGGCAAGGCGTTATTCTGACATCCTTTGTGCCGGCTCGGAGCCGCAGCGCGACAAGCAGCGCGACAACTTAACGTTGACAAAATCTTCCCCTTGGTATATATAACGCGGGGTATCGCTGAGCAAACGACCCCATCAACCGCCATGCCTGCACGCAAAGACAACACCATCAAGCGCAAAGTACGCAACTGGACCGCAGCGGACTCCTCAGACCTCTACGGCGTTGAAGACTGGAGCAACGGCTACTTCGGCGTCTCGCGAACGGGCGAAGTGACCGTGCGCCTGCAGGATTCCGCCGGAGAGTTCCGCAACGTCAGCCTGCTGAGCATCATGCAGGGCCTCGTCGAGCGCGGAACCGATGCCCCCGTGCTGCTGCGCTTCCGCGACCTGCTGCGTGCCCGCATCGACGAGCTCAACCTCAGCTTCCGCAGCGCCATCAAAGCCGTCAACTACCAAGGCGAATACCGCGGCGTCTACCCCATCAAAGTCAACCAACAGCGCCAGATCGTCGAAGAAATCGTCTCGTACGGCGCGCGCTACCACTACGGGCTGGAAGCCGGCTCGAAGCCCGAGCTCATCGCCGCCATGGCCCAGATGAAGGACAGCGAAGCCTTCCTCATGTGCAACGGCTACAAGGACGACGAGTTCATCGACCTCGCGCTCATGGGGCAGCGCATGGGCCTCAACATCTGCATCATTTTGGAGATGCCCAACGAGCTGCCCGCCATCCTCGAGCGCGCCCGCAAGCTCGGCATGGAGCCCAACCTCGGCGTCCGCGTGCGCCTCGCCGCCAAGGGATCGGGGCACTGGAGCGAGTCGGCGGGCGACAAATCCGTCTTCGGCCTCAATGCCGCGCAGGTCATCGAGGTGGTCGACCAGCTCAAAGAAGTCAACATGCTGCACTGCCTCAAGGTTTTGCACTACCATCAGGGCTCGCAGATACCGAACATCTCCGTCATTCGCGAAGGCCTCACCGAGGCCTGCCGCATGTACATCGACCTCGTGCGCGAAGGCGCACCCATGGGCACACTCGACATGGGCGGCGGCCTCGCCGTCGACTACGACGGCTCGCAGACCAACTTCCACTCCTCCTGCAACTACTCCATCGAGGAGTACGCGCGAGACATCGTCGAAGTCGTCGGTGAAATGTGCACCAAGTGCGACGTGCCGCACCCCACCCTCGTCACCGAATCCGGGCGAGCCATCACGGCCTACCACTCCGTGCTCGTCTTCAACATCCTCGACGTCACCTGCGCCCCGGGCCACGACTCCAAAGTGCCGCAGCTGCCCGAGAACCCCAGTGAAATCCTCAAGGCTCTCGATGAAACGCACCGCATGCTCACCGGCAAAAACATTCAGGAGTGTTACAACGACGCCAACTACTACCGCGACCAGCTGCGCATGCAGTTCTTCTACGGCAACGCCTCGCTGCGCGAGCGCGGCGTCGGCGAAGCCATCTACTGGCACATCATGGGGCTCATCTCCCGCCGCTTGGCCGAAATGAGCGAAATCCCCGAAGACCTCAAAGAAGTCTCCGACAACATGGTCGACTTCTACTACGCCAACTTCTCGCTCTTCCAGAGCCTGCCCGACGCATGGGCCGTCGACCAGCTCTTCCCCGTCATGCCCATCCAGCGCCTCTGCGAACGCCCCACCCAGAAGAGTGTGCTGGTGGACATCACCTGCGACTGCGACGGCAAAGTCGATCGCTTCATCGACCGCGAAGACGTCGCCAAATCCCTCCCCCTGCATGAAGTGGAAGGGCAGGAGAACTACTACGTCGCCGTCTTCCTCGTCGGCGCCTATCAGGAAACCCTCGGCGACCTCCACAACCTGCTCGGCGACACCAACGTCGTGAGCGTCCACCTCGAGAACGGCCGCCCCGTCTACACCCACGAAGAAGAAGGAGACTCCGTCGCCGACGTACTCAGCTACGTCAAGTACGATCCCAAAGACCTCGTCTCCCAATTCCGCGCCATCGCCGAACGCGCCGTCGAAGACGGCCGCATCACCCCGCGCCAGAGACGCGACGCCCTCGAGGCCTACCGCGAGGGCCTCAACGGCTACACCTACTACGAGCTCTGACGCAGGCAAGCCTCGGCGCAGGTATGCACCGGGGCCGGCAGACCTCGGCGCAGGCAGGCATCGGACCCTTCCCCCTCCGCCGCAGGGCAGGGGGGTATCTCTGTCATACAGCCGAGCTGCCGGGCGGCCTTCTGACGCGCCGCAACAAGCTTTGCGTCAACGCCTTCAACGCCCTTCGCGCCAAGCCCCTCTGCATCCGGAGCCCCGGGGGGCGAGCCACTAACTCACTTTTTGGCGCTGTGCACTTGCCAAGCGACGGGGGCTATGCTACAATACCGCGCCGCCGGACGAAGCGGGCGAAGAATCGTATACAAAACTTCTGCTGTCATGATTAAATGGATTCTCAACAAGATCGTGGGTTCTAAGAACCAGCGCGAAGTGCGCAAACTCAAACCCATCGTGACCAAGATTCTTGCGATGGAAGAACAGTGGAAGGACAAGGACCAAGACTTCCTCGTCGGCAAAACCCGCGAATGGCAGAAGCACCTGCACCGCTTCACCCCCATGGACCTGCCCACCCGCAGCGTCGTGCAGACCATGGATCAGCAGGAGCTCGAAGAACTCGCCGGAAAACTCAACGAACGCTTCCGCTCGCTGGCCCCCGAATTCCCCAAACTGCCCACCGTCGAACCCGCTCCCGAATCCATCGAAGCCGCCAAAGCCGCCCTGCTCGACATCGAGCCGCGCTTTGACCAACTGCGCGCCCGCTACCTCGAATCCATTCTCCCCGAAGCCTTTGCCGCCGTCAAATGCGCCGCGCGCCTCCTCTGCGGGCAAGACATCGACGTCTGCGGAACCCCCATCCGCTGGGACATGGTGCACTTCGACGTCCAGCTCATCGGCGGCATCGCCCTGCATCGCGGCTTCATCGCCGAAATGGCCACGGGCGAAGGCAAAACCCTCGTCGCCACCCTCCCCGTCTACCTCAACGCCCTCACCGGCCTCGGCGTGCACGTCGTCACCGTCAACGACTACCTCGCGCGCCGCGACTCCATGTGGATGGGCGCCCTCTTCAACTTCATGGGGCTGAGCGTCGGCTGCATTCAGAGCATGATGCCCAGCGAACTGCGCCGCAAGCAATACGCCTGCGACATCACCTACGGCACCAACGCCGAGTTCGGCTTCGACTACCTGCGCGACAACGGCATGGCCACCTCCAAAGAAAGCCAAGTGCAGCGCGGGCACTACTTCGCCATCATCGACGAGGTAGACTCCATCCTCATCGACGAAGCCCGCACCCCGCTGATCATCTCCGGCCCCGCCGTCATCGAAAAAGAGCAGCAGTACGACACCCTCAAACCCCTCGTCGAGCAAGTCGTACGCGCCCAGATCGAACTCTGCAACGGCCTCATGTCCAAAGCCCTCGAAGCCGCCAAAGCCGGCGATAACGACACCGCCGGCCGCTGCCTCTTCAAAGTCAAGCTCGGCATGCCGCGCAACCGCGCCTTCATGCGCTCGCAAGAAGACGTCAACCTGCGCCGCATCGTTGAAAAATACGAACTCTTCCTCTACCAGGACCCGCGCAAACTCGAACTCTTCAAACTCAAAGAAGAACTCTACTTCTGCATCGACGAGAAGACCCACGACGCCGACCTCATGGAAAAGGGCCGAGACATCATCAGCCCCGGGCATCCCGAAACCTTCGTCCTGCCCGACCTCGGCTCCGAATTCGTCACCCTCGACGAAGACGAAACCATCTCCGAGCGCGAGCGCGAAGCGCGCAAAACCGCCCTCATGAAACGGCTTGAAGAAACCGGCCTGCGCCTCCACACCACGAGCCAGCTTCTCAAAGCCTACACCATCTACGAAAAAGACAAAGAATACGTCGTCAAGGACGACAAAATCGTCATCATCGACCAGAACACCGGTCGCGAAATGCCCGGGCGCCGTTGGAGCGACGGCCTCCACCAGGCCATCGAAGCCAAGGAAGGCGTCAACGTCGAGCCCGAGAACATGACCTATGCGACCATCACCATCCAGAACTACTTCCGCCTCTACAGCCGCCTGGCAGGCATGACCGGCACCGCCGAGACCGAAGCCGCCGAGTTCCACGACATCTACAAACTCGACGTCCTGCCCATCCCGACGCACCGCCCCTGCATCCGCCACGACTTCAACGACCTCATCTTCCGCAGCCGCCGCGAGAAATTCAACGCCGTCGTCGCGAAAATCGTCGAACTGCACAAGAAAGGTCAGCCCGTGCTCATCGGCACCGCCAGCGTCGAAGCCTCGGAGACCCTCTCGCGCATGCTGCGCTACGTCAAAGTCCCCCACCAAGTCCTCAACGCCAAAAACCACCAGCGCGAAGCCGAAATCATCGCACTGGCCGGCCAGCGCGGCGCCGTCACCGTCTCCACCAACATGGCGGGTCGCGGCACCGACATCAAACTCGGCGAAGGCGTTGCCGAACTCGGCGGCCTCTTCGTTCTGGGCACCGAGCGCTACGAATCCCGCCGCATCGACCGCCAGCTGCGCGGCCGCTGCTCGCGCCAAGGCGACCCGGGTGCCTCGCAATTCTTCCTCTCCTTTGAAGACGACCTCATGCGCAACTTCGGCGGCAGCGAGCGCATGACCAAAATGATGGATCGCTTCGGCATGAAAGACGGCGAAGCCGTCGAAAGCGGCCTGATGAACAAAATCATCGAAGGCGCCCAGAAGCGCGTCGAACAGCGCAACTACATCTGGCGCAAACACGTCCTCGACTACGACGACGTCATGAACCAGCAGCGCATCATCGTCTACGCCATGCGCAACGACGCCCTGCTGTGCGAAGACCCGCGCGACATGATCTACGAAGCGCTCGACAACGCCACCGCCTTCAAGTGTGAAACCCTGCTGAGCAAAGACGAAAACGGCAAACCCCGCGTCGGCGACCTCATCCACTGGGTCAACTCCACCTTCCCCATGGGCTGGGGCGAGAACGACGTCCGCTTCAACGATCTGGAAAGCAACGAAATCGCCGCCAACATCAGCGCCCGCGTCCGCGAACTCTACGAGAAAAAGATCGCCGGCGAGCGCCCCGACCGCATCGACCAGATGGAGCGGCACATCATCCTGCAGGCCGTCGACAAACTCTGGCAGCGCCACATCACCGACATGGACGCCCTGCGCGAAGGCGTGCGCCTGCGCGCCCAAGGCCAGCGCGACCCCCTCGTCGAATACAAGCGTGAAGCCTACGAAATCTTCGAGTCGCTCATGCACAACATCGACACGGAAATCTGCTCCGGCCTCTTCCGCAGCACGACGAGCCTCAACGCCTTCGAAGACTTCCTCTCCTCGCTGCCCGAGAGCAACGCCGAAGAAGAAGACAGCAGCATCGCCGACCTGCTCGGCGGCGGCGACCTGCTGAGCATGCTTCGCGAGCAACTCGGCCGCATCCGCGCTCGGCAGCAGGAAATCGCAGGCGACAGCGATGCCGTCGACGTCAGCAGCAACACCGTCGACACCGCGAGCAGCAGCAACACGGAAGGCGCCCCTGCGCCCGTCGCCCTGAGCGCGTCCGGCAGCAGCGTCGAAGCCGGAGCCGTCCCCGAGTTTCACGACACCAAGCCCTTCAACTTCAAGCGCAAGCGGCAGCGCATCAACATCAAGCGCCCCGAAGGCTCCGGCGACCTCGTCATGCCCGCCGCCGACGAGCTCGAAGCTGAACCCGGCGCCGGCGAACCCACTGCCGACCTCAGCTTCACCCCCGAAGGCGGGCAAAGCGCCAGCGCGGCACCCGAAAGCGACGAACCCAAAGCCTGAGGATCGAGACGCCCCCCTTGCGTCGCCACCCCACCATCGGCAATGAACGTCCGCTCCGTTCTGGAATACGTTCCGTACTTTCGCGGTCGGCTCTTCGTCGTCCACATCGACGCCGAGTTGCTGGCTGCCGATGAACTCGTCGACGCCCTGCTCGACGCCGACGCCCTACACGAAATCGGCGTCCGGCTCGTCCTCGTCGCCGAAGGCAGCGACACCCGCATCCTCGAGCAACGCGCCGGAGAATGCGAAATCCACGCCGCCGTCGCCGAGCAAGCCCTCAGCGAAGGCGAAGCCGCCTGCGCCCGCGTGCGGGAAATCATCGAGCGGCACCAAGTCGCCATCGTCGCCTCCGGCACCGAAGGCCGCTTCGACGACGGCAGCGTCGAGCTCGCCGTGCGGCTGGGCGCATCCAAATACGTCACCCTGCAAGCCGGCGGCGTCCCCTGTCGGCAAGGCCAGCCCATCTTCGCCATCCTCGAGAGCGAGGCCGAACACGCCGCCGACTGCACCCACGCCGACGAACTGAAGCAAGCCGCCGCCCTCTGTCGGCGCGGCATCCCGCGCGTCCACCTGTTGGACGGCCGGCACCGCGGCGTCATGCTCGACGAATTCTTCTCCGAAGAAGGCGTCGGCACCATGGTGCACAGCGACTCCTACCGCGAAATCCGCCCCCTGCACGAAGACGACATCCCCGAGCTCCTCTCCATGATCGCCCGCAGCATGGCCGACGCCAAACTCGTGCACCGCAGCTACGAATCCATCCACGAGCACCTCGACAGCTACTACGTCTACACCCTCGACGACACCATCGTCGGCTGCGTCGCCATCTACCCCT
>DXFQ01000052.1 GCA_019114365.1 Candidatus Parakkermansia intestinigallinarum | reverse complement strand
TTACATACAATGGGACGTTCCCTCAAAAAAGGACCCTTCGTCAGTCAGTCTCTTCTCGACAAGGTTGACGCCCAGCTTCAGAGCGGCGACCGCAAGCCGATCAAGACCTGGAGCCGCGCCTCGATGATCATCCCCGATTTCGTGGGCATCACCTTCCTCGTGCACGCCGGCAAGAGCTTTGCCACCGTGTACGTGACGGAGAACATGGTCGGCCACAAGCTTGGTGAGTTTGCTCCGACGCGCATCTTCAAGGCGCACGGCGGCATCGGTAAGAAGTAATACGACCATCTGAAACGCACATCATGCTCGCGCTTCACCGCTGCAACAGCCTGCTTGCCGTCGCTCTTGCCGGAGCGATGGCAGTCGGCGGGGCAGTGGCTGAAGCCGAGGATGCCAAAGACGCCAAAATCGCCTCGCTGGAGCGCCAGCTCGCCACCATGCGTGAGAGCTACGCGATGGCCCGAGCAGATGCCGATGCGGCACGAAGCCAGCTGCGCGAGATCCGGGAACGCCTGGAAGCGCTCGGCGGCTCGGCTCTCGGAGAGAGCGAAGAGCGACTCATCGAAACCGTCGCCCAACT
This sequence comes from Candidatus Parakkermansia intestinigallinarum, assembly GCA_019114365.1. Taxonomy (GTDB): domain Bacteria; phylum Verrucomicrobiota; class Verrucomicrobiia; order Verrucomicrobiales; family Akkermansiaceae; genus Akkermansia; species Akkermansia intestinigallinarum. Next base: position 11,014 of record DXFQ01000052.1, on the reverse strand, counting down.
TCGCCGCTCCCAGCAGCAACTGCAGGAAATGCGGCAGTGCATGCTGCGCCTCACGGCAGCCGTCGGCACCTATCTTCAGTCCGCCCTCGTGGAGGACGCCGAAGCGAGGGTTGCTCTCGAAGCCGCGATGCTCGATGCCGACGTCGCACTCGGGTTCCGCCAGCCGCAGCAGGATGAGTTCACCGGCACGCTCGATGCAGCCACCGTGCTGAGCATCGATTCCGAATCCGGCCTCATCGTCATCAACGCCGGACGCGAAGCCGGCGTGAAGGTGGGCATGCCCATGCTCATCACCCGCGGCAGCGAAACCGTGGCCGAAGCGATCGTCACCGACGTGCGAAAGAAGGTGTCGGGCCTGCTGGTGCGCAAGCACCTCAACCCCACCCTCAAAGTCAGCACCGGCGATCAGGCTTCTCTGACATCCAATGACTAATTCTTCAACAAATACCATAACCATGGAAGTGAAAGCAGTATACAAGAACGCTCGCATCTCTGCGAAGAAGATGCGCGATGTAGCCGCCGCCGTTCAGGGTATGTCTGTCACGCAGGCGACCGACGTGCTGAGCTACTCCCCGAAGAAGGGCGCTTATCTCCTCAATAAGACGCTCAAGGCCGCCGTGGCCAACGCCGAGAACAACAACGGTCTTGCCGCCGATGAGCTCGTGCTCAAGAGCGTCATGGTCGACGAAGGTCCGACCTTCCGCCGCACGATGGCTCGTGCCCGCGGTTCCGCCAACATGATCCGCAAGCGCACCTCGCACATCACCGTCATCCTTGCCGACTCCCAGGCATAACCTACACATCTACATAACACTATGGGACAGAAAGTTAATCCTATCGGTTTCCGTCTTGCCGTCACCAAAGACTGGCGCTCCAAGTGGTATGCCACGGGCAAGGACTATGCCACGAAGCTCCACGAGGACCTCAAGATCCGCAAGTTCATCAAGGACTTCACCGCGAAGCTCAACAGCGACCTCAAGGGCGCTACCCCCGCCATTTCGCGCATCACCATCGAGCGCGCTTGGAACAGCGTTCGCGTGACCATCGCCACCGCTCGCCCCGGCCTTGTCATCGGCCCGAAGGGCAAGAACATCGAAGAGATGACGGCAGCTCTCGCCAAGCTTTGCGGCGGTGCTCAGGTCAAGCTCGACATCATGGAAATCCGCCAGCCCGAGCTCGATGCTCAGCTTGTTGCTGAGAACATCGCCACGCAGCTCGAGCGCCGCGTCTCCTTCCGCCGCGCCATGAAGCGTGCCGTTCAGGTCGCCATGGACTTCGGCGCCGAGGGTATCCGCGTGCGCTGCGCCGGCCGCCTCGGCGGTGCCGACATCGCCCGCGCCGAGCAGTACCGCGAAGGCAAGGTGCCGCTGCAGACCCTGCGCGCCCCCATCGACTACGGCTTCGCCGAGGCTCGCACGCTCTACGGCGTCATCGGCGTCAAGTGCTGGATCAACAAGCGCCCGGAACTCGCCGGCTCCGCTCCCTCAGGCCGCAACAACCGCCCGCAGCGCCAGCGCCGCGATCGCGGTGAGCGTCGCGATGCCTGAATCATGAACCTTAAACGAGAAACAGGAGAATAAGACTATGCCTTTAATGCCTAAACGAGTCAAGGGTAACCTCCGCAAGATGCACCGCGGCAACCGCGGCGGCAATGCAACGAGCGGTGACTACGTTGCCTTCGGTGAATTCGGTCTGCAGGTGCTCACCCGCGGCTGGGTCACCAACAACCAGATCGAAGCCTGCCGTATTGCGATCAACCGTTACCTGCGTCGTCGCGGTCGCGTGTTCATCCGCATCTTCCCGCAGAAGTCCTTCACCAAGCGTCCGCCGGACACCCGTATGGGTAAGGGCAAGGGTGCCGTTGAGGGTTGGGTGGCCGTCTGCCGCCCCGGCAACATCATGTTTGAGGTCGGCGGCGTGACCGAGTCCGCTGCCCGTGAGGCCCTTCGCCTCGCCTCCAACAAGCTGGGCATCCGCACGCGCTTCGTCTACCGCCAGGGCTTTCAGCCCCAGGGTTAATCCTTAACATCACACCAATTTATCACTATGCCTGTCAAGAAAGCCAAAGACTTCCGCGGCATGAACGCCAAGGAACTCGCCGCCCACATCCGCGGGCTGCGCGAGGAGTACTTCCAGCTTCGTCTCCAGCACGCCACCGGCCAGCTTGAGAACAACCAGCGTATCCGCATCGTCCGCAAGGAACTCGCCTGCGCCCTGACCGTTCAGGGTGAAGGCTCCGCCGCTGACGCCGAGTAAACACGAAACCCCAGAGGACCAATATGAGCGAAGAAACTACTACGACCAAGCCCCAGGGCCTTCGTAAGACCCGCGTCGGCGTTGTTGTCTCGACGAAGATGAGCAAGACCATCGTCGTTGAGTACGTGGCCCGCGTTCCGCACCCCGTCTTCAAGAAGATCGTCAAGAAGAGCAAGAAGTTCTATGCTCACGACGAGAACGAGATCGCCAAGGTCGGCGACAAGGTGCGCATCCGCGAAACCCGCCCCCTCTCTGCGCTGAAGCGCTGGGAGCTGGTGGAAATCATCAACAACTAAGCAGAGAAAGGACACTACTGAAATGCTTCAGATGGAATCCCTCGTTCAGGTCGCCGACAACACCGGCGCCCGCACCGCCAAGATGATCGGCGTGATCGGCAAGGCTACCGCCCACGCCCACATCGGCGACATCATCACCATCCACGTCCGCGAATCCATCCCCACGGCTACCGTGAAGAAGGGCTCGGTCGTGAAGGCTGTTGTCGTGCGCACGGCTGCTCCCATCCGTCGCGATGACGGTTCGGTGCTCCGCTTCGACTCCAACGCCGTCGTGGTGATCGACAAGGACAACAACCCGCGCGGTACACGTATCTTCGGGCCGGTGGCTCGCGAACTTCGTGAAAAAGGCTTCATGAAGATCGTCTCCCTCGCCCCCGAGGTGCTGTAAGCGGGAAGAGTATTTGTTGAAGTTACTCACTTCCTGATCGGCAGAACCGGCAGTCTTCGGACTGCCGGTTCTTCTGTCGGGTGATCCGATGGCGGCTTGGGGCGGCTTGGGGCGGCTGTGAGCCGCTGTGGGCTGCTGAGGGTTGCTGTGGGTAGCTGCGGGTTGCTGCGGGCTACTGCGGGCTACTGCGGGTTGCTGCGGGTTGCTGCGGGTTGCCGCGGGTTGCTGTGGGTAGCTGAGGGCAGGGGCGCTGCGTGCCGCCGCCTGCCTGCATTTTTAATGAAAGAGCCGCCAAGGGTCACTATCCGCTTGACTCGCCCATGCTCTATGTTATTATCGCGGCATGAGGACATGCCCGCGCACGCGCTCCGCCGCGTCAACCCTTTTTTGCCTGCTCTTTGCCCTGTTGATCGCAGCGGGCTGCTCGGCTCCGCTCGTCCCGGCGGCTCGCGAACCCGCCGTCGAACGCAGCGAGCTCTCCGACACACAGCTGCTGGATCGATTGCATGACCAATGGCTGCGCCTCGGGAATCGCAGACTCAGCGAGCAAGAGCGCCGGGCCTTGGTCGATGCCTACAACGCCGACTTGTTGCTGCTGCTGCGTCGCCTGCGCCACGACGTCATCGACGACGGCCGGTACGAGACCCCCTTCCTGCAGCTCATCGACTTCCGCGACGAGACCGTCAGCCTGAAGCTCATCGAGGTTTACGATGACTTGGTGCCCGCTGTCGACATCCCGATCAGCGAATTGGAAGAGCGCTACGTCGGCGGCGGCCTCGGAGTTCCCGTCGTGGGCATCATTCCGGCCGAGAAGCTTCGCAGCCTGCAGGGGCGCCGCCCCGTACGCTCCAAAGGCACCGTCAACGCCCTGACGGCCGTGCTGGAGTTCCCGCAGGGGAAGGGCAAGCCCGTGATGCGCCTCTGCGCGCCGAGCCGCTCCGACGTGGTTGAGGTCGGTCGCGTTCGCTACAGCTTGGCGCACGATTTCTCCGCCGCGCTCGAGCTCTATTGGAACCTGACGAACCTCAAGGAAGGGCGTCTGCTCGGCCTGCTGCGCCCGCAGGAATTGCGCGACGTCACCGGGCTGTCCTGCATCGAGAGCTACGACCCGGAGAAGATACCCGTCATCCTGACGCACGGGCTCATGTCGAGCGCCGAGACCTTCTCTCAGCTCGTCAACCGCCTCGTGGCCGACCCCGACATTTACCGCCATTACCAGTTCTGGTATTACAACTACCCCACCGGCGTCGCGTGGACGGTGACGGCGGCTCAGCTGCGCGCCGATTTGAAGCGCACCCGCAAGGAGCTCGACCCGCACCACCGCAACCGCAACTGGGATCGCCTCGTCCTCGTCGGGCACTCTATGGGCGGCCTCATCACGCACTACAATCAGTGCGAAGAGCCGTGGATGCTGCTGCGAAACGTCGATGTGCTCAAAACGGACATCCGTCCCTTCCTCGACCGCCGCTACGTCCACCAACCCTTTGAGAATGCCGAGTACGAAAAACTGCGTTCGCTCTTTTACTTCGAGCCCATCAAAGCCGGACTCGTCATCTACATGGCCACGCCCCATCGCGGCGCACCCATGGCGGACTACGGCGTGGTGACCTTCTTCCGCAAGCTGGTGCAGCTGCCCGAGAACATGGTGACCGAGCTGCTGGCCATCGCGACCCTGCAACAGGACTCCCTCCTGACGAATCCCGAAAAAATCAAAACTTGGTTCACGAGCGTCGGGCAGCTTTCGCCCGACAGCTGGTCCATCCACGCGCTTTCCGGCATGAAGATGCGCCCGTCGCGCACCTATTCCGTCATCGGCTGGTGCCGTGGCCGCGAGCTGGCGCGCAGCAGTGACGGCGTCGTCCCCTACTGGTCGAGCCATTTGCCGAAGGGCGAGGAGTTCGTCGTTTGCTCCGGGCACTCGGTGCAGGACAAGAAGCAGACGGCCGCCTTGCTCAGGACCTTGCTGCGCGATTACCTCAAGTCGCTGGGCATTCACTGAGCTTTTTCGCAGCCGGAGGGTTTCGGCTCTCGAAGATGTTTGACTTTGCCGCCTGACTGTGCTAGGATGCCCTGACTGATGAACAGGCAGAGCCGGAAATCCAAGTGGGAGGTGTTTGCCCCCGTGCTGCGCCGCTACCTGCGCCCGGTGCTCGGTACGGTGATTCTGGCGCTTGTTGCGGGTATCATCGGCGCGAGTGCCGGCTTTTTGTTGCCTCTGCTGTTGCAGGATGCCTTCCCCATCGTCTTCGGGCAGAAGCCCGCTCCCGACTGGCTGTTGGGGCTGTCGGCTTCGTGCTTCCCGTGGCTTGATACGGCGGAGTTTTTGCTGTGGGCGGCGGCTTTGTCGATTCCGCTGGCGATGGTGCTGCGCGGCGTCGGCACGTATTTCAATACCTATCTGCTGACGCTGGCCGGGGTTCGAGTCCTCAACCGCATGCGCGTCGAGCTCTTTTCTCATTTGCAGTGGATTTCCTTTTCCTACCTCGATCAGAATCGCCGCGGCGACCTGATGACGAAGGTGATGCAGTACACGCAGCAGGTGCAGGGCAACATGAGTATCGTGCTCAATGATCTGGTCATTCAGCCCCTGACGCTCATCGCCGCCAGTGCTTACCTGATTTATTCGGCCGTGACGAGTCATGAGAGCGCCATGCTGCTGGGCAACCTCATCATTGCCGCCCTGTTCGTGCCCCTCGTGCGCTTTGTCGGCAAGCGCGTGGTCAAGCAGATGAAGAAGATGCTCATCAGCTTCAGCGTGATCACGCAGACCGTGGAGGAGACCCTGTCCTCGCAGCGCGAAATCCGCATCTTCAACCTCGAGGAGCGTCAGGAATCGCGCCTCCGAAGTCTCATCCGGCTCCTCAATGACCAGTTGATGCGCGTGGCGGCCTGGCAGCAGGGGCTTTCTCCGGCCATCGAGGTGGTCAGCTCGCTGGCTCTCGCCTTTGCCCTTTACCAAGGCAGCTCCGAGAACCTGACGCTCGAGCAGTTTTCCGCCATCGCCGTGGCTTTCTATTTCTGTTATGACCCGCTCAAGAAGCTGGGTGCGGTCTTGAACCGTTGCGATATGCTGGCCGTTGCGGTCGATGCCGTCATGGAGGTTCTCAACGCGCGGGATACCACCCCCGAGCCCGAGAATCCCGTCGCTCTCCCGCCCGACGCGCCCGGCGCCGTGGTCTTCGATGATGTGAGCTTCTCGTACGATGGTGAGACGCCCGTGCTCCGCCACATTTCCGTCAGCGTTCCGGCGGGGCAGATTGTGGCGCTGGTCGGCCCCAGCGGCTCGGGCAAGACGACCTTCATCAACCTCATTTGCCGCTTCTATGACGTGCAGGAGGGAAGCGTGAAGCTCGACGGCGTTGACGTGCGCCGCCTGCGGCGCGAGGATCGCACGCGGCATATCGGGCTCGTCTCGCAGTTTTCGGCGCTGTTCCGCGCGTCTATCCGCGAGAATATACGCGTCGGGCGCCCGTCTGCCGGAGATGACGAGGTCGAGCAGGCGGCGCGCGAGGCTTGCGTGGATGAGATTGCCGCCTCCAAGCCGGGCGGCTACGACTTCGTGTTGGCCGAGGGCGGTGCCGGGCTGTCCGGCGGGCAGAAGCAGCGCGTCTCCATTGCGCGCGCTTTCCTCAAGAATGCTCCCGTGCTCATTCTCGATGAGGCGACGTCGGCTCTCGATATGCGGAGTGAGGCGGCCATCCAGAGCTCTCTCGACAAGCTGGCGGCCGGCCATACGACCTTTGTGATTGCTCATCGATTCAGCACCATTCGCATGGCGCAGCGCATTCTCGTCTTTGACCAAGGGCGCATCGTGGCCGACGGCAGCCACGACGAGCTCTATGCGAGTTGCGCGCTCTATCGCCACCTCTGCGACGAGCAGATGCGGCGCGAGTCTCAGCCCGAGACGCAGACAGAGACGCAGCCCGAGGCGCACGGAGAGGAGGTGCCCGCATGCTGAGGCGCATCGCGAGCTTTGCGCGCCGCTTTGTGCTGCCGAACTGGCGCCTGATGCTGCTGATGATCGTCACGGGGCTTTGCGCGGCGGCGGCAAGCGGTTTGGGCGTACCGCTGTTACTGCGCTACGTGTTCCCCGTCGTGTTTCCGTCGGCAGACGGCGAGATGCCGTTGCTGCTGCAGCAGGTGCCGATGTTGCAGAGCTGTGATCGCGCGACGCTTTTGCTGCTGGCCTGCGGCAGCATTCCCGCTGTCTTCGTGCTGCGCGGCTTCTTCTTATGGCTCAATGCCGTGACGGTGACGCGCACGGGGCTCCGCATTCTGGAGATGCTGCGCATGGAGGCTTTCCGCCACGTGCAGCGCCTCCCGTTGGGCTTTTTGGAGAAGCATCGCAAGGGCGATTTGCTCAGCCGACTCGTGACGGATACGCAGAGCGTGCAGACGGTGCTGACGAACGTGGCGAATGATCTGGTCAAGCAGCCGATTACGACCCTGTGTGCACTGGCGGCCTTTGTGGTGCTGTTGGTGCAGACGGGGCACGCTTTCCTGTTTTTGATTAATTTGGTGTTCATTTCGCTGGCGGTCGTGCCCGTGATGGTTTTCGGCAAGCGCATCATGATCAAGGCGAAGAGGGCTCAGGCCAACATGGGTGAGCTCAATGCGCTGCTGCAGCAGAATCTCGAGACGCAGCGCGAGGTGCGCGCCTACGGCCTCGAGCAGCAGCAGACGGATGATTTCAGCCGCGCGTCGGAGGCTTACTGCCGCAATGTCCTCAAGCTGGTGAAGTATCAGAAGGCGCTGGTGCCGGTGATGGAGACGGTGACGTCGCTGGCGCTGGCGGTGTTGCTGGTGCAGGGGCGCCTCTGCGGGATGGATTTGACGATGTTTATGGCGATGGCGGCCGCGCTCTTCTTCCTCTTTGATTCGTTGAAGCGCGCCGGTCAGGCCTTCAACAATCTCAATGAGGCGCAGGGCGCGATGATGCGCATCAGCGAGATTTTGGACGAGCCTCTGACGATGCTCGACCCGCAGGAGCCCAAGCATTTCAAGCAGCCGCTCCGCGGCGAGATTCGCTTCCGCGGGGTGAGCTTCGCCTACGATGAGGCGAGCGAGCCTGCTCTGCGCGATGTGGATTTGGTGATTCCGGCCGGTCAGGTTGTCGGCCTTGTGGGGCCGAGCGGCGCGGGTAAGACGACTTTTGCCAGCCTGATTCCGCGCTTTTACGAGGTGACTGAGGGGGCGATTGAGCTCGACGGTATCGATTTGCGCGAGGTGAGCAAACACGAGCTGCGCGAGCAGATTGCGTTCGTCGGGCAACAGGCTTTGCTCTTTGCGGGGACGATACGCGAGAATATTCAGCTCGGTTCGCCGAGTGCCGATGAGCGGGCGTTGATGCAGGCGGCGGATGCCGCTGCCGTGACGCCCTTCCTCGCGGCCCAGCCGCAGGGGATGGATACGGTGCTTAGCGACGGGGGCAGCGGGCTCTCGGGCGGGCAGCGCCAGCGCGTGGCGATTGCTCGGGCTTTTATCAAGGAGGCTCCCGTGCTTATTCTGGATGAGGCGACGGCTTCGCTCGATGCGGAGAGTGAGAGCGAGGTGCAGCGGGCTCTCGAGGAGCTGTCCCAGGGGCGCACGACGCTGATTGTGGCGCACCGCTTCAGTACGATTCGCCACGCGCAGCGCATCCTCGTTTTTGATGCGGGCCGCATTATTGCCGACGGTTCGCACGATGAGCTCTACGCCGGCTGCCCGCTCTACCGCGAGCTTTACGACCGGCAGGGAATGTGAGGTGGCGTGCGCGGCTGAAGACAGCCCTGAACGCCTCTGAACGGGCTTGAGCGCACCTGTGCCGCGTGCGGGGGCGCGCGGCGTTGCGATGCCGCGGTGTTGCTGCGCCGTTGTTGCGCCGTTGTTGCGCCGTTGTTGCGCCGTTGTCCGGCGAACGGGCCTGCTCGGGTATGCGGAGGCGAGCCTGAAGACGGCTCATGCGGCAGACCCGCCTCAGCGGGGAAGGGGGGAGTGGGGAAGGATAGCCCCGCAGGGCACAGAACGGCGGCTCTGAGGCCGAAGAAGCCCGCGCGTGCCGGGTGCGGAGCTGCCTCAGCGGAGCGTGCGCTCGACGCAGGCGTAGGCGTTGTGGTTGTGGATGGACTCGAAGTTTTCGGCTTCGACGCGATACCACTTGAAGGCGTTGTAGTGCTCGGTGGCGACGGCCACGTTGCGCACGAGATCTTCGACGAAGGCCGGGTGCTCGTAGGCGTGGTCGGTCACGAACTTTTCATCGGGCCGCTTGAGCAGGCTGTAGAGTTGGCAGCTGGCGCAGCCTTCGATGAGGTCGATGAGGTCTTCAATCCAAACGGCGCGTCCGGCGAATTGCACGGAGTAGGTGACAATGCCGCGCTGGTTGTGTGCGCCGCGCTCGCTCATGGCTTTGGAGCAGGGGCAGAGCGTTGTGACCGGCACCTTGATGGTGAGCGTAAAGGTGTTGCCTTTGTCCTTTTCGGCGTCGATGACGAAGCGCACGTCGTAGTCCATCATCCCCTCGCGGCCCGTCACCGGGGCCTTCTTGAGGCGGAAGAAGGGGAAATCAATCTCGACGTGTGCCCGCTGAGCCGAGAGCTTGTGCAGCAGGCGATCGGGCAGGCGAATGGCAGAGCGCACGTCCAGATAGCGGCGATGCTCGTGCAGCGCCTCGATGAAGCGGCTCATGTGCGTGCCTTTGTAGCGCTCGGGCAGATCGACCATCAGAGCGATCGTGGCCACCGTCGACTGGGTGCGATGCTCTTTGTCACTCACGATGATGGGGTAGCGTATGCCCTTGACGCCGACGCGGTCAATGGAGATCTGCCTGCTGTCGTATTCGTTCTGTGTGTCTCTGAGGTCTTGCATGTCGAGCGTATGAAAAAAACGGAAGGGAGCTTGCAGGCTCAGGGCCTGTCAAGCTCCCTTTAATCAACGACAATTCGCCGTCGAGAATTCCTCGCGGTCGGAGGACATCAGGGGAGCAGGTTCACGGCGCGGGCGCGGCGAATCTCGCGCGTGATCTTGCGGTGCATCTTGGCGGAGACACCGGTCACGCGGCGGGGAAGAATCTTGCCCGTCTCAGACGTGAACTTGGTCAAAAACTCGGGGTTGCACATGTCGACGGCGCCGGCGGGAATGTCGATACGGCGACGGGGAATGGACTTGTTGCAGGTGCGGAAGCGAATGCGACGCTCGACGCTCTTGAATTCGGTGATCATGGTCTTTGTTGCTTGAAAGGGTTAGCGCATCTCGCGATGAAGAGTGCGACGCTTCAGGAAGGGATTGTACTTGACCTTCTCGAGACGGCCCGGGGTGCGGGGGCTCTTCTTGTTGCGGGTGGTCACGTAGCGCGACGGGGTCTTACCCTCGGCCTTGGCCTCAGTGCATTCCAGAATGATGATATCTCTAGGCATAATTGCTGATAAGTTGACTTGCGGGCGCACATTTTACACTATTCTTCGCTATCGTCAAGCGAAATTGCATCATCTTCGACATTTTGTAACCCGGCGAAGCCGACGCTGCCCTGATTTTTGGCTCGATAATTGGCGTAGGAGCCGTACTTTTTCTCGTACTCCTCCTGGCATTTCACGGTGAGGCGGCAGAAGGGGCGGGCTCTCAGGCGGCCCTTGGGAATGGGCTCGAGCGAGATTTCGCAGATGCCGTAGGTGCCGCGGCGGATGCGCTCGAGGGCGGCGTCGATTTCAAAGAGCTGCTCGCGGTCCTTGTCGAGCAGGCTGATGGTCAGGGCGCGCACTTCGGCATCGCTGCCGGCATCGCCGATGTGCTGGCCGGAGGAGGAGGAGAGGTTGGAGGCGCCGCTGCGCAGGTGTTCGCGCGTGACGTTGTGCACGTTGGGTGCCAGATCGTCGCGCAGCTTGTAGAGAGCTTCGCGCTGCTCTTCGAGAAAGGCCGGCCATTCGGGATCGGCCTTGAGAAGCTCGATGGTGGCTTTGAGTTTGCGGCTGCGTTCGCGCTCTTCCGGCGTCAGGGTGTCCTTGATCGGCGCTTCCTCGCGCACCGCGGGTTTGCTGTCCGGCTTGCTCTTGGGCGCTGCCGGCTTTTTGCGGGAGGTCGCGGCAGAGGCGGAGGCGGGTTT
>DXFQ01000051.1 GCA_019114365.1 Candidatus Parakkermansia intestinigallinarum | reverse complement strand
GTCAGTCGGCAGCGGGGGAAGCGGCGCAGCAGGGCACCGATCTCATTCCGGCACCTCCTGATGCTGCAAAAGGCGCCGTAGAGGATGTGCAGATTTGACTCATCGGGGGCGTCCTGCCCGCCGCCGCAGCGCGCAAAATCGCGGCGCACGGGGAAGCCCGTGGCGTAGACAAGATGCTGCGGCAGGGCGTAGCGCTCGACGGCGTCGTGAGCCGAATACTCGTCCGGGACGCACACGAGAGGCGCCTTGGAGAGCATCCACGGCCGGCTGATCTCGATCGCATCCGTCACCACGAGGGCGTAGGGGACGCGCATGCCCTCGCGCTCGGCCAGATAGTCGAGCATGTAGGCGAAGAGCGGGTAGGTGCAAAAGACGATCTGCGGGCGATAGCTCTGCAGCAGATCCCGCAGCTGACGCGTGCAGTCGCGGATGATCGGCCGGGTCACCTGCCGACTCCAGTCTGCCGTATCCGTCTGAGCGTAGGTGATACCCCAGAGCCAAGGGGCGCGGCGGACGCAGAAATGGTAAAAGCGCTGGGTGAGTCTGAAGAGGCGGGGATGCGCCAGCTCGCAGACATCCGCCGTGCGCGTCTGCCAACCCAGCTCGGCGAGACGTTCCGCGAGAGCCCGCGCAGCGGCGTGATGCCCCTGACCGTAGCCGACACTCAGCAGCAAGGCCCGCCTATCCATATCGCGATCCCGTAGAGCAGACCCCGACGCCGCGGCCGAGGTATCGGACTCAAATGAACGAAAGCGCTCAGCGCCCGACGGACCCGGGACGTCCTTCAAAGGCGCCGCGCTTCTGAACGAAGATCTGATCGTCGGGCATGAGCTTCAGGTTTCTGTCCTTCGCGCTGAAGTAGTCGTAAGTGCGCGTCACGTTGCGCCTCGTCACCTGAATGTTGCGCGAGCCATAATCCGTGATATCGCCGCACTCGAGAATCGCCTCCAGCAGCGTCATCCCCTCTCGGTACCGAACGTTTTTCTTGTTCAGCACGTAGCCCGACACCGTCACGTAGCGCACCATCGCCTCCTTGAGCTCCTCGGAGTTGACGACCGTCGCCTGCACGATGGGGCGCTTGTAAATCTGCTGTTTCACGTACTCGGAGCGAATCAAATCCTCGACCTGTCGCGCCGTCTTGCCGGCCACATAGAGCGGCTTTTCGAGGTAGGGCAGCTTGATTGTTCCGAGAGAGGCGTCCACGTTGTATTCTCCGTTGACCTTCGCAAGATCCGTCTCCGGAATATCGTTGATCCGCACCGTCACAATGCCGCCGCGAACCGCGCGAGGCTCCGCCGTGACCTGCGCCGACGAAACCGATGCAAACAGGCAGAAGAACGCCAGTGCCACCAGCAGAAACTTGTCGATATACTTGAACATACTCATGTCTCTTGTCCGTTTTCCGGGGCTGCCGTCCGAGCCCATCCGCGTGAATAATAGCATGTTTCGGGTTCAAGGCAAGCAAAATCATCCGAATATCCTCCTATTCCGCCTGCCGAGAAGGGTAAAACCCAAGGCGACGGCAAGAGGGGCGGACAAAGGCTCGGGCGCATACTCGGGCGCATACTCGGACAAAGACTCGGACAAAGACTCGGACAAAGGCTCGGGACAATGCTCGGGGCAAAGACTCGAGCGCCTATTCGGGCAAAGTCTCGGGCAATGCTCGGACAAAGTCTCGGGCACATGTTCGGGCCGAGGCAGAACAAAGGCTCGAGCGCCTGCTCGGGCCGAGCTGCTGGCCGAGGTCGGGTCGAGGTCGGTCAAGGGAGCCGCCGAAGCTGCGGCAAGGGGGGCACAACCCGCTCTTTCAGGCCTCACCTTTCTCCCTCCCTGCCCCTCGGAAGTGAAAAAATGCGCCTTTTTTTCACTTTGGTCTTGCCATGAGGGGCGGCAGGGTGTATTAAACATTCAAGTAACCGTTCAAATATGTGTCACAGCTTTTCTCCCGAGATGGCCGAGCAGCTTCCGCCCGATGAAGATATCTGCGATCTGGCGGATTTCTTCAAGGTCTTCGGCGACAGCTCCCGCCTCAAAGTCCTCTGGGCTCTGCACCAGGGTGAGCTCTGCGTCTCCCACGTCGCCGAGATGCTCAACATGAGCACGGCAGCCGTCTCTCACCAGCTCAAGATTCTTCGCCAAAGCCACCTCGTCCGCACGCGGCGCGACGGCAAAAACGTCTACTACTCGCTCGCCGATGACCATGTATTGAAGATTCTCGACATGGGGCTCGAGCACATCTACGAGTAATCATCGCCCGCCATCCCTGCACCAACGACACTTTTAAACTCAACAATCAAACATCTATGCAACTATTAAAATCAATTCAAACATGGAAACACAGGCTCGACGGCTGGAAAGTCATCGGGCTCTCCGCCCTCTGTCTCGGGCTGAGTCTGTGGGGCAGTCTGGGAGGCCCGGAAGCTCTGATTCCTCTGGCTTGGGGCAGCGTGCTGCTCAACGGCGTCCCGATTCTCATCAAAGCGAGCGAGGTCATCTTTCTGCGGCGCCGCTTGAACGCGGCGGTGCTCACCTCGCTGGGCATGGTCGCTTCGCTGACCATCGGGCAATACTTTGCCGCGGGCGAAATTGCCCTCATCATGGCGATCGGCGAGATGTTGGAGCGCGGCACCTTGTCGCGAGCCCGTCGCGGCTTGCGGGAACTGCTCGCGCTGAGCCCGGATCTCGCACGGCGCCTGCGCACCGCAGAGGCGAAACGCGCTTGCTGCTGCTGCGGGAGCAAGGAGCGGAGAGGCGCCGCGGATGCCCGCCCTGCTCAAGACACCGCTCAAGCCTCTGCACAAGAGCCTGCGGCGTCCGGCAGCTGCTGCTCCGTGCCGACGCTCGCCGATGATGCCGCCGCTGCCCGCAGGGCTCGCGCCGAACGAAGCGCAGCGCCGAGCGCGGCGGCAGACGATGAGGAGCTGGTGCCGACGGACTCCCTGCGCTGCGGGGATCGCCTGCGCGTTCGCCCGGGAGAATGCATCCCGGCAGACGGCGTGATTCGGAAAGGCGAAAGCACGGTCGACCAGTCCATTCTGACGGGCGAACCGATGCCCTTGGACAAGGGCGTCAACGACACCGTCTTCGCCGGCTGCATCAACGGCGCGGGCTGTCTGGAAATCGAGGTGACGCGCGACGCCTCGGACTCATCGCTCAAGCGCCTCATTCGCCTCGTGCAGGAAGCGGGCGAGAAGCAGGCGCCGATTCAGCGCGAAGCCGACCGCTGGGCTCAATGGCTGATTCCCTTCGCCATGCTGCTGGCCCTCGCCGGATTCATCGCGCTGCGATTCAACGGCTACGGCTACGATGAGGCACTGCTGCGCGCCGTCACGGTTCTCGTGGTCTTCTGCCCCTGTTCGCTGGTGCTGGCCACGCCGACGAGCATCGCAGCAGCCATCGGGCAGGCGACGCGCCACGGCGTCATCATCAAATCAGGCGAAGCGCTGGAAGTACTCGGCCGCGTCGATACGATCGCCTTCGACAAAACCGGAACCCTGACCTGCGGACGCCCTGAAACGGCAGAAGTCATCAGCACGGGATCCCTGAGCCGCGACGAGCTGCTGCGCACGGCAGCAGCTCTGGAGACCGGCAGCGAGCACCCGCTGGCACAGGCCATTGTGCGCGCCGCTTCGGGCAGCGGCAAGCTTCCCGCCGCCGAGCATTTCCGCGCCACGGCCGGACGCGGCGTTGAAGCGGAGATCTCGGGGCGGCGCTGGCTCTGCGGCAGCGAAGCGGCTCTGATCGAAAACGGCGTCGCGCTGAGCGACGAACAGCGCGCCAAACTCGATGAGCTGCGCCGCCGAGGCATGGCAACCGTTCTGCTGGGCAGCGACGGGCGCCTCGAAGGGCTGTTGGCTCTCTGCGACAACGCGCGGGCTGAAACGCGGGACGTGCTGGCGGAGCTGACGCAAAAGCGCATCATGCTCACCGGCGACCACGAGACGGCGGCGCGCCGTCTGGCTGCCGACGTGGGCATCGACAGCGTGCACGCCTCCCTGCTCCCCGGCGACAAAGCGGCCCTCATCGAGTCGCTGCAGAAACAAGGGCACCGCGTCGCCATGGTCGGCGACGGCATCAACGACGCACCGGCTCTCAAAACGGCGCAGGTCGGCATCGCCATGAGCAAGCCCGGCAGCGACATCGCGACCGAGGCGGCCGACGTTGCGCTGATGCAGAACGATCTCGCCCGCCTGCCCTACCTCATGAGGTTGGGCCGCGCCACCATCAACACGATTCGCTTCAACATCGCCCTCTCCCTCACCATCAACATCATCGCCGTGACCATGAGCCTCATGGGGCTGCTCAACCCCATCACGGGAGCACTCGTGCACAATGCCGGCTCGGTGCTGGTCGTTTTCAACGCGGCTCTGCTCTTTGATCGCCGCTTCGATACGGTGAAGAAGAAGGCGCAGTCATAAAAATCGCCGCCGCCATCCGGCTCCGGCACCTCCCCGCAGCGGGCGAGCGCGCCGGAGCCGCACGCGAGAAGCCTCGGCGCCGGACGGGCGCCGAGGCTTGCTTCAGCGATCAGTTTCGGATGGTGTGCGGATTATTCGAAGGGTTGTTGGAGGCGGGCAGCTCTCCCTTCGGGCGCAGCCCCGAAGAGCCGCCCGAACGAGGGCGCACGACGGGTCTCGGGCGCACGACGGGTCTCGGGCGCACGATCGGGCGGGGTCTCACGATGGGGGCGGGGCCGATGGACGGGCCGTAGTAATAGGGCGGCACCACGATGGACGGCCGGGAAGGCGGCACCACCACGGTCGTGTTGCCGCTGTTGTTCTCGGCCTTCTCGACTTGCTTGCGCAGGTCGGCGATCTCCTGCTGCAGGCGTTTGTTGTCGGCCTTGGCGTCGTCGAGCTGCCTTTCGAGAGACTCGATTTTGTCGCGGAAGGCTTTTTCCGTGCGCTCGCGCTCCAGATAATCCTTGCGGGCGTCCTCATAGAAGGGCTGAGAGGTTTTGACGGACGCCGCGAAGCGCTCCGCCTCATTGTCGAGGCCGAGGCGCTCCGCCTCCCGCTTGTTCCAGAGCGAGGCGAGATATTCGGCGACGCGGGCATCGAGCGACAGGAGCGGGCCGGAAAGCCCCAGCACGTCCGCACCCGTCATGTAGCGCGGGTGCAGCCCGGCATCCTGAAGGCTGCGGCGGATTTGATCTTCCTTCTCCTGCTGCCGGGCGCGGCGCTCATCTTCGGCCCGCTTGATGGCATCGCGGCGGGCCTTGACGTCTTCGGGGCGCATCTCGAAGCGCTCCTGAAGTTCCGGCGGAAGCAGCTCGGCCTTGACTTTGCGCATGCCGCCGTCGAAGCGGACCTGCACAAAGTCAATGCCGCTGCGGATCACCTCGGCGGAGGGCAGGACGGTCGAGTCCGTCAGCACAAAGTCCTCGGCGAGGCAGACGGCACCGGTGACGGAGCTGAGGCAAAGGGTCAAAAGCAAGCGTTTCATGGTGTCTTGGCGGTGTTGAGCAGTTGGTCGATTTGAGAGTTGACGGAGTAACCGGCCGCATCGCGTCCGTCGTTGTTGCGGTGGGTCGGGTCGGCGCCGGCTTCCATCAGGAGGCGCACGCAGATCGGGTCATCGGCGATGACGGCATGAATCAGCGCCGTGGATTGATCGGCATCGGCCAGGTTGGGATCAGCGCCGGCCTTGAGCAACTGCTCGACGATGTCGGCATGACCGGACAGAGCCGCCGCACAGAGCAGTGTGCTGCCCTCCACTGCGTCGTTGACGCCGACGCCCGAGCGCAGCAACAACTCCAAACTCTTGCTGCGGCGATTTTCCGCTGCGAGCAGAGCCGCCTTGCGCTTCATCTCCACCGGGATCTCCGCCTCCGCATTCAACAAGCGCTCCAGCAGGTCAATCTTGCCGAGGCTCGCCGCCAGCGTGAGCAGAGACTCACCGTTTTCATCAGGCGCACAGGGGTCGCCGCCCTTCTTCCACGCCTCGTAATGGCTGCGGTAAGCGGCGGAAAGCTCCTCGTTTGATGCGCCCCGCCCGCTGCCGACAAAGAGCAGAGCGGCCGTCAGCAGATAAAGCGTGCCCCACACGGCACCGGACGCCCCGCCGCGATGCGCGATCGCGCGAGCCAGCGCCAGCGTGAAATAAACAAAACACAGAGTCACGCAAACCGTGAGCAGCAGCGCATCGGTGCGACCACTCACCTCCTCGTCCACCGCCATGCCCGCGAAGCGATAGAGGACGAAGCAAAGCACCGCCACAAAGGCCAGAGGATTGACGAACTTGCCCATTTCATCGCTGTATAGCAGAATCGGCACCAAGTGTCGAGCTTTATTTCATCCTTGTCTGACAGCATCTTTCTGCTATAGTAAAGCCATGAGCCGACTTTCCATCCCCGAGTACGTGATGGCCTTGGCGCACGTGGCTGCGCTGCGCTCCGAAGACCCCTACCGCAAGGTGGGCGCCGCCGCTCTCGACAAAGACAACCGCGTGATCGGCACGGCCTACAACGGGCTCTTTCCCGGCTTTACGGCACCCGAGGGCTTCTGGGCCTCGCGAGACGAGCGCCAGAAGTTCATGATGCACGCCGAAATCAACCTGTGCAGTCTCTTCAAGCGCGGAGAGGCCCGCATCGTGGCCTGCACCACCATGCCCTGCACCTCGTGCATGCAGGCTCTGTGCGCGCATGGCGTGCGCACCATCTACTACGGCGAGAACTACGCGGCCTCCGAAGCGCCGGCCATTGCCGAGCTATACGGCGTCGAGCTCATTCATGTGCCCGACTACCCGCTGGCGCACGATTTCCCGCTTGTGCATGAGCATCCGATCGGGGCCTGCGGCGGAGGCGGCAAGGCGGAGGGCGCAAGCGGCGAGCACAAGGCGGAGGCGCTCAGGGACAAAATCATGGGCTGCCTGACGGGGCTGATGTGCGGCGACGCCTTGGGGGCTCCCGTCGAGTTCAAATCCGCCGAGATCCTGCGGCGGCTCTTCCCCGACGCTGTGCCCGGCATGCAGCAGGGCTGGGGCACAACCGCCCACGTCGCCCCGGGAGATGTCACGGACGACAGTGAGATGGCTCTCTGCCTGCTCGATTCGCTCTGCCGCTGCAAGACCTACAACGCCGCCGACGCCTTGGCCGCCTACCGCCGCTGGCTCGCGACGGATCCGCCCTCCGTCGGCCTCACCACGGCATCCGCGCTCTGCGGGCAGGCGCAGCCGCAGTCTCAGGCCAACGGGGCGCTGATGCGCGTTGCCCCGATCGCTGCCTTTTCCCTGCTGCATCCGGAGCTCGACTGGCAGAAGGCCGCCGCGCAGGATGCCGCGCTCACGCATGTGCACCCCCGCTGTGCCTGCGCCAACATCATCTTTGTCGAAGCGCTGCGCCTCGCCATGCAGGGAGAGGCAACCGAAAACATCATCGCGGCGGCCGTCGCGCGCTCCCGCCGCCTCGGCGACCGCGAACTCGAGCTGCGCCTCGCCGCCGCCCGCATGGGCGAGCCGGACTATGAGGACCATGCCGGCTGGGTCGAAATCGCCTTTCAGGCAGCCTTCCGGCTGCTGCTGACGACCCCGGACGCCGAAGCCGTCGCCCCCGCGCTCTGCCGTCTCGTCGCCCGAGGCGGCGACACGGATACCAACGCCGCCATTGCGGGCGCCCTGCTCGGTGCGCGCTTCGGTCTGCGTGCCCTGCCCGTCGCGTGGCGACGCGCGATTGAAGCCGCTTCCCTCTCTCGCCCCGAATGGCTGCGCCCGGCGCGGGGCCTCGCTCAGCTCCGCGAGCTCTGTTCCGCCCTCTGCTGAGGCCGCGCCCCCGCCCCGGGGCTCATCGCCGCTTGCAGGACGGCCGCACGCCGGCTTGCAGGACGGCTGCACGCCGGGCCGAAATCGCGATCGAGCCCGCCGTGGCGCCCACACACAAAAAAAATCAGGAGCCTCCCGAAACGGAAAGCTCCTGTGAAAGGTGCAGATACTGAAGCGAGCCCTTACTTGACGCGGTAGTACTGGTAGTGGACGCGATCGTCGATGGACAGAGCCTCGCGAGCAGCACGCGGCACGGAGGGCTCAGCCTCGAAGGAGAAGCTCATGTACTGACCGAACTTCTGGTGGTCGGACTCATAAGCGAACTCACGGCGACCCAGGTTCTTGGTCTCGGTAACCTTGGCGCCAACGGACTCAAGCTTCTCCGTCATCGCGGCGGTCAGCTCGTCAAGCGTGGCAGATCCCTTCATATTCAGGACGATCAGTGCTTCGTACTTTCTCATAACTGTGATTGATGTAAGATATCGGGCTTATTCAGTAAAGCGGGGCGTATGATGCACCTTTTCCGCACGGAATGCAAGCCTAAAATGTGCCTTGAATCAATTTTTTGCATTCAAGGGGCAGGCATTCGGAGCGGCGCGAGGCGGCCGCGCAGCCGTCAGATGAGTTTGAGGCGCACCAGATCCTGCGTATCGATCAGGCCGACGGGAACGCGCTGTGCATCGAGCACGACGAGATCATCAATGCGGCGGTCGCGCAGCGTCTTGACGGCGGTGATGGCCAGCTTGTCGGCCTCGACGTAGACGGGATTCTTCGTCATGAGAGCAGCCACGGGCTTCTTGCCGCAGAACTCATCCTGCTGGTAGGCGCGGGCAAAGTCACCGTGCGTGAAGACGCCGGCGAGCGTGCCGTCCTCATGCGTCAGCACGCAGGCACCGGCGCGCGCCGCCGTCATGGCGATGATGCACTCCGCCACCGTAGCCGTCTCGGGCAACTTGGCGAACTCGCGGCGCATAATGTCGCTGATGCGAGTCAGAAGAGCGCGGCCGAGCGAACCGCCGGGGTGGCTGCGGGCGAAATCCTCCTTGGTGAAGTGGCGCGCCTCCAGCAGCGCCATGGCAAGAGCATCGCCCATCACCAGCATCGCCGTCGACGAAGACGTCGGGGCGAGATTCAGCGGGCAGGCCTCGTGAGAAACCGCCGTATCCAGCACGACATCAGAGAGCTGGCCGAGCGTCGAGCCGGGCTTGCCCGTCATGCCGATAATCGTCATATCGTAGCGCTTGAGGAAGGGCATGAGCGTGAGCAGCTCCGCCGTCTCGCCCGAAAACGACATCGCAATACAGGCGTCACCGTCCTGCACGATACCGAGGTCGCCGTGCAGCGCATTCATGGAATCGAGAACGATGGAGGGAGCGCCCGTCGACGTCAGGGTCGCGGCAATCTTCTCACCGACGAGACCACTCTTGCCCACACCCACAATGATAATCTTGTGACCGCCGTCAATGGCCAGGCGCAGCGCCTCCACGGCCCGGGTGAAACTGTCGTCGAGACGGGCGGCAATCACCTTGAGCGCCTCAATCTCGTCCTCAAAAACCTTTCTGCCTCTGATCGTGTGATCTGTCATATACGAATAATGTCTTACTCGCGGCACTCTAGCACAGAAAACGCTCCGCTGCAATAAAAAAACGCCCGCCGCGCACCCGAGAAAAGAAGCGCATGCAGCGAAGGGAGCGGAAAGGCCGCGCCGCTGCTCCGCCCGCTCGGAAATTCTGCCGAACAGGCGAAAAAGAGCTTGATAACAGGCTCTTGCTGCATTATGATGCCGATAGGGCATCTGTGCCCGCACATTTTTTGCAACACTATGGACACCTCACTGAAACTTCACGGTCTCGTTGCGGCCACCCACACCCCCATGAAGGCGGATGGCTCGTGCAATCCCGACGCTGTCGATGCACAGGCCGCCTTCCTGGCCTCTCAGGGCATCAAGCTCGCCTTCATCACCGGCTCGACGGGCGAATCCGCCCACATGCAGCTGGCGGAACGCAAGGAAAACATGGCCGCTTGGGGCGAAGCCGGAGCCAAGCACGGCATCCGCTTCGTCGTCCACACCGGCGGCAACAGCGTCTATGACGGGCGCGAGCTGGCGGAGTACGCCGTCAAGTGCGGCGCGGCCGCCACGGCCAGCAACTCCCCCTGCTACTTCAAGCCGGGCAGCCTCGACGCGCTGGTCGACTGCTGCGCCTTTGAGGCCTCGGGCGCTCCGGATCTGCCCTATTACTTCTACGACATCCCGGCGCTCACCCACGTGTCCTTCAACCCCTGCAAGTTCATGGAGGCCGCGGCAAAGAAGATCCCGAACTTCTGCGGGCTCAAGTTCACCAACCCCGACCTCGCCCTCTACATCGAGGCGCTCAACTACGAAGGCGGCAAGTACGACTGCCCGTGGGGTGTTGACGAGTGGTTCCTCGGGGCTCTGGCCACCGGAGCCAAGGGCGGCGTCGGCTCCTCCTTCAACTACGCGCCCAAGCTTTATCAGGACATCATCCGCGCCTTTGAGGCGGGGGACATCGCCGAGGCTCGCCGCCTCCAGCAGCTCTCCGTCAAGATGATCAACATCATCGCCTCCAAGGGCTACATGGGCTGCTGCAAGGCCATCATGGGCTGGTGGGGCGTCGACCTCGGCCCGGCTCGCCTGCCCATGGGCACCCCCGATCAGGCAACGCTGAAACAGCTGCGCGACGAACTGAGCGCCATCGGTTTCTTTGACTGGGCCATCAACAAGTAACGAGCGCGACGAACCCCGCCAACACACGAGCCATCATGGAAACGCAAGCACTCGGGCAATTCTACCGCGACAAGTTACTCAACGAGGTCGAGCCCTTCTGGTTTCCCCGTGCGGTCGACACGGTCAACGGCGGCCTCTACCACTGTTTTGACGCCGACGGCACGCTGGTGGACAGCGACAAGAACGTCTGGGCGCAGGGCCGCATGGCGTGGATGCTCCTCACCTGCTACAACAGCATCGAGAAGCGCCCGCAGTGGCTCGAATACGCCGAAAGCGCCATCCGCTTCCTCGAAGAAAAATGCGTCGACCCCGCTGACGGCCGCATGTACTTCCACGTCACGGCAGAAGGCACCCCGATACGCAAGCGCCGCTACGCCTACAGCGAATGCTTCGCCGCCATCGCCTGCGCGGCTCACTACGGCGCGACGGGCAATCCCCGCAGCGCCGAGCGCGCCCGCCACTGGTTTGACATCTTTGCCGACATCTTCTTTACGCCGGGCAAGATGCAGCCCAAGACGACGGGCCTGCGCCCCTCCGAAAATCTGGGCTGCCGCATGATCATGCTGGTGACCTGCCAAGAGATGCGCAAATACCTCGGCGACGCCGACGGCACCTACACGGCATGGATCGACCGCTGCATCGACGACCTGCGCCGCCTCTTCATGAAGGAGGACATCAAGGCCGTGCTCGAGAACGTCGCCCCCGACGGCTCCATCATCGACCACTTTGACGAGCGCACGCAGAACCCCGGCCACGCCATCGAGGGCGGCTGGTTCATCCTCGAGGAAGCTCGGCTGCGCGGCAACGATCCCGCTCTCATCGAGACGGGTTGCAAGATGATCGACTGGTCGCTCGCCCGCGGCTGGGATCCGAAGTTCGGCGGGCTGCTCTATTACACGGACGTCTTCGGCGGACCCGTGCAGGAGTACTGGCACAACATGAAGTTCTGGTGGCCGCACGACGAAGCCCTCATCGGCACCTGCCTCGCCTACGTCATGACAGGTGATGAGAAATACGCGCAGTGGCATCAGCGCGTGCACGACTGGGCCTTTGAGCACCTTCAAGACCACGAGCACGGCGAATGGTACGGCTACTGCGAGCGCGACGGCTCCCCGGCCAACGGCCTCAAGGGCAGCATGTGGAAGTCCTTCTTCCACCACCCCCGCGCCCTTTGGAACTGCGCCCACTACTTCGGAGCCATTCCGGCGGCCAAGCCCTGCAAATAAACACCTTCACCCTTCTTCCACACACACGTCACATCCATGATTATCGGCATCCTCAACTCCGGCGGCGATTGTCCCGGCATCAACGCAGTCATTGAAGGTTTCGTCACTTCAGCCTACCGGCGGGGCTGGCGCGTGATCGGTTTCCACGACGGCTTCGAAGGTCTGCTCCCGGTTGCGGGCGGGCGCCGCTATGAGATTCTCACCCCGATCAAGACGCACAAGATTCGCTCGGTCGGCGGCACCATCCTCGGCACGACGAACACCGGCAACTTCAACGTCCGCACGAACAAGGTCGGGCGCGCCTCCATCGATAAAGACGTCATGGCGAAGGCCAAAAAGACCATCACCGCTCTGGGGCTTCAGGCTCTGGTCGTCATCGGTGGTGACGGCTCGGCCAAGACGGCGCAACTGCTCTCGGAAGAAGGGCTGCCGGTCATCAGCATTCCCAAAACCATCAACAACGACCTCTGCATCGCCTCGGACTACACCTTCGGCTTCCAGAGCGCCGTCTCCGTCGTCACCGAATCCATCGACCGCATCCGCACGACGGCCAACTCGCACCAGCGCATGATGGTCATCGAGGTGATGGGCAACCTCTCGGGGTGGATCGCGCTGCACAGCGGCATCTCGTCCGCTGCCGACGTCGTACTCATCCCCGAAATTGAGTTTGACCTCAACAAGGTCGTGGACTGCATCAAGGCCCGCAAGGCGAACGGACAGCGCGAAATCATCGTCGTCGTCGCCGAAGGCGCGCGCATCAACGGCCAGCTCGTCACCGTCCGCAACACCGAGAACGGCGATGAGCGCCTCGGCGGCATCGGCAACCGCCTCGCACGCGAGCTTGAAGAGCTCACCGGTATCGAGACGCGATACTGCGTGCTCGGGCACACCCAGCGCGGCGGCTCGCCCTGCGCCTTCGATCGCATCCTCGGCATCCGCTTCGGCGTCGAAGCCGTGCGGCTCATCGAAGAGAAAAAATTCGGCACCTCCATTGTTCTGGAGGGACTCAACGTGGGCACCGTCACCATCGACGAAGCCGTCAGGAAACCGCGTCTCGTGCAGCCGGACAGCCAGATTGTGCAAACGGCTCGCGACTTGGGCATCATCTTCGGCGACCGTGAGCCCGGTGCGCTGAACGGCAGCCGTCCCACCGCGAAAACGACGCGCAAGAGCAGCAAATCGGCATCATGACCCCCCTCCGCATCAAAGCCGCCGTTCTCGGGCTTGCCGGGCTGCTGCTCAGCTCCTGCGCCGGTACGGTCGGCCAAGCTCCGCCTCAGGCGCCACAGCCGAGTTACCTAGCCCTCGAAGTCTCGACGGGGCGCATCCTGTACTCGTCCAACGCCAATGAGCGCCGCCCGATCGGCATGCTGGCCAACGTCGTCACCGCTGCCGTCGTGCTCGACTGGGTCTCGCAGCAGAATGTGAGTCTCGACACGCTCATCACCGCCCCGATGCAAGTGCTTGAGCACCCCAACACCAACCTGCTCGGTCTGGTGCCCGGGGCTCGGCTCACCCTGAGAGACGCGCTCTACTCCGCGCTGCTCTGGGACGACAGCAGCGCGGCCATCACCTTGGCATACGCCTGCGGCTCCGTCATCAGCCCGAGCGATCCCATCGGCGCCTTCACTACACAGATGAACCGCTTGGCACGCGGCTCGCTGAAGATGGATTCAACCGTGTTCAAGGGCCCCAGCGGCGCCACCATCTCGCAGTCGACAGCGAGAGACATGGCCGTCCTCTCCATGTACGCCATCGACAACACGACCCTGCGCACCATCTGCTCGCAGCGCAGCGCCCAGGTGAGCATCTACATGCCCGACGGCGCGACCAAGCAGCGCAACGTCGTCAACACCAACCGCATGCTCTCATCGGGCGAAGCGGTGGACGGCATCAAGGCCGCACGCTCGCAGAGTGCCGGCTGCTGCCTGCTGGCCACGGCGCGACGCGCCTCGATCAAACTGCCCAACCCCCTGACGGGCAGAGATTCGACCTACGCCCAGCGGCTGCTTATCGTCATTCTGGGCATGCCCTCTCCGCAGCAGCGCTACGCCCTTGCCAACAACTTCATGCGCGACGGTTGGCAGGAATGGCGCAATTGGCAGCTCACCAGTGACACCTCGAAGAGGGAGGAGTTCATCCTCATGCCGAGCAACAATACCACCTCCACATCCACCCACACCCCCACCAGATAACTCATGAACATCGGTATTCTCAACGCCGGCGGCGACTGCCCCGGGCTCAACGCAGTGATTGAAGGCGCCGTTGCCGCCGCCTCTGCCCGCGGCTGGACCGTCTACGGCTTCTACGATGGCTTTGAGGGTCTGCTCTCCACCCCCGAAAACGAACGCTATCGCATCCTCACCCCCCAGAACTGCCACAACATCCGCTCAACCGGCGGCACCATTCTGGGCACGGTCAACAAAGGCAACTTCACGGTCAAGAGCGGTGTGGGCGGCCGCCTGCAGATTGCAGACGACGTTCTGCGCCGCAGCAAAGAAACCGTCGAGAGGCTCGACCTCAAAGCGCTCATCGTCGTGGGCGGCGACGGCTCCCAAACCATCGGCCTGGAGCTGCGCCACATCGGCCTGCCCATCGTCGGCGTGCCCAAAACCATCGACAACGACCTCGGCGCCACCGACTACACCTTCGGCTTCTGGACGGCCGTCTCCGTCGTGAGCGAAAACCTCGATCGCCTGCGCACCACCGCCTTCTCACACCAGCGCATGATGGTCGTCGAGGTGATGGGTCGCCATGCCGGATGGATCGCCCTCTACGGCGGCATCGCCGGCGGTGCCGACGTCATCCTGCTGCCGGAAATCGAGTTCACGCTCGAGGACATCGTGCGCAAGGTTGAACTGCTCAAGGCACTGGGGCAGCGAGAAATCATCGTCGTGGTCAGCGAAGGCGCCCGCATCGGCGGCAAGCTGCTCACCCTCGATGAAGAGACGAAGGGCGAGGTACGCCTCGGCGGCATCGCCGCCTTCCTCTCGACCAAGCTCGAAACCCTCACCGGCATCGAAACCCGCTACTGCGTGCTCGGTCACATCCAGCGCGGCGGCGACCCCATTCCCTTCGACCGCGTGCTCGGCGTGCGCTGCGGAGCCAAGGCCATCGACCTCATCGAAGAGGGCAAGTTCGGCGACACCGTCGCGCTGAGCCGCAACGACATGGTGTCCATGCCCATCGAAGAAGCCGTCAGAACCCTGCATCTGGTCGACATCCAGAGCCAGATCGTCACCGCCGCCAAGGAAATCGGCATCTCGTTCGGCGACGAATCCCTGCAGCTCAAACAAGCCGCGCAGAACTAACGGGACGCCGAGCCCCGTCGCCTCGCGAACAGCAGAGCGGCATGGGCATCGGATTCCCGCCAAAGCCCCTTCACTCCCCCGCAGGCATGCCCCTGCGGGGGAGTCTTTGTTTCCGGCCTCCCCTCCTTCCCCTGCCCTCCCTTCCCGACTTCCCCCTCCTTTCCGGCCTTCCCTCCTATTCGGCCACCCCCTCGTTCCGGCGCCGACTCCGACGCGGGCGCGAAACACGGCGCACAAACTCGCGACGCCTCGAAATCCTTGTTTAGCAGTAGGGGATAGAGCCCTAACCCTCAAATTTTGATTGCAAAAAGGCCCCCTCTGTGCTACTCTCGCCCCCGCAGGCAATGCTGTGGATGCCTGCCAACCCCATAACCAGACAACGCCAGTGAGTACAAGTGCATATTATCCTCAGGCTCAGGGCCTGTATGATCCCGCTCAAGAGCATGACGCCTGCGGCGTCGGCATGGTCGTCGACACCCTCGGTCGCGCCTCCCACAGCATCATTGAGAAGGGCATCACCATCCTTGAGAGACTTCTGCACCGAGGCGCCACCGGCTGCGACCCCGAAACGGGCGACGGCGCCGGCATGCTGATGCAGATTCCCCATGAATTCTTCTCAGCCGTCACGAAGTTCAAACTACCTGCCGCCGGACACTACGCCGTCGGCATGTTCTTTTTACCCAAGGAGAAAGTCCCCTGTGCCGTCTGCCGCGCCAAAGTTGAAGAAGCCGTCAGCGCCGAAGGCTTCGACTTTCTCGGCTGGCGAGAAGTGCCCGTCGACGAGAGCAAAATCGGCCGCCTTGCCCGCGAGAGCGCCCCTCTCATCGAGCAATGCTTCATCGCGCCGCAGAACAAAGAGCTCAGCGGCGACGAACTCGAGCGGCGCCTCTACATCCTGCGCCGCGTCATCGAGCACGGTGTTGCCCGCGAGCAACCGAAGCTCGGCGACCGCTTCTACATCCCCTCTCTCTCCTCGCGCACCATCGTCTACAAAGGACTTCTGCTCGCGCCGCAACTGCCGCTCTTTTACGCGGACCTCGCCGACGACCGCTTCAAGAGCTGCCTGGCCATCGTGCACCAGCGCTACTCCACCAACACCTTCCCGAGCTGGCCGCTCGCGCACCCCTTCCGCTACATGGCCCACAACGGCGAAGTCAACACCCTGCGCGGCAACCTCAACCAAATGAGTGCGCTTGAGGGCAACCTCGCCAGCCCCCTCTTCGGCGACGACATCGCCAAAATCCTGCCCGTCATCCCCGCCGGGCAGAGCGACTCGGCCAGCCTCGACAACGCCCTCGAACTCCTCGTCACCGGCGGGCGCAGCCTGCCGCACAGCATGATGATGCTCGTGCCGCAAGCCTTCGGCAGCCGATACTTCATCGGCGAAGACCTGCGCGGCTTCTACGACTACCACTCCGGCTTCATGGCACCGTGGGACGGCCCGGCCGCCGTCTGCTTCAGCAACGGCCTCGGCGCCGGCGCCATCGTCGACCGCAACGGCCTGCGACCCGCTCGCTACGAACTCGACGACAACGGACTGTTCATTCTCGCGAGCGAAGCCGGCGTGCTCGACACCGACCCCGCCCACGTCATCAAACGCGGCTGCCTCACCCCCGGAGACATCATCTGGATCGACTTCGCCCGCCGCCACATCAGCTACAGCGCCGAAATCAAAACCCGCGTCGCACGCCGCCGACCCTACCGCCGCTGGTGCCAAGAGAACCGCATCAAAATCCACGGCTTCTTTGACAGCGTCAACGCGCCCGAAGTCAACCCCAACCAAATCTTCTCGCGCCAAGTCCTCTTCGGCTACACGCAAGACGAACTCGAGCACTTCATCATGCCCATGGCCAACAGCGGGCACGACCCCGTCTACGCCATGGGCAACGACGCCGCGCTCGCCGTCCTCTCCGAGCGGCCGCAGCTGCTCTTCAACTACTTCAAGCAGCAGTTCGCGCAAGTCACCAACCCGCCCATCGACCCGATACGCGAGCAGCTCGTCATGTCGCTGACCACCTTCATCGGCAACCCCGCGAACATCCTCGACGAGACCCCGCAGATGGCGCGACTCATCAAGCTGGCGCGGCCCATCCTCACCATGAGCGACCTCGAAGCGCTCAAGAGCAACAAAGAGCCCGACTTCCGCTGCATCACCCTCTCGACCGGATTCTCGGCGCTCTCGAAAAACGGCCTGCAGGAAGGCCTCGCCGAACTCGAGCGCGAAACCGAACAAGCCATCCATAAAGGCTACCGCATCATCATCCTCTCCGACCGCACCCTCTCGGGCAACGAAGCCCCCATCCCGAGCCTGCTGGCCGTCGCCGCCGTCAACGCCAAGCTGCGCGAAATGGGCGTGCGCACCGGCACGGGCGTCATCGCAGAGACGGGTGAAGCGCGGCAAGTCATGCACTTTGCCCTGCTGCTGGGCTACGGCGCCACCGCCGTCTGCCCCTGGCTGGCCTTGGGCACCATCGTCAACCTCGCCCGCGAGGGCAAGCTGAGCGAATCCGTCTCGGCGACCAAGGGCATGGAGAACTATCTGGAAGCCGTCGACTTCGGCCTGCTCAAAACCATGTCGAAGATGGGCATCTCGACCCTCCGCTCGTACCGAGGCGCCCAAATCTTTGAAGCCATCGGTCTGGGAGACGACATCGTCGAGCGCTTCTTCCCCGGCACCGCCTCGCGCATCGGCGGCATCGGCCTCAGCGAAATCGCGGCCGAATCCGTCGAGCGCCTCAACCGCAAAAAAGCCCTGCAATTCGAGCCGCAAACCGAACTCGAAAACGCCGGCCTCTACAAATGGAAGCGCGGCGGCGAGAAACACATCTGGACGTCGAAAGTCATCGGCCAGTTCCAGAAAGCCCTGCGCAACGAAGACTACGCGCAATTCAAAGTCTTCTCCGAGATGGTCAACGAAAACACCGAGACCCTCTGCACCCTGCGCGGCCTCTTCGGCTTTGCGGAGACCAAAGCCATTTCCCTCGATGAAGTCGAGAGCGAAGAGAGCATCATGAAGCGCTTTGTCTCGGGCGCCATGAGCTTCGGCGCCCTCTCGAAAGAAGCGCATGAAGCCATCGCCATCGCCATGAACCGCATCGGCTCGATGAGCAACAGCGGCGAAGGCGGCGAAGACCCCGAGCGCTACACCCCCCTGCCCAACGGAGACAGCACCTGCTCGGCCATCAAGCAAATCGCCTCCGGCCGCTTCGGCGTCACCGCCGAATACCTCGCCAACGCCCGCGAACTGCAAATCAAAGTCGCGCAGGGCGCCAAACCCGGCGAAGGCGGCCAGCTGCCCGGCGGCAAAGTCGATGAAGAAATCGCCCGCGTGCGCCACGCCACCCCGGGCGTCACCCTCATCTCCCCGCCGCCGCACCACGACATCTACTCCATCGAAGACCTCGCCCAACTCATCTTCGACCTCCGCAACGCCAACCCCGACGCCCGCGTCAGCGTCAAACTCGTCTCCGAAGTCGGCGTCGGCACCGTCGCCGCCGGCGTCGCCAAAGGCGGAGCGGACATGGTGCTCGTCTCCGGCCACGACGGCGGCACGGGCGCCTCGCCCCTCACCTCCGTCAAATACGCCGGCATGCCTTGGGAACTCGGCGTCGCCGAAACGCACCAGACGCTCGTCCTCAACGGGCTGCGCGAAAACATCCGCCTGCAGACCGACGGCCTCATCAAAAACGGGCGCGACGTCATCATCGCCACCCTGCTGGGCGCGGAAGAGTACGGCTTCGCCACCTCGCTCATGATCGCGCTGGGCTGCATCATGGCTCGCGTCTGCAACAAAAACACCTGCCCCGTCGGCGTCGCCACGCAAGACCCCGAGCTGCGCAAGCGCTACCGCGGCAAGCCGGAGAACATCATCACCTTCCTGCGCTTCGTCGCCCGCGAAACCCGCGAATACCTCGCCGCCCTCGGCCTGCGCAGCATCGATGAAGCCGTCGGCCGCGCCGACCTGCTGCGCGTCGACAAAGCCCTCGCGTACTGGAAGACGAAAAACCTCGACTTCTCGCGCATCATCCGCCCCGAAGCCCTCAACGTCCACGGGCGAGCCGACCACCGCAACCGCTGCGCCGTCTACGACGAAGCCCTCCTGCCGCAGCTCGCGCCCGCCCTCGACGAAGGCAAAGCCGTGAGCCTCGAACTGACCGTCCGCAACACCGACCGCGCCGTCGGCACGCGCCTCTCGTACCTCATCGCCAAAAAGCACGGTCACGCCGGCCTGCCCGACGAGAGCATCTGCCTGAACATGACGGGCACCGCCGGCCAGAGCTTCGGCGCCTTCCTCGCGCACGGCGTCACCCTCCGCCTGCAGGGGCAGGCCAACGACTACGTCGGCAAGGGGCTCTCGGGCGGCAAGATCATCATCACACCCTTCGCGGGCACAACCTACGTCCCCTGCGAGAACGTGATTGCCGGCAACGTGTTGCTCTACGGTGCCACGGGCGGCAAAGTCTTCATACGCGGCCAAGTCGGCGAGCGTTTCGCCGTCCGCAACTCGGGTGCCGCTGCCGTCGTTGAAGGCGCGGGCGACCACTGCTGCGAGTACATGACCGGCGGCTGCGTCGTCGTGCTCGGCCCCACCGGCCACAACTTCGGTGCGGGCATGAGCGGTGGCTACGCCTACGTCTGGGACGAGCAACACCTCTTCGACCGCTACTGCAACCTCGACACCATCGACCTCGACCCCGTCACCGAGCCCGAAGACATCGAGCGCCTGCGCAGCCTGCTCGAAGAGCATGCGAACTGCACCGGCTCGCAACGCGCCCGCGACATCCTGGCCGACTTCGACAACGCGCTGACCAACTTCGTCAAGGTCTTCCCCATGGAGTACCGCCGCGTCCTCGGGCAGATGACCCGAGCCGACGCCGAAGTCAAGCGAGACCAAACGCACAACTGATTCGCAGCGCGGGAACACCCCCCACCGCACCCCGGCTCTGCCCCAGGGCAGGCCGGGGTGCTCTGCGTCCGGACGATAACTGCGCATGCGTCGCGCATGAAGCTTGACTAAAAGAGACAGCTGTGCTATATGCCGCCTGCCTCCGTCCTCCCCCGGCGACCGCCGCCTCTTCCTCCGATCCCCGGACCTCCCCAGACATCCATGCCCGACAACAAACACCCGGAAATCTCAGCCAAGGCGCACGAACAACTCCTGCACCGCCGAGTCGACCTCCTGCTGCGAACCGGCAAAATACTGGTGGAAAGCATGGCCAACACCGATCGCATCATGCGCAACATGAAGCGCGTCGCGGCCTACCTCGGCATCCCCGACGAGAAGCTGCACCTCTACGTCAACTTCAACATGCTCATGGTCAACGTCAGCGACGGGGAATACTCCTTCTCGAAATTCCAGCGGGTCGACGCCCACAGCGTCAACATGGACGCCATCACCGAAGTGAGCCTGCTCTCCTGGCGCGCCATCGAACAAGACTACAGCCTCGAGCGCTACGAAGCGGAACTCGAATGCATCGCCCGCAGAAAGCGCAACTACAGCCCCCTGCAAATCGCCATCGGCGCCGGCTTTGCCTGCGGCGGCTTCTGCATCCAATTCGGCTGCGACTGGGTCGCCTTTCTGTACGCCTCCCTCGCCGCCATCATCGGCATGACCGTGCGCTCGAAATGCAATGCCGGCGGCCTCAACCCCTACATAGGAATCGGCCTCGCCGCCTTCGTCGCCACCCTCGTTGCCTGGGCCACCACCTTTCTGCCCGGCAGCTGGACGAGCACACCGTGGCATCCCCTGCTCGCCTGTGCCCTCTTCATCGTGCCGGGCGTCCCGCTCATCAACTTTGTCGATGACATGATCAGCGGGCACACGCAAATCGGCATCATCCGCGCCGTCAACACCCTGCTCATCGTCTCCGCCATGGCCTTCGGCATCGCCTTCGCCGTGAGGCTCTGCGACATCGGCAACTTCTTCCCGACCATCAGCATGGTTCCGCACCACGCCTACTGGGAATACGCCTTGGCGGCAGCCATCTCGGCCATCGGCTTCTCCATGATCTTCAACATCCCGCGCCGCCTTCTCCCGGTCGTGGCCATCGGCAGCATCCTCGCCGTCTGCACGCGCAACTACGTCAACCTCGGCCCGAGCACCGACAACATCGGGCTCGACATGGGCATTGCGGCGGGCTCCTTCATCGGCTCGGCACTCGTGAGCCTCATCGCCATCAAAGCCGTTCACTGGTTTCACGTACCCAACCACGTCCTGACCATCCCCTCCGTCATCCCCATGATACCCGGCGTCCTGATGTATCGCATGCTCTTCGGTCTCATCAGCAACCACGTCGACACCCTCGAGCATGTCACCCCGATTCTGCGAGCCGTCGACAGCGGCATCACCTCGGGGCTCGTCATCATGGCCATCGCCCTCGGCGTAGCGCTGCCCACCATCCTCGGTCGCCGCTACATAGCCGCCGCCAAACAGCGCCGCCTCAAAGCCATGCTGCGCGAACGCCAAGCCAACGGCAAATACCTGCAGTGGTGAACAGCCGTGCCCCCATCCGCCCCGAGGCAGCTTTTTTGCTTGACTCATACAAAGCGACGCCATATCATAACTACTGTGACCGTGAGTTAATTACCGAGCCATGCACCCATCACACCTACTCCTCGCAGTCTGCCTGTTACTGCCCCCCGCAACCCTCACATCCTGTGACCCTCAAGACCCTGCCGACGAAAACAAACAGTCAACATCAACCACGAGCCGCCGCGACGCCCGAGCCAAGCTGCAAGCTCAAGGCATCGAACCTGCGCAATACAACCGAGAACTCCTCAAAGCCGTCGCCGAAGGCAAACCCGGCCGCCTCAAACTCCTGCTGGCCGCCGGAGCCGACCCCAACACACGCCAAAACCAAGACAGCGCACTCTTCATAGCCGCATACGAAGGGCACACCGACTGCCTCAACGCCCTGCTGGAGGCCGGAGCAGACGTCAACGCCCGCAACTTCGACACGCAAACAGCACTCTTCAAAGCCGCACAGAAAGGGCATCCTTCATGCGTCAAAGCCCTACTGGCCGCCGGAGCAGACGTCAACGCAAAAGACCCAGACGGCTGGCAGGCCCTCCACGTAGCCAAAAGCCCCGCCATCATCAAAGCCCTGCTCAGCCACGGAGCCGACATCAACGCCCAAACCGACGACAGCATCGGCACGCCCCTCCACTTTGCCGTCCGCCACGGGCGCGTTGAGTGTGCACGCACCCTCATCGAAGCCGGAGCTGACGTCAACACCGGCAATACCTTTGGAGAAACACCCCTGCATGTCGCCGTCTCCAAAAACAGAATCGACTGCGCGCGCATCCTCATCGAAGCCGGAGCTGACGTCGACGCCTGCGACACAACCGAGGGACTCTCCCCGCTGCGCATGGCCGAGCAAAACTCAAACACAGCCATGATCCGACTACTGCAAGCCGGAAGCAAATCGCCTTTCCCCGGGCACCCGTCGCCAAAACAACGCGCCGCAGACAAACCCCGCCGGAGCCGATAACTCCGGCCACCCCGGCAGCAGCGGCCCTGCTCCGCCGCGCTCCGGGAAAAGCGCGCCGCAGCGGCAAAAAATCCGTTCGGAGCCTCGCCGCGAAGCTGTTTAAGCTTGCACAAAATGCGGCAACATGGTATAGCGGACGGCGGCAGCCGTGCTGCCACCAAGCTCAACGCACATTGCCATGGAAGAAGTCCTCAAAAACCCGACTTTCGTGCTCTTCGCCATCCTCTTTCTCGGCTTGGCCCTGGGCAATATCCAGTTCAAAGGAATCTCACTGGGCAGCTCCGGCGTTCTGTTCGTCGCCTTGGCCGCCGGACACTACGAGCTGAAAGTCCCCGACGGCGTCACCGGCATCGGCACCGCGCTCTTTGTTTACTGCGTGGGTCTCGGCGTCGGCAACCGCTTCTTCGCCACCCTGCGAAGCAAGGGCAGCAGCCTCGTGCTGATCTCCGTCGTCGTCGTCGGAACAGGCTGGCTCGTCACTTGGTTGCTGTCGTCGATGTTCTCCATCGAAGGCTCGGTAGCCGCGGGTCTCTTTGCCGGTGCCTGCACGAGTACGCCCGCCTTCGCGGCCGCTCGTGAAGCCCTCACGGGGCTTGACACCTCCGGGCTCGACATCGGCTACGGCGTTGCCTACCCCTTCGGCGTCATCGGCGTCGTTCTCTTCGTGCAACTCCTGCCGCGCCTGCTGCGCAAGGACCTCAACACCGTCACCTCCAACGAGTCCGGCGCCAAAGACATGCACAAGATCATCCGCCGCGTCGTCACCATCACCCGCCCCGACATCTACGGGCGCAACATCGGCGAGTTCTGTGAAGAAGCACACTTCAACTGCCGCGTCACCCGCTCGGTAAAAGAGGGCGTGCTGCACCCGCTCCAGCCCGAAGACTGCTTTGCGGAAGGCATGCAGGTCTTCCTCGTCGGCGAGCGCGCACAAGTCGAGCACGAAGCCCTGATGCTCGGCGAAATCGACCCGAAGCAGCAGCACCCGCGAGCCTTCGGCGATGAGACCTCCGAGCTCATCATCCTCAACAAGGACATGTGCAACAAAACGCTCGCCGAACTCGACCTGCTGAGCAAATACGGCATCACCATCTCGCGCATCACCCGCCTCGGCAACACCTTCGTGCCCGTGGGAGAAACCGAAATCATCCGCAACGACGTCTGCAACGTCGTCGGTGCGCCCGAATCCATCAAACAATTCGCCAAAGACTGCGGCCACCGCTGCACCGCCATCAACGCCACGGACATCCTCTCGCTGACGGGCGGCGTCGCCCTCGGCATCATCGTGGGCAACATCACCATCGGCATGGGCAGCTCCGGCGGCTTCAGCCTGGGCATGGCCGGCGGCCCGCTCATCGTCGCACTCATTCTCGGTCACTTCGGCAAGATCGGCCCCATTGCCGGCTACATGCCGCGCCCGACCCGCGTTCTGCTCATGGAGTTCGCCCTGATGATCTTCTTGGCGGGCGCCGGCGTATCCGGCGGCGAAAAGCTGGTGGAGACCTTGCAAGAACAAGGCGTCATGATGTTCCTCGTCGGCGTGGCCATCACCCTCGTTCCCATGCTGCTGGGCTACATCTTGGCCACAAAAATGCTCAAGCTGCCTCTGCCCGAAACCCTCGGTGCCATCTGCGGCGCCATGACGTCGACGCCGGCACTCGGCGCCATCACGGCCAAGACCGACCGCCAAGAACCCGTCATCTCGTACGCCACGGCCTACCCGGCAGCCCTGCTGCTCATGACGATTCTGGCCAAACTGCTGCTCTCCATGCTGTAAGGACCTACCGCACGGGGAGCCGCTACAGCTCTTCCTCAGGCGGGCGAAGCCGATCGGCTTCGCCCGTTTTTTTGGACTTTGCGGCAAAAAAACGTAAATTTGGCTTGCCATTCACGCGAAAGAAGAGTAGAATGCGCGACCGCAACCCCGCAGTGATGCGGTAATGAACCTTTACAACACACTCAAGAGATATGTCCAAGCATTCCACACTCAAGGCCACTGGTACCGTCGGCGGTAAGCGTTCTGTCCTCAAGCGCTTCGAGCGCGTCAAGCTCATGAAGGAGCGCGGCCAGTGGAAGCAGGGTCAGAGCCCCATCGGCCTTCCCAAGACGAAGTTCGAATCCTGATCGCGTCCCCGCTTATCTGTGGGTCTCCGCAACGACTTTCCGAAGCCTCCCGGTGAAAGTTACCGAGAGGCTTCTTTCATCTTCTCTCGGGGCGACTCAGCCCCCCTTTTCATTCTTCTGCATTTTACCTCCCCATGACACAAGAGAGCAACTACCCGGCAGCCCCGGAAGGCAGCGTTCGTCTCAACAAATTTTTGGCCTCCTGCGGCTATGAATCGCGGCGTGCGGCCGATCGCATCATCGCCGAAGGGCGCGTCGAAGTCAACGGCAAAGTTGTAGACACCCCCGGCCTGCGCGTCATGCCGGGCGACTTCGTCAAAGTCGACGGTCGCCACGCGACGCCGAAGGAAGAGATTGTGCTGCTGCTCAACAAGCCGCGAGGCTACGTATGCAGCCGCGACGCGCAGGGTGCCGCGGGCACCGTCTACGACCTCCTTCCGCCGAAATACCGCTACGCCAACTACGTCGGCCGCCTCGATGCGGACAGCGAAGGGCTTCTCATCTTCACCAACAACGGCGAACTCGGCCAGAAAGTCGGGCATCCCGGCGGCGGCATCGAGAAAGAGTACTGGGTCACGCTCGATCAAGCCTTCGACAACAGCGTCCTCATCCAGCTCCTCAAAGGCGTGCGCATTCCGGAAGGACAGGCGAAAGCCAAATACGTCTCGCGCCTCTCGGCGCGCCGTGCCTGCGTCGTGCTCGAGCAGGGCCTGAAGCGACAAGTGCGCCAGATGTTTGCCTGCCTGGGGCTGCGCGTCCGCAAGCTCGTGCGCGTGCGCATCGGCTCCCTCTGGGGCGGCGACCTCGAGCCAGGGCGCTGCGAACTGCTCAGCGCTGAGCAACTCGCTCTACTCACCGTCAACCCGCGCCGCCGCAAGGGCATGATCGGCGCCAAACAGGCCTTCAAGCCGAAGGCAGCGCAACCCGGCACCGCCCCGACAGACGAGCCCGATGACGACGAAAACTACGTCTTTGACCCCGCAGACTTTGAAACCGAACAAGAAGCACTCGGGCAGGGCACCAAGTTCGACGACAGCGAAGCCTTCGAACCCGAACGCGAAAACAGCCGACGTCCCTTCGGCCGAGCCCCGCGCAACGCCCGCGACGGCCACTACGGCAGCGAGCGCAGCTTCGGCGACAAGCGAGCCTTCGGCGACCGCGGTGAACGCAGCTTCGGCGGCAAGCGCTCTTTCGGCGACCGCGGTGAACGCAGCTTCGGTGACAAGCGAGTCTTCGGCGACCGCAGCGAGCGCGGTTTCGGCGTCAAGCGAGCCTTCGGCGACCGCGGTGACCGCGGCTTCGGCGGCAAGCGAGCCTTCGGCGATCGCGGCGACCGCGGCTTCGGCGACAAGCGAAGTTTCGGCGACCGCGGCAAGCGAGGCTTCGGCGGTCACGGATCATCATTTTCCGCCTCATCGCGTCAGCAGAGTGAACGCCGCAGCTTCCGCGAGCGTCCAAGCTTCGGCAGTCACAAACCCTTCCGCCGCAGCAACAGCCGCCGTCCCTACGGACGCGGCGAGTGACGCGGCGCACCCCGCGACGCCTCTCCATCAGCCTTCATGACGCTTTCCCGCCTTCTTGCCCTCAGCCTGCTCCTTCCGCTGCCTCTTCAAGCACATGCGGCAGCCGGGGGAGCGTCGGCGCAAGAGCCGGCAGACAGCGCACTCGGGCAAGAAGCGGCGGCAGGCGATGCCGATACCGATGCCGATGCCGCGCTGCAACGGGCACGCGCGTGCAAACTGAAGGGCGAAGCATCACAGGCAGAGCACTGGGCGGCACGCTACATCGAAATCCTCGAGCAGCGCGCCGAACGCGGTGACGTGCACGCCATGATGCAGCTGGGCGCGGATTATCGCAGCGGCCATGAGTTCATCAAAAAGGACGAGGCCCGAGCCGTCGCTTGGTTCCGCAAAGCGGTCGAAGCCGGCGAGCCTGCGGCCGCCTGCGTGCTGGGAGCGCTCTACAAGAGGCAGGGACGCGAAGAAGACTCGCGCAGGGCATACGCCGCGGCCTGCGAACTCTGCCGCACACGCCTTGCCGCCGACGCAGCGGACGCCGATGCCCTGTACTGGCTCGGCTACCTGGAAGTCAACGCATCAGACACGGAGAAACAACGTGCCGCCGGGCTCGAGAAGCTCGAACGCGCGGCAGCACTCGGAGACATCAGGGCGCTGCGATGCCTGCACGAGACCTACACCTGCGGCAAGGGAGTAGCGATCGACCTCGACCGCGCCGCAGGCTATGCCGAGCGCTTGGTGGCCATCACGGGCGACCCCATGATGGCCAACAGTCTGGCGCGTTACTTCATGAACCTCGACGGCAGGCGCTTCCCCGGCCGGGGCGCGGACGAGAGCGACGAAAAGGGACGGCTCTACCTCGACATCGCCGTGCGCGGCCACCACGCCAACGCCATGCAACACAAAGCGCAGCTTCTCAGCGCAGCAGGTCGCCACGCCGAGGCGCTGCCGCTCTTTGCCGCAGCGGCCGACATGGGCAATGAACTGTCGATGACCGAGGCGGCCATCACCCTGCTGAGCGGTCGCGGCGGCGTTGAGGTCGACGAAGCGCGTGCCCTGCGCTACCTCACCGAAGCCGCCGAGCGCAAACTCTACGCCCCCGCATTCCTCCTGCTGGGAGACTTTTATGCGACACGAGGCGAGCAACAGGCGGCCGACGCGGCCTACGGCAGCGCTTATGAAACGGCCTCCCTGCGATACGCCGCCGACCCCGGCGACTGTGTCTCGCTCTACTGCCTCGGCTACTTGGAACAAAGCGGCCTCGGCACCGCCCGAGATGACATCGCAGGCTTCGAAAAAATCAGACAAGCGGCCGACATGGGCTATCGCCGAGCCGCCCAACGCGCCAGCGAATGTTACCGCCAAGGCATCGGCACGGCAGTCGACGAAGCCGCAGCCGAAGCGTACGCCCGCCGGGCAAGCGGACGCGCCCCGAACTGATTACGCCCGCCTCGTCATTCCGCCTCATCTTCCGCCTCGTTATCCGGCCTCATCTTCCGCCTCTCACCTTCCCGCGCCTCCGGCGCCCCCTTCCCTCTCGAACAAGCCGCAGCACGGCTGCATCTCCGAACACAAAACTCCTTTTTCACCGCATGAAACGCACCCTACAAGCCCTGCGCCTTCTGGCGCTGACAAGCATCCTTCTGCCCCTGTCCGCCCAAGAAACGCCCCCCGCAACGCCCCCGGCCACAACCTCCGGCGAAACTTCAAGCGAAACTTCAAGCGAGGCTTCGGCAGCCCCCTCCGGCGAAGCTACAAGCGAAGCCGCGGCTGCCTCCTCGGCACCGAGCGAGAGCGCCGCTCCCGCCCCAACGCCGAAAAAGCCGGAGCTCATCTTTGATTCCGACGACCTTCAGCTCGAAGGCGAACTGGCGGCACTCAAAAACGAAGCCGCCGCCGGCAACGCGCAAGCCGCCTGCCAGCTGGCGCGTCGCTACGCCCTCAACGGCAAACTGCGCCAAGCCGACTCGTGGGCGACGCGCTACATCGACATGCTGGCGCAGCAGGCGGAAAAGGGCGACACCAAAGCCATGCTGCTGCTGGCCGCCCTCTACTGGCGAGGCGAAGAATTCGTCGAGCAGGATGCCGCCCAAGCGGCACGCTGGCTGAGCATGGCCGCCGACAAAGGCGAAGCCTCGGCCGCTTACCTGCTCGGCGAACAATACAAAGGCCAAGGGCAAGCCGAAGAATCGCAAAAAGCCTTCGCCCGCGCCTACGAGATCTACCGAGAGCGCTACGAAGCCGATCCGAACAACTTGCAGAGCCTCTACTGGCTCGGCTACATGGAGCAAATGGGCTTGGGCGTCGATCAAAACGTCGTCTCGGGCATCGCGAAACTGGAGCAAGCCGCTGATCAGGGCAGCGAATGGGCGCTCACCCAGCTCTTCAAGAGCTACGCCGAGGGCCTGACCGTTGAAAAGGACACGGAAAAAGCCATGAGCTACGCCGCCCGCATCGTCGAGCAGACGCAAGATGCAACCATGGCCATGCTGCTGGCCTCCTACCACCTCAACCTCAACGGCACAAGAGACGCCTCCGCCGCACCGGACAAGCAGAACGCCGAAGGGCTCCGCTACCTCGATCTGGCCGCCGCCGGCAACAACGCTGCGGCCATCTCCACCAAATCCCGCCTTCTGGCGGAAGCGGGCCAATACGCCGACGCCCTGCCCCTGCTGCAACAAGCGGCCAGCATGGGCGACCTGCAGGCAATGACTCAGGCCGGGAGCCTGCTGCTCAACGGCGCCGACGGCATTGAACGAGACAGCGAAGAAGCCCTGCGCTACCTGCGCACCGCAGCCGAGCGCTACGGCGACCCTGCGGCAGCCGCCGTTCTGGCCGACTATTACCTCTCCGCCGGTGAAAAAGACATCGCCAACCACTGGATCGTCATGGCCAGCGACGGCGGCGCCGCCTCGGCCATGCTGCGCCGCGGCTTCCTGCACCTCAGCCCCTTCTCCGGCCTTGACTGGAACCCCACGCTCACCTATCAGTGGTGGAAGCAGGGAGCGGCACTGGGCGACAGCAGCTGCGCCTCCGCCCTCAACATCTTTCACTTCGTCTTCATCCCTCTGCTGCTCATTCTGGTCTTCGGGCTTCCGCTCTACCTCAACTACCGCTGGCGCAAAAAAGCGGAACAAGAGAGCGGCGGCGATGCGGCAGCGGCGCCCAAGGACTGAGCCGCGCCTCCGCCCCGCCCCATGAAGCTGCCCCCCTCCGCCTGCCTCCACCGCTGCTGCCTGCGACTCGGCGGACATCCCTTGCCGCTCGGCCTCGTCATCGACCGCGCGAAACTCTGCCGCGTGCTGCTGCCCGCGACGGATGAAAGCCACGCGCAAAGCCTCCTGCACCCTTGGTCGGCAACGCAAATCGAAACGCCTGACGCCCCCCTGCCGGGAGCCGAACAAGCCTCGGAGGACGACCGCGCTCTGGCCGCCGAAGCCGCCCTCCGTCTGCAGGCCTGGCTCGACGGCCAACGCGAGACCCCGGACCTGCCGCTGGCTCCGCTGCCGGGCACGCCCCTGCAACAGGAAATCCGGCTTCGCCTCGCCGCCATCCCGCGCGGACAGACGCGCCGCTACGGCGAACTCGGCCCCGCGCGCTGCGTGGCGCGCGTCTGCTCAAGCAACCCCCTGCCGCTCATCCTGCCCTGCCACCGCGTGCTGCCGGCCGGAGGCAGCGCCGAGCACCCGGGGCGCTACAGAGGCGGCAGCATGCTCAAGCGAGCCCTGCTGCTTCGCGAGGCCGGCAGGGACACCGAACACTATATACCCTTACCATAGACCCTTACCATAGCGGGATTTCACCTTGTCAGTCCTCGGCCACCTGTGGTAGAATACGGGCACAACGATGAAACGCAGCATACAGACGCTCCTTGTCGCCGGCAGCGCACTCGCTCTGCTGACCTCCGGCCAAGTAGCTCTCCGAGCCCCGCTCGAAGAAAGCCCCTCCGCCGCCGTCGGCTCCATCGGCGCGGACGAGCTCCGTCACCCCGACAAAGCGACCCTGCAAAGGATCGGCTCCGTCATGGCGCACGGAGACGTCAGCGACCTCGAACACCTTCTCAACGCCGGGCTCGACGTCAACGCCACGGACGAGTCCGGCACCTCCCTGCTGCTGGCAGCCACGCTGCTCAACCGCGACGACATGGTGCGCTGCCTGCTGGAACACGGCGCCGACATCCATCAGGAGAAAGACCCCTGCGTCACGCCCCTCATCGCGGCAGCCATCACCGGCAACGTGAACGTCATGGACGTCCTGCTGGCCGACCCGCGCAGCGACATCAACGAAAGTGCCGGCAACGGCTTCACCCCCCTCATCATCGCCAGCGGCACCGGAGCCATCAGCTCCGTGCAGGTGCTCAGCGCTCTGGGGGCGGATCCGGATAAATGCGACGCCGACGGCACCAGCCCCCTGCAAGCCGCCTTCGAGAGCGACGCCTACACGCCCGAAATCGTGCGCTGCCTGCTGGAACACGGCGCCGATCCCAATCTCGCGAACAAACGCGGCCTGACACCCCTGCACAAAGCCGTCGGCCACGGCAACGCAACCTGCGTCTCCCTGCTGCTCAGGCACGGCGCAAGAATCGACCGGGCCGACAAAGCCGGCATGACGCCCCTGATGTATGCGGCGGCCAGAGCCGATGAGCCCATCGTTCGCACCCTGCTCGACAACCGCGCCTCCGTGCACCGCCGAGACAGCAGCGGGCGCACCCCCCTCATCTACGCCCTCCTCGCCCCCGTGAGCTCCCCGAGCGACATCGCCGCGGCCGAGAGCGATGCCGCCGACGGAGAGAGTAACATCGTCACCCCGGCCGAAAAGAAACAGGTTGTGCTCCGCCTCCTCGAAGCCGGAGCCGACCCCGCCATCCGAGATTCTGACGGGCGGAGCGCCTACGACTACGCCCCCACTGACGAACTCCGGCAGCTCTTCGAAAACCGCCGTCCCGAGAAGCAATGAGAGCAGGCGCGGCCCGAGTCATCAGCAACCCCGCCGACGTCCTGCCGCAGCTTGAGGCCCTCGCAGAACCTGCCTACCGCGACTTCGCCTCAAGACTCATTCCCGGAGGGATGCCCATGCTCGGCGTGCGTCTGCCGGCCCTGCGGCGCTTAGCTCGCGAGCTGGCGGCAGGCGCTTGGCAGGAGTATCTCGACGCCGGCATCAGCGAGCAGTGGATGGAGCAAGTCATGCTGCGCGGCCTGCTGCCCGCTTACCTGCGGCGCGAAAGCTACGAGACGCGGCTCCGTCTGGTTGAAGCCTACGTTCCCTCCGCCCGCAACTGGAGCCTCTGCGATTCGTGCTGCGCGAGCTACCGCTTCGTCCGCGAGCGGCTCGGCGAGACCTATGAACGCCTGCAACCCCTGCTGAACAG
Source organism: Candidatus Parakkermansia intestinigallinarum (assembly GCA_019114365.1). GTDB lineage: Bacteria > Verrucomicrobiota > Verrucomicrobiia > Verrucomicrobiales > Akkermansiaceae > Akkermansia > Akkermansia intestinigallinarum. The sequence goes on along the minus strand of DXFQ01000051.1, from coordinate 5,049 downwards.
CCGCGAAGAATACCCGGCGCGCTTCGGCGTCGTCATGCTCTTGCAGCACTACCTGCAAGAACCGGCATGGGTGCCCGAGATCATTCAGGCTCTTCTCCGTCAACCCGCCGAGGGCTATTACGCCCGCATGGCCGTTGCCTGGTGCTGCTGCGAGCTGCACCTGCGCTACCCCGAACGCGCCGCCGAACTCCTGAGAGACGGCGGACTGCCCGAAGAAAGCCGCCGCATGGCACAGCGCAAAATTCGAGAATCCCGGCGCCGCCCATGACACACCCCGACAACCCGCACCCGACCCTCCCCGCGAGCACGCAACCAACCCTCCCCGCGAGCACGCGCCCAACCCTCCCCGCGAGCACGCGCCAGGCCACCGGGTCGGCAGCAAGCCGCCATTCCCGTATGGCTTCTCTGCCGCCGCGATTCGTCCCTCTGCTCCTCTGTGCGCTGCTTCTGAGCGCCTCCGTCGCCTGCAGCCCGCCGCCGAAGCGGCACGGCGACACCGCCGCGAGCCTCGGTCGGCCGCGAGAGCCTCTTGCACCGAAGGACTTTGCCCTGCAGCTCCTCGCCACCATGAAGCACGACATAGCGCCCGGAGGCGGCTACGACGGCAGCGACGACGCCGTCGCCGACATGAGCCGAGCCGTCGCGTGGGACGCCGCGCAGCGCAGCCTGAGCATCACCCCCCGCCTCGCCCGTCCCTCCTTCTGCTCCGGCGCCTGTTACCTTCTTCTGGTCAAAACTCTGCAAAAACTTCAACACGCCGGAGCCCTCGCGCTGAGCCCCGAAGCGCAACAGAGCCTCGCCGTGTACGGAGAACCCGACGGCTTCGGCATCTGGGGCCGGGCCAACGCCAACGGCCCGGGACTGGCAAAGCTCGTGCACGATCTGGGCGCGGGCGTCAACTTCACCGACCCGGCAGCCGCTCGCCCGGGCGACTTCCTGAAGTTCGGCTGGACGCCCGAAATCGGCTGCCGCGAACGCGGGCACCTCGTGCTCTACCTCGGGCAGGAACGCCGAAACGGCGTCCTCTGCATCCGCTACTGGTCGTCCAACAAACCCGGCGGCTACGGCATCCGCTGCACCGAACTCTCGCGCATGCACAACCTGCTCTTCACCCGCATCACGGCCCCCGGCAACTTCAACCGCGCCGCCGACCTGCCGCCCGCCGACCCTTGGTTGCAGGACATGAAACGGAGGCGCTTCAGCTTCAGCGAAGTCTGCCGCCGCGTCGGCGCCCGGGCGACACCCTGACGAGCCCCGGCATCATCAGAAATCGGGATTGAAACACCGCGCGGCCTGTGCTACAATACACCCACATGATGACACTGGACGAACTCCGCGCTGAAATCGACCGCCTTGATGCCGACATCATCAAGCTGCTGCACCGCCGCGCCGAATGCGTGCACCAAGTCGGACAAATCAAGCGCGAAGCCCATACCCCCCTCTTCGTTCCCGAGCGCGAAAGCCAGCTCTTCGACAAACTCAAGCGCCTCAACCAAGGCGTGCTGCCCGAGGCAAGCCTCGAGAGCATCTACCGGCAGATTGTCAGCTGCTCCTTCAAGCTCGAAGGCGGCATTCGCGTCGCCTACCTCGGCCCCGAAGGCACATGGAGCCACCAAGCAGCTCAGGCGCGCTTCGGCGACAGCGTTGAACTGATCCCCTGCGCCAGCTTCCGCGAGGTCTTCCGCTCCGTAGAGAAAGAGCTCGTCAACTACGGCGTCGTCCCCATTGAAAACAGCTCGGACGGCTCCGTCTCCCAAGCGATGGACCTCTTCCGCGAAAGCCCCCTTCGCATCTGCGCCCAAATCCGGCAAAACATACGCAACTGCCTGCTCTGCAACGGCCGGAGAGAAGACATACACACAATCTACTCGCACCCGCAAGTCCTGGGGCAATGCCGCCTCTGGCTTCAGGAAAACTTCCCGCACGCCGAGCAGATAGCCATGAGCTCGACCTCGGCCGCCGCGCTGCGGGCCGCCGAAGAAACGAATCAGGGCGCAGCCGCCCTCGGCAGCGAACTGGCCGGCCGCATGCACGGGCTCCGGGTGATGGAGGCGAACATTCAGGACAAAGCCACCAACACCACGCGCTTCGCCGTCATCGGCACGCAAGAGACCAAACCGACGGGGCACGACCGCAGCACCCTCTGCTTCAAAGTGCCGCACACCCCCGGCACCCTCGTGACCGTGCTCGAGCACTTCAAAAACCACAACATCAACCTGCTCTGCATCGACTCGCGGCCGACCCGAGACACCCCGTGGGAATACCTCTTCTACGTCGACGTCGAAGGCCACCGCCTCTCCGAGCCCCTCGCGAGCTGCCTCTCCGAGCTGCACCAACTCTGCCCGATGTTCAAAGTTCTGGGCTCCTACCCCGAAGACTGATTCGCCATGGCCTTCGTCTGCGAACAGGCTCGCAAGCTGCTGCACCACGCGATCGCCTCCGATCGCCTGCCGCATGCCCTGCTCTTCGCCGGCCCGCCGGAAGCGGGCACGCACCGCCTCGCGCTCGATCTGGCGGCCACGCTCAACGGCGCACGGGCCGACAGCCTCGAAACCCTGATGCACCCGATGTGCCGCGTGCTGCGCCCGGGCTCGAAGAGCCGCCGCATCCTCATTGAAGAAGTGCGCGCCGTCGAGCCCTTTCTCGCCCTGCGCGCCGAAGAGGGAGAAACCAAACTCGTCATCATCCTCGAGGCCGACCGCATGGGCGAAGAAGCCGCCAACGCCTTCCTCAAAACCCTCGAAGAGCCGCCGCCGCAAACCCTCATCATCCTCATCACCGCGCTGCCCGACCACCTGCTGCGCACCATCCTCTCGCGCTGCGTGCGCATCGACCTCCGCGACCCGAGCGGCGAAATACGCCTCTGCGAAGCACAGCAGCGCTTTCTGCCGGCCCTCCAAGCCGCCCTGCCCCTCATCGGCTCAGACGTCGCCGCCCTCGCCCTGCGCGCCGACCTGCAAAAACTGCTGACCGAGCGGCGCGACCTCATCACCAAACGCCTGACAAGCGAACTGAAAGCCGAAGCCAAAAGCATCGCCGAAGGCACCGACGTGCACGACTGGGAGGCGCGGCAGAAAGACGCCACCACCGCCCTCATCGAAACGGAATACCTCAGCGAGCGCAGCCGCATCCTCGAGCTGCTCTCCCTCTGCCTCGGGCAAGCCGTCATGCTCGCCTCGCACGCGCCCGACGTCAAGCCCCTCGTCCCGGAGATTGCCGCCCTCGCCTCGGCTCTGCCCGTGCAAGACCTGCTGCGCCGCATGCGCGCCGTCGACGAGCTGCGCACCGACCTCAACTTCAACATCAACGAAGCGCTCGCGCTCGATGCGCGCCTGCTCGACATCATCGGCAAATCCCCCATATGAACAGCATGACCGGATTCGGAGCCGCCTCGGCTCCCCTCGCATCCTCCACCCTGAGAGTCGAAATCAGCGGGGTGAATCGCAAACAAACCGAAATCGCCGTCTCCCTGCCCCGCAGCTGGGCCGAGCTCGAAACCCGAGCGCGGGATCTGGCCGCCGGAGCCGTCTCCCGCGGGCGCGTCAACCTCAACATCAGCCTGCAGAGCAGCGGCAGCGGCAACGCCGCCCTCTCCGTCAACCGCGCCAAACTCACCTCCCTCAAACAGCGCCTCAGCGACGTGAGCAACGAGCTGGGGCACCCCGTTGAAGCCAGCCTCGACGCCCTGCTGCGCCTCGGCATCATCGCGGAAGAAACCGACGCCGACATCTCGCCCGAAGACGCTTGGGCCGTCGCCGAACCCGCCATACGCCGCGCCCTCGACGCCTTCTGCACCCTGCGCGCCCAGGAAGGCGCCAACCTGCGCCGCGACCTGCTGGCCCGCATCGACACCCTGCGTGACTACCGCAGCCGCATGCTCGAACGCGCCTCGGGCGTCGCGCTTCGCCACCGCGAAACCCTGCTCAAACGCCTCGAAGAAAGCGGCCTGCCCCTGCCGGCGGACGACGAGCGCATCATCCGAGAAATCGCCCTCTTCGCCGACCGCTGCGACGTCAGCGAAGAAATGACGCGCCTCGGCTCGCACCTCGACCAATTCTGCGCCATCTGCGCGAAAGACGAAGCCGTCGGCCGCACGCTCGACTTCCTGTGCCAAGAGATCTTCCGCGAGCTCAACACCACGGGCTCCAAGGCAAACGACGCCGAACTCGCGCAGCTCGTCGTCAACGCCAAGACCGAGCTTGAGAAAGTCCGCGAGCAGGTTCAGAACGTCGAATAAACCCGCGCACCGCCACAGCCGCAACCCGCACACAGCCACAGCCGCAACCCGCACACAGCCACAGCCCGCGCACGGCCTCGGCCGCGACTCACACAGCGCCTCGGCTACACCGCGGCCCTTTCCGCCTCCCCGCCTTTTCCCCGCATACAACTCGAACATCCCCCTCCATGACAGGCACCCTGCTGATCGTCTCCGGCCCCTCAGGCTCGGGCAAAACCACCCTCTGCCGCCGCGCTGAAGCCGACGGACTCACCTGCTACTCCATCTCCTGCACCACGCGTGCGCCCCGCCCGGGCGAGCGACAGGACATCGACTACCACTTCCTGAGCCGCGAAGACTTCGACGCCAAAGTCGCCGCCGGAGCCTTTCTCGAACACGCCACCGTGCACGGCAACAGCTACGGCACCCTCAAAGCCGACATCGTCGAGCTGCTGCTGCAGGGGCGCAACGTCGTGATGGACATCGACGTGCAAGGCGCCGCCTCCATCCGCGCCTGCAACGACCCGGTCATCCGCCGCGCCTACGCCGACGTCTACATCCGCGTCCCCTCCGACGAACTCGAAGCCCGCCTGCGCGGCCGCAGCACGGACGCCGAAGACGTCATCCGCCTGCGCCTGCACAACGCCGCCACCGAAGACGCCCGCTGCGGCGAATACCAGTTTGAGCTCATCTCCGGCGACCGCGAGCAGGACTACGCCCGCTTCACCGCCCTGCTCAGCACCTTGGGCATGCGCACCGCTCTCCGCGACTGAAGCCGCACGGCCCGCCGCGGCGGAGCAGCACTGCCCCGCCATCCTCCCACACCGCCGCGC
>DXFQ01000050.1 GCA_019114365.1 Candidatus Parakkermansia intestinigallinarum | reverse complement strand
TAGTCGGCGTGGCCGGGGCAGTCGACGTGAGCGTAGTGGCGCTTGTCAGTCTCGTACTCCACGTGAGCAGTCGAGATGGTGATGCCGCGCTCGCGCTCCTCGGGAGCGCCGTCGATCTGATCGTAAGCCTTGTACTCAGCCTTACCCTGCTCTGCAAGAACGCTCGTAATTGCAGCGGTAAGGGAGGTCTTACCATGGTCAACGTGACCGATGGTACCCACGTTCACGTGGGGTTTGTTGCGCTGGAATGATTCTTTGGCCATAATTGGATTGTTTGTTTGGGCTGCTATTCTTGCATCGGAGTCGGAAGCTTCTGGCGGGATTTGAACCCGCGACCTCATCCTTACCAAGGATGCGCTCTACCCCTGAGCTACAGAAGCGTGAACTCCCTGTCGTCCTGTGGGGACGTGAAAGCAGGCGTATTTTACACGTGTTCGCGTGGTGCGTCAACTCTAATTTATCGTCATTGTTGATTTTTTCCGATTTTTTTGCCGATTTTGCCCTGTTTTCGGTTTTTTTTCGGCGCGGCGGGGCGGATTTTCGCTGCGGCGGGGGCGGCGGCGCTGCTCCGGCGCAATCCGCGGCTGCTGTTGCCTCGGCTTCGGCAGGAGTTGTTCTCGGCTTCGGTGCGTGCGCGGCGGCGCGTCTCCCCGAGTCTCGGCCGTGCTCAGCGACGGTGCGGGCGAGCGGCGAGCGGTGGCGTGCGGTGGCGTGCGGTGGCGGCGCCGTGACAGGTGGAAAGTTGGGTTGCGCCGCTCTTTTCTCCGTGTCACACTACAGGTCTATGAAGCATTCTGCATTCACGATGATGGTGGCTCTGCTGTCCGCGCCGATGGTGTTCGCGGCAGAGGAGCCGGAGCAGCAGGCGCCGATGCCTGCAAGCGAGCAGCCTGCGGCGGCTCAGAACGCAGGCTGCCCCGAGGGGGCGGCTTGTGCCGATGAGGCTTGGCTCCAAGTGGAGTCGGTGACGATTGCCGCCGAGAACGGTGATCCGCTGGCTCAGTACACGCTGGCTTGGCTCACGGAGACGGGTCAGGGCGGTATGGAGGCCGACGCCGAGAAGGCGCAGGAGCTCTATGCCAAGGCCTTGCCGGGGCTCAAGGCGGCGGCCGACGGCGGCCATGCCGATGCCTGTCTGGCGCTGGCGGCGATGTACGGCATGGGCAAGGGGGTTGAGGCGGACGCCGAGACGGCGGCGAGCTATGCGGCTCGCGCTGCCGAGTGCTGCGCCGAGGCTCCGAAGGCTCCGAACTGCTGCGCGAAGGGCGGCACGTGCTGCAAGGGCCGGGAGGGCAAGTCCGCGGACGGCGGCAAGGCTCGCGGCTGCAAGGGCGGCAAGGGCAAGGGCGGCAAGCCTGCCTGCTGCGACAAGGCGGGAGCCTGCGCTCCGGCTGAGGATGGCGCGAGCGGCGCTCCGGCTCCGCAGGGCGCACACTGAGGCGCGCTGCGGCTCTTATGTCACGCCCGCGCTGCCGTTGAGCAGCGCGGGCGTTTTGTCTTCAGGCGGGTGTTGTCTTTTCGCCGGGTGTTGCGGGCGGCGGGCTGCCGCCGGGGGCGGAGTTTTCGGGCGGCGGGTCATACTGAACGTCGCGCAGGTAGAGTCCGTCGGCGGGGGCGCAGTAGCGGGTGGTTTCGCCGGGTTGGGTCATGTAGGCGCGCAGTTGGTCGAGGTTTATTTTGCCGCGAGCGACTTGGTGCGCGGTGCCGACGAGCAATCGCACCATGCGGTACATGAAGCCGTTGCCGCAGAAGCTCAGGCGCAGGATGTCGCCCTCTTCGCACAGGGCGGCGCGGTCGATGCGGCGGCGGTAGTAGCCCGGCGGGGGCTCGGCGGGCTCGGTGCCGCGGCGGGCGCTGAGGCGGCGGAAGTCGTGTTCGCCTTCGTAGCAGCGCAGGGCTTCGGCCATGAGTGCCGGGCTCCAGTCGCGCGGCAGGTGCCAAGCGCGCCCGGCGAGAAAGGGGCTGAGGACGGGGGCGCGGCAGATGAGGTAGTCGTAGCTCTTGGCGACGGCGTTGAAGCGCGCGTGAAAGTCGTCGGCCACGCCTTTGGCGGCCGTGATGCGGATGGAGGGGGGCAGCAGGGCGTTGAGGGCAGCCTGCCACTGCGCGGCCTGCATGCGGCAGCTTGCGGGGATGTCGACGTGGAAGCGCTGCCCGAGGGCGTGGACGCCGGCGTCGGTGCGGCCGGCGGCGGCGATGCGCAGGGGGCGTTTGAGGATGCCGGCCATCGCGGCTTCGATGCAATCTTGGATGGTGCCGCGGCCGCGCTGGCTCTGCCAGCCGAGGTAGCTTTGGCCGTCGTAGGCGCAGGTGAAGAGGATGCGAGGCATGGGGAGGGTTGCGGGGTGGCTCGGGGCGGCAAGAAAGCCGCAGCGTCAGCGACGCTGCGGCTTTCGGAAGGGGGCGCTGTTATGCGCGGCGGCGCGGGCGCGGCGCATCAGATGTCAATGGAGATATCTTCGAGATCATCGAGGCCGTCGCTGCCGGAGTCATCGGAGCTGTCGCCCGAGTCGTCGGGAATCTCGTCGATGGAGGGCTCGACATCGCCGCTGTCCTCACCGGCATCGTCGCTGCTGTCATCTGCGTCATCCGCGGCGGGTTCGACGTCGCCCGTATCGGCGCTGTCGTCCGCGCTGTCATCGGCGGGCTCGACGTCATCGGCGGCATCGTCCGCCGGGGCGGCATCGGCGCTCTCGTCAACGGGCTTCTTGTCCGGCACGGCCTCGAGGTCAGCCGAGCTGTCGAAGCGGAAGACGGAAACCTCGGAGGGCTTGACCGTGTAGGCGAGAGCCTCCTGCAGCGCCTCGGAGCCGTAGCATTCGGCAAAGGGCGGCGGCTCGGCATTGTCCTTGACGCGTTCTTCGTGCAGGTAGTTCAGGCCGGCTTCCTTGCGGGTCGCCTCGGGGTCGAGCTGGCCGCCGCCGGGCACCGAGGCACCGACGGCCAGAACGAGCAGGTCGCGATCAACCTCGCCGTCGTACGAGGTAACGGGGATGCTGGCCTGCACGCGACCGAGCTCGCGAGCAAGGCCCTCCAAAGCCTGCACCAGCTCATCCGCCTCGCGCCCCTCGGCGCCGACGCTGCGGCGCAGGGCGTTGGTGTTGAGCGTGCAGGTGCGTGCCATGGCGTCCTCAAGCCTCTTGTAGAGCACTTTGACACGAGGGGCTGCCGCCTCGGCCGTCTTGTAGTCGGTGACGGTCTGCAGCTCGGCAGTCAACTCCTTGGCAAGCGTGGTCACGGACTTATCCTCGCGCTGGCAGGAGGCGAGTACGCTGACAGCAAGAATGGCACAGGCCGGAACGAAGAGAAAATCTTTCATAGAAGAAGTGATAAGCTACGTATTGGAAGTTAGCAGGATTTTGACATGATGTCAAGGTAAAGTGTGGTCTGACTGAAAAAAATCCCGTTTCGGGGGCTTTCAGCGCGGGTCGGGCAGCAGGTCGGCGTAGATGCCGGGCGAGGAATCGGGGATGGGCCACGCGCCGACGCAGTGCTCGTAGAAGGCGCAGGGGCCGGCGCCGCCGATGATGCCGTAGGCGTAGCCGAGGGCGCGCAGTTGCTCGGCGGCGGTGATGAGCAGGGCGCGGCCGATGCCGCTTCCGCGCTCGTCGTCGCCCACGCCCATGGGGCCGATGAAGCCCCGAGCGGTGACGTCGAAGCAGGCGAAGCCGATGATGCGCTGCTGCCGGGTGGCGATGATGCAGCCCGCCGGGCTGTGCGCCATGGCGATGCGGCATTCGCTGACCCACTTCGGGCTGAAGTTGCGCCCGACCCAGTCTTCGAGGATGTGAGCTTCGTAGGGGTTGCAGCGGCGGATGAGGACGCCTTGCCCGGCGAGGCGCTCGCGCAGCGGGGCGGCGTCCGGCAGGGCATAGAGGCGCACGAGCATGTCTGTCATGGGTCTGTGTGTGCGGGTGCGGGGTGAAGGTGTGTGTGAAAACGGGCGGGTCGGCGCGGGCGGCCGGGCGGCCGGGTGCCGGGCGGCCGATGCAGCTCAGGCGGAAGCCGCGGCGCGGGCTTCCGCCTGAGGGTCGGCGCGCTGTCGAGCCGAGGGACGGGCGCGTGCCTGCTCAGTCTTTCTTGGCGGCTTTCGCGTCGTCGCCGGCGCCTTCCTGGGCGTTGAAGAAGCGCGGGGCGAGGCGGGTGACGACTTCATCCTGGCATTCGGTGTCGTAGACCGTCAGGATGAGGTGGGCCAAGGCGACGGCTTCCTTGAAGTCGGCCGGGGCGTTGCTCCAGCGCTTGGCGTCGAGCTTGCCGAGCGCGGCGCTGCTGTTGAGGAAGTCGGCGACGCCCGGCATCGCATTGAGCAGGTGCACGGCGCGCAGCAGGGCATCCTTCTCCAGCTCCGGGGCTCCGCCGTGGCTGCATACCACAAATTGGCAGTAGCGGTCAACCGCGCGGCTGGCCGCGGCGGCGTTCTCCTTGCTCAGCCCGCCCTGAATTTCGGCGGCGGGAATCTGCTCTTCCGTCAGGCGGGCCAGGCCGTAGCAGTACCAGCCGTAGGCGCGGAGGTTGATTTTGGCGGCTTTGCCCTTGCCGGATTCAAGCGCGGCATATTGGAGGATGCTCTGGCTGAGCTGCTCGCAGGCTTGGGCGAGTTTCTCCTTGTCCGCGGCGTCGATCTGCAGGAAGCCGGCGACGGCCTTGGCGGCCTCGGCCGTGCGGATTTCATCGGCCGTGGCGGCACCGTAAACCTTGCGCTCGATGGCGGCGGCGAGGGTCTCGGCGCGCTTCCAGTCCTGAAGCCTCATGGCGCAGTCCAGCTCGCAGAGTGTGGCGCGAATGGCGGGGTTGCCGCGCACGTAGCGGAAGCCGGCGTAGTCCTTGCGGACTTTGGCGAACTTCTTGACGGCTGCCTTGAGGTCGCCGCCGTAGTAGAGGTCAAAGCCTTCGCCGAGGTCTTTGGGGCTCTGCACCATGTAGGGCGACTTGAGGCGCCTCTGCTTCATGGTGCCGTGGTCGTCGTAGAGGATGCCGTCTTTGTTGGATCCGGAGGCGGGGTAGGTTCTCCACCTTTTGTTTTCAAAGACGGAGACGTTGAGTCGGGTTTCTTCTTTGGGTGCCGGCTCCTGGGCGCCGACGAAGCTGCCGAAGGCGACCAGAGCGAGGCTCATGAGGTTAAGTGTTTTCATATGAATGGTTGAGAAATGGTTGAGAGATGGTGGATGGGTTTAGGGTTGCCGGAGGCTGCGATGCCGATACTCTTCGGCTTGGACGTCGGCGCTGCGGCCGCTGCGCGCGACGCAGGCTTCCACGGCGGCGATGAGTTGCTTGTCGCCCGGGGAGGCGGTCTGCTCGAGGCCCGCGGCCCGCAGCTGCCGGATGTAGTCGTCGCCGATGCGCCAAGCCAGCCAGCAGTCGGGCGGAGCGTAGTTGCTCGTGCCGATCTCGCCGACGGCGGGCCGGTTGCGGCGGCGCAGCAGCTCCATGAGCTTCAGGCAGGCCGGGGCGGAGATGCTCAGCTTGCCGGTCTGCCCTTGCACGAGGCTGTCGCAGATGCGGATGGCTCGGTCGAGGTCGCCCTGCTGCCCGCGGTGGGCGTAGGCGTCGGCCATGATCAGCCACATCTGCGGGCTGTCTGCCCCGCGCATGTTGAAGTAGCTGCCGGCGGTCTCCAGCGCGAGGGTGTCATCCCCGCTGTCGCGGTAGCACGCGGCAAGGGCGATGTAGGCGTCGGTGAGGGCGGCGAGGTCGGTGCAGCTCTCATCGCTGATGAAGGCGCGCAGCAGCGCGACGGCTTCATCCGTCTTGCCCTCCGCGCGGAGACGTGCGGCTTGCGCCGCCGGGGTTTCGGCATCGACACGCGGCAAGCTCTGAGCCGCGGCCATGCTGCCGCAGGCCGCCAGAATCAGAACTGTGAGGCTCAGAGCTTTCATCCGCGCGTCGCGTGGGGGTTGGCGTTAGCGTCAGTTGCGCGTGCGTGCGCGCAGGTTGCGCAGCTTGCTCTCTTCGCCTTGGACGGTGCTGTCCTGGCCGTACTCTCTGACGAGGCTGACCACTTCGTCAAACATCCTCGTCTCGGCCACGGTCATCTTCTCCTTGAAGCCGCTGCCTTCCAGCAGCTTGACGTAGTCCTCACCCGTCTTCCAAGCCAGCCAGCGATCCGGGGCGATGTAGTCCTTGCCCATGATGTCGCCGCTGCTCGGCCTGTTGCGCCGCCAGAGCTGCTCCATGAGCCGCTTGCAGGCCGGGGCCGAGACGCTGACGGTGCCGGTCTGGCTCTGCAGGAGGTTGTCGTAGGTCTTGATGGCGTTGTTGATGTCTTCTTCGCTGTTGCTCTGCGCGTAGGCATCCGCCATGAGCATCGAGATTTCGGTGCGGCGACGGCCGTTCTTGCTCAGGTAGTTGTTGCCCGCTTCGATGGTCTTGGCGGTGTCTCCCTTGGCCTTGTAGCAGTTGGCGAGGGTGAAGTACACCTCCGGGTCGCTCATCGTGCCGCTGTTGATGACTTCCTGCAGCAGGGCGACGGCGTCGTCGATCTTGCCGAGGATGCGCAGCGCGTCGGCCTTGCGAGCCTTGCCCTTGACGGAGTCGGCGGTGTTGCGCGAGATGACGGCGTCGTAGAAGGAGTTGGCGTCGTTGAGGTAGCTGGCACCCTGCTCGCGGTCGGCGTCGATGATGGATCCACCGAAGTCGCGGAAGTTGTCCGCGATGCGCAGGCAGATGCTCGAGGTGAGTTCTTCAGGCTTGAACTCGCGACCCATGGTGCGAACTTCCTGAGCGATTTCTTCGAGCATCTCGGCGTAGCGAGAGGCCGCTTCCTTGCTCTGTTCGCCGTTCTCGCCGCTCTCGGGCTTGTTCTTGGTGAGTTTGTTGGTCAGCTCGGTGATGCGGGCGTTGCGAAGGATGGCGCTGAAGTATTTGTCGCCGGCCTCGACGCCGAAGGCTTCGAGGTGAGCGATGACTTCATCCTCGGAGCTCTTGTCGCCTTCCAGTTTGCGGAAGCCCTTGTCGTAGGCGTTCTTGTAGGCGTCGACGTAGGAGTTGACGGCTTCTTCGAGCGATTCGTCCTTCTTGTTGTTCCGGAAGGCGTAGGCGGCTTCGCGCAGGATGACTTCGCGGAACTTGGCCAGCGCGGCGTCGCAGGTTTCGCGTGCACCGGGATCGTCGGGCTTGACTTTGTCCGTCGAGCGGCGCACCTGCGTGCCGGCCATGTTGAGCGCGTAGACGTTGCCCGCGCTGTCGACCTCCTGCCAGAAGGTGTCGGCATAGCCCTTGGTGCGAGCCATGCGCGCCGCTTCATCCTCGCCTTCGCGCGGGATTTCCGGCGCCAGCGAGTAGAGCAGGTAGAGCGCGTTGGCGGCCATCAGGCGGCCGTCCTGCGAGAGCTTGCCGTCCGCGCCCTTCTTCTTGAGCGAGGCCTTGTAGGCTTCTTCCAGCGCGGCGATGCCTTCGCTCTTTTCAGCCTCGCTGCGCTTGCCGTCCGTGCAAAGGATGCTGCCGCGCACCAGCTGGGCGTTGGCGTAGACGGGGCTCTCAGGCCAGTTCTTGCCGATGGTGCGGCAGTATTCGAGGGCCTTCTCGATGTCGGCCTTCGTCTGCTCTTCGTCGCCGCGCGTGGTCGACAACTTCAGCAGGCAGTCCGATGCGAGGTAGTAGGAGTGCGCGACGAGGGCGTTTTCCGCGACGTCCGTCGAGGGATACTTCTCGCAGTACTTGGCGAAGATTTCGAGGGCCTTGGTGTAGTTGCCCGTGTCGACGGCTCCGAGCTTGTAGTAGGCGTCCATGACGAAGTAGAAGAGCTGCTTCTCGTAGTTCTCTACGGCGTCTTTCTTGAGCGCTCCCTTGCCGGTGCCGGGCACGAGGTTGCCGCTATTGAGCAGGGCTTCGCCGCTCTTGATGACTTCTTCGGGCTTGTTGAGCTTGAAGTAGGCCGAGGTGATGATGAACTCGGCCGTGACGGCTGCCGCGCCCTTCGGGTCGTTGGCGTTGAGTTTGACGACTTCCTGCGCGGCAGGAATGAGGGCCTCCCAGTTCTGCGCCTTGAGCAGGCGGCGCATCTTGTTGAAGGCCAGGTTCTTCACCTGGCTGTCACCGAGGCTGCCGGCATCGCTGAGGGTGGCTTCGAGCTTTTCGCCTGCGGCTTCATCGCCGGTGACGTAGTGAAGCTGGGCCAGCTGGTATTTGAGCTTGTCGCCGAGTTTTTCCTCCTTGCCGTCTTTGTCTTTGGAGACGAGGTTCGGGTAGCGATCGAGCAGCACCTGATAGCCGGCTTTGCCGAGGCGGTTCGAGCCGAGGGCGAGATGGACGTTGGCCGCGCTGACGATGGCGTAGGCTTCGGGGTCGGTGTTGCCTTCGATGAGCTTGGCGTAGTCGCTGCGGATGCGCGTGATGTATCGGACGTTGTAGACTTTGCCGGTCTCGCGATCCAGCGCGTTGCTGACGTTTTCCTCCGTGCCCATCCACTGCAGCTGCAGCCCGAACTGATCCATCACCTCGCTGCTCGGCGGCACGAAGGAGTAGAGGGTGCTCATGATGCGTGCGGCGGCTTCGGCGCCGCGCAGGTCGCCGGCGCGGAGGGCTTTCTGCGCGTAGCTCGAGGCGCGGCCGCCGTAGGAGATGAAGCGCGAGGTGTTGACGGCGGCGGTCGTCGTTTCCATCATGGGCAGGGAGGCCAAGGCGCTGTGCGCGAGGTCGAGCACGTCGGCGTTGGTCTCTTTGCCGTCCTGCAGGGCGACGCCGATGATGGTGTTGAGGCCGCGCATCACCATGTCTTCAGGCAGGCGTCCCTTGCCCTTGCGGCTGCGCTCGAGGTATTCCTTGCCCTTGCTGAAGTCGGGTTTCTCTTTGAGCAGGTAGGATTGCAGCAGCAGGAAGCAGACTTGGCCGTTGAGGCGCTTCTCGCGCTCGGCTTTCGAGACCTTGTTGGCTTCGAGCAGGTTGAGGTATTCCTCCAGGTAGGTGATGGCTTCGTCGAACTTGCTCACGTCGCCCTTGGTGTCTTCGTCGCCCGCGGCCTGCTTGAAGCGCGCGTAGCCTTTCTGGAAGACGGACATCGTCAGCAGCGGGTCGTAGCCGACGGCCTGCCTCGGGTCGCGCATGTTGGCACGCTGCGCGTTTTTCGCGCGCTCGCGCATGGCTTTGTCCTGCCACTTTTCATCGGCGAGGAGCCCGAAGGTTGCCACGGCGGCGTCGTATTTCTTGAGCTGGACCTGCGCGATGCCTTTCTGCCACAGGTAGAAGGGCATCAGGTATTCAAACTGTTGGGTGACCTTCGACTTGGCGTTGAACTTCTTGATGATGGTGTCGCAGAGTTTCTCGGCTTCTGCGTACTTGCGCGCCGCATTCAGCTTCTCGGCCTGTGCGACCGAGCCCACGAGGTCCTGCGCCTGGCAGACAATCGGCGCGCAGGCCGCTATGGCGAGCAGCGCTGCGGTTTTGGTGTATGAGAACATGGTTGGATGGAGTTGTTGTTATAGCTGTAATGAGGGATTCAGACAAGAAGAGGGGAGCGGCGGCGACAACCGCTCAGCTCCCCTCTTGTCCGGGAAGGATTGGGGATCTTTACTCGACGCTGCCGCGCTCGACGGCAACGGCGCTGATGCCGGCCTCAGCCAAGGCGGAGAGCACGTCGATGACGCGCTGGTGCGGAACGCTCTTCGCGCAGCGGAGCAGCACGAGCGGTTCGGCACCCTGAGCCTTGGTGCGCTGGCGAAGCGTCTTGAGGCGCTCGACGAGCTGGGTGAGGTGGCCTTTCTGGCGGGCGTAGTCCTTCGATTCAAACTCGGAGCTGCTGATGGCTCCGCCGACGGTGAAGTCGTTGTTGTAGAGGACGGCACCGCTGGACTGAATCGTGATGCTGGCTTTGTCGGGCGGCGGGGCTTCGTTGCTCTCGCTCTGCGTGGCCGGCGCCGCCATGTCAATCTTCTTTTCGCTGACCAGCGTGGTGGCGACGAGGAAGTAGATGAGCAGCAGGAAGCAGCAGTCGATGAGCGACGAGATGTTCATCTCGGGATCTCCCTGCTCTTCGGTCTCGATTCTCTTATGTCTTGCCATAGTGAATAATCAGTGCAGGGTTAGTTCGCGGCACGCGTGCCGAAGACGTGGTCGGCAATGCCCGCTTTGACGGCGGCTTCGATGGCTCCCTGGGTGCGCTCCCACGGGGTGTTCTGGTCGCCGCGGAAGTAGGCGCGGACCTTGACGGGCTTGCCGTCTTCACCCTTGGAGTTTTTGTAGAGATCCTTCATCTTGGTGATGGCCGTCACGAGTTCGGACTGCTGGTTGACGCTGTAGCCGGTGGTTTTGCCGTTGGCGTCGGCGAGGCTCCAGATGACGTCGGCGCGGCCGCCGAAGGTCTTGTTGAACTTCGCGCGTGCCTTATCGTCCATCTTGTCGGGATCCGCGTAGACGTTGATGACGATGCAGCCCTTGGCGTCTTTCAGATCCGTGCAGGAGACGGCGCTGGGTATCTTGACGCTCGGGTCTTTCGCCACGGTGATCTGGGTGGCGTTCACCACGAAGAAGATCAGCAGCAGGAAGCAGCAGTCAATCATGGGCGAGAGGTTCACATCGCCGCTCACCTCATCATTCGCTCTGGCGTTCTTTTTCTTTGCCATCTTGATTCTGAGATTGATTGTTCAGGGTTCACGCCGGTCCGCATGCGCTCAGGCAGCAGACCGGCCCGGAACTCGGGTAGGCATCAGGCCTGACCCTCCGCTGCGTATTCGCCTTCGTAGGCTTCGCCTTCCTCGCCTTCATCGCCGCTGAGGCCTTCGGGAATGCGGGCCAGCTGGGCGTCGGCGTTGAGCACGTTGATGGAGGTGTTGACCATCTCTTCAACGGTGTTGATGCACTGAGCCTCGAGGCTCTGGGCTTTCTTCTTGAGGAAGAAGAAGGCCGGGATGGCGATGATGGAGATGATCAGACCCCAGAAGGTCGTGAGCAGTGCCACGGAGATCGAGCCTGCCAGCTGGGTCGGGTCAGCCTGGCCGGTTTCAGCGAGAATGGCGAAGGCGCCCACCATGCCCTGCACCGTACCGAACAGGCCGATGGAGGGAGCCAGCGAACCGGAGAGGGCGAGCATGTCCACCGTTATCATGATCTGCGGGCGTTCGTTGGCCGTGAAGTCGGCAATGGCGTCTTCGATGCCGTCCTTGCCGAGGTCATCGGGGCGGTTGGCGTCGATGTTCGGCAGCGCGTAGGCGACGAGGCGGCCGAGGTAGGTGGGGCTGGAGGTCGCCATCTCGATGGCGGAGCGCACGCGGCACTCACCCATCAGGGCGATGAGCTGGGCCTTGAGAGCCTCGGGGCAGAACTTTTCGCGCTTGAGGCTCATGCAGCAGTAGATGATGAGGAAGATGGTGACAGCCAGCAGGATAACGAGCGGAATCATCGTCCAGCCGCCATCAATCACCCACTTGTCAAGCATGTTCTTGTCGCCAGCGGATGTGGCGGCCTCTTGCGCGAAGGCTGTCGAGGAAAGTGCGAACATGGCAACCACTCCGAGGGAGAGAGCCCGGACACCGATACGAGTAATCGTTGCTTTCATAATGGTAAAACTACGGTAATGCAGATTTGACGTCCTCTATTTAACCATATTCTCCGACGAAGGCAAGAAAGATTTGCGCGGGCAGCGAAAAAACTTTCAGCCGCGCGGGGGAATCGACGTCGGCGGGAAGAGGCGCGGGAGGCGGCTTTGTTTTGCGTCTGTTGCAGATGGCTGATGCCGTGTGCCTTGCGCGCTTTCCAACGGCGCAGGGCAAGTCTCTGCGCGCGGCCGACGGGGCTTGTGCATCGGCGGGCGGTTGTTTCGGTTTTGTCAATTATCGGCGTTTCGGGGCGGTTTTCGGCGGCGGTCGGCGGGCTTTTCGGCGGGGCTTCGCTCTGTGTCATAC
>DXFQ01000049.1 GCA_019114365.1 Candidatus Parakkermansia intestinigallinarum | reverse complement strand
GGCTACTGTGACACTTCCCTGCTCCACGATTGGGACAGCAGCGGCATCTGCTTTGTTGTCAGATTGCGCCGTGACCTTCATTATAGTCGTTTGGGCGAGTTTGAACAGCCTGACGAGGGCGAACAAAACATCCTCATTGATGAGGCGATCCAATTCAGCGGTGAAGATACCTCGCGCAACTACACGCATCCGATACGCCGTGTCGTCGTCTATGATAAGAAAACGATGCAGGAACCCATCGAACTGCTTACCAACAACGCTAAGTGGAGTGCTGAAACGGTGGCCGCGCTCTACAAAGCTCGCTGGGACATCGAAATATTCTTCAAGACCATTAAGCAGCTGCTGCGCGTCAAATCATTCGTGGGCACCAACGCCAATGCCGTTTACACGCAGATCTGGACGGCGATGATAGCGGTTCTGCTGCTGCGTATGCTCAAAGCGCAGTCAAAGTACGCTTGGCACATGTCCAATCTCGTATCGTTTCTGCGCTTGAACCTATTCAACAAAATAGACCTCCGGAAATGGCTCAATGAACCATTTGAAAAGCCGCCCCCGTGTCAAAAAACGCTATGGGAGGGGGTGCTTCTCTAGTTTTGCCCTCTCCTTGCCCGACAACCCGCATGATTACTGCATCCTTTTCCCCCTGCTCAAACTTTGGGACAGGTGTGCCCCGCCGAAGCATGCCGCCCCCCCTGCCGAAGCATGCAGAGCGACGCCGAAGCATGCAGAACCCTGCCGAACGACGCGGAAGGAAGGAAGGGAGGACATGGAGACGAAGTGGTGCGGGCGGAGCTCCCGGCTCGGCGGTGAAGGCCGCAGCGGCGGCCGTGCGGGAGAAAGGAAGAGCGCGGAGCCCTGCGGCTCCGCGCTCTGAAGGGGAAACGGCTCTGAGGGCTTTTCAGCACTTGCAGTCGCCGCTCTCAGCGCAGCAGGCGTCTTTCTTGCAGCAGCAGTCGGATTCGAGCTCGGCCGCCGCCTCGTCAGTCTCCTTCATGCCGTCGGCGTAGAAGGGTTCATCCTCGGGGGCGAGCATGCTGAGCAGGCGGCGGAACTCGCCGGCGTGCTCCTTCTCTTCGTCGGCGACGTCGAGCAGGACTTTGCGGGCCAGCTCGCAGTCGATGGACTCGGCCAGCTGCTCGTAGAGCTGGATGGCCTCGTACTCGGCGGAAATCATGTAACGAATGGCGCGCACAAGCTCGCGGTGCGTGAGCTTGCGCCCGGCGGCGAGGCCACTGAAGGCATTGCAGAATTCAGGCATATCAGCGTATAGGCTAGGTTTGTCCGTTGTGAACGTCCGCTCTGTCGAGCCTCCGAGGCGCGCAGAGCTATCCACGGACTCATCATAGCCGAACGCCTCTTTCGGGTCAAGCTCTATCGGAGCAAAAATCAAACTTTTTTTATGACGATCAAACGGCTGAATATCCGATCATATCAAGCTCAGAGGAGAAACTGACAGAGAAAAATCGTCCTTTGATCTTTACAGTAAGGAAGAATCATCCTAAAATAGCGGCGTGACGACAAGGGACGACATCATCGCTCAACTGCCGCCGCAGGGGCTCTTTCGCGAGCCGGGGATCCCCTGGCGCATCTCGCCCGAGCCGCTGCGACTGCCGCGTGCACTGGTTCGTCGGCTCGAGGGGCTGGGTCATGTGCTGGCGTGTTTTCAGGATGCGGCTCACGAGCTCTACCTGCGCTCGGTCGACGGTCGCGAGGCGCCGTGGCTCGCGCCGCTGCTCGATGCGGGCAAACCCGAGTGGCTGGTGCGCGCGCAGCGCCGCTATCGCCGAAAGGCGGGCCCCGCCCTCATCCGACCCGATCTGCTCTGGTGTGAAGACGGCCCGGCCCTCGCGGAAATCGACAGTGTGCCCGGCGGCGCCGGGCTGACGCTCTTCCTTTCGCGGGTCTATGCACGCCGAGGCTTTCCCGTTCTCGGAGGCGCTGACGGCATCCTCGAGGGATTCCGCCGCGCCCACCCCGGCGGCGCCCGGATTGCCGTATCCGAAGAATCCGCCGACTACCGCCCCGAGATGGCGTACTTGTCCGACGCTCTCGGGGACGCCTACCCCTGCGGCGACGCGGAAACGCTGCCGGAGAGCTTGCCGGAAGGCTCATGCCTCTACCGCTTTTTCGAGCTCTTCGATACGGCGGCCATTCCCCCGGCGCGCGCGCTGATTGAAGCCGCTTCGCAGGGGGCCTTTCGCATGAGTCCGCCGCCCGTCGCCCACCTCGAGGAGAAGGTCTGGCTGGCTCTGTTTCACTACCCGGGGCTCCGGTCGTACTGGCAGCGAGCGCTTCGCGGCGCGCATCTGGAGTGCCTGCGCCGGATTATTCCCTACGGTTGGATCGTCGACCCCGCCCCCCTGCCCCCTCAGGCGGCGCTGCCGCGGCTCAACCTCAACAGCTGGAGCGAGGTGGCGGAGCTGAGCCAGAAGCAGCGACGCCTCGTGCTCAAAATTTCGGGCTTTGACGAGCGGGCATGGGGCGCGCACGGCGTCGTCATCGGCCACGATGTTTCGGCCGCACAATGGGCGGAAGCCTTGCGGAGCGCTCTGGACGAGTATCCGCACAAACTCCGCCTGATGCAGGAATTCCGCGAAACGCGTCTCATCGAACACCCCTACCTCGAGCACGACGGCAGCATCAGGCTCATGCGCGGCCGGGTGAGGCTCTGCCCCTACTACTTCCGAGATCCCGACGGACGCACGTCGTTGAGCGGATGCTTGGCCACCATCGTGCCTGAGGACAAAAAAAAGATTCACGGAATGCGCGAAGCTATTCTTGTGCCTTGCCAAGAATCCTGAGGCTTGCTACAATAGTCGAGCGTGGATTTTCCGATGACAATTCAGGATCCGGATGACGGCGAACTCGAGAAGTACGCCGCCCGCACGCGTCGCAGTCTCATTCTGAGGCTTCAGGACTGGCAGGATCGCCGCAGTTGGGACGAGTTTTACCGCACCTACTGGCGCTTGATCTACGCCGTAGCGATCAAAGCCGGTCTGCACGACGATGAGGCATGGGACGTTGTCCAAGAGACCATCCTCACGATTGCCAAGCAAAGCCGCAAGGGGATATACGACCCGGAGCGGGGCTCGTTCAAACTCTGGCTTTGGAAGGTGACGGGCTGGCGCATCAACGATCGCTTCCGCCGGCACCGCAAGGAAAAGCTGCTGCACTCGGAGGACGACGGAGACGACGGGGAGCAGCTCATCCGAATGGAGGATTTCACCGGGCCAAGCTTCGAACAGATATGGGAGAAGGAATGGCAGCAGAATCTCATTAAAGCCGCGCTGGAGCGCGTCAAATCCAAGGTTTCACCCAAGCAGTATCAAATCTTTTATTATTTGGTTATCAAGGGGATGGAGAGCAGTAAAGTCAGACATATGCTCGGGGTCAGCATCGCAGGCATCTACATAGCCAAGCATCGCGTCAGCAGCATGCTGCGCAAAGAGATCGCCAACCTGAAGGAAGAGGGAGAAAAGCCGCTACCGTCATCGCCCCCGGTTAATCACTGAACGTTGCAACAGGCATTCGACGGCGGATCGTCCCGCAGGGAAAAATCCGCCTTGGGTGCCGTCCTCATTTGTGCATGCCGAGAGACGAGGCCAGCGCCGCAGCAGCTGACGATGCAGAGCTGATGCTGCGGCTAAAAGACACGCAGGACGAAGAGGCCCTGCGCGAGCTCGTGCGTCGTTACCAGAAGCCGGTCTTCACCATGGCCTACCGCATGCTGGGCAACACGGATGAGGCTGAGGATCTGGCCCAGCGAACCTTCATTCGCCTCTGGAAGGCTGCCGGCAGCTACAAACCGACGGCCAAGTTCTCCACCTGGCTCTTCACGATTTTGCGCAACCTCGTGTTCAACGAAACGCGGCGGCGCACCCGCAAGCCCACAACGTCCCTCGAAGGATGTATGGAACAGGGCATCGCTCCCATTCCGAGCACCGAGCAATCCCCCGACACCAAGCTCGAGGAAAAGGAGTTGCAGCGCGCCGTCGATGCCGCGCTCGCCGCCCTGCCGCCCGATGCGGCCATGGCTCTTCACCTGCGGCGCGAGCAGGACATGAGCTATGAGGAAATCTCTCGAATTCTCGACAAGAGCGTCCCCGCCGTCAAAAGCCTCCTCCACCGGGCGCGCCGGGAGCTGCGCTACAGACTCCGGCGCTACCTCTGAGAGCCGAGCCGCTCTGCCGGGGCGTTGCCGTGAAAGCTTTTTCATGCTGAAAGGTGTCGACTTTTTACGCTTGCAAAGAAAAGAACTTCCCGCTATACTCAGCCCATGCAGTGGAATGACCAGTTCATGTCTCTTTTCTGTGCGGCCGTCGATCGCTACCACGAGAATCCGCAGTCCGCACCCGAGTCTTTCTTTCTGCCGCAGGAAGAG
The DNA here is from genome assembly GCA_019114365.1 of Candidatus Parakkermansia intestinigallinarum. Lineage (GTDB taxonomy): Bacteria > Verrucomicrobiota > Verrucomicrobiia > Verrucomicrobiales > Akkermansiaceae > Akkermansia > Akkermansia intestinigallinarum. The sequence continues at coordinate 11,435 of DXFQ01000049.1, read as the reverse complement.
GAATTCCTGAGCACCATCGGTTACCTGCCCGAAGAGATGTTTGCCTATGTGGAGGACTACGCCAAGCTGGGAGAACCGAGCCCCAGCACCTCACTGCTCATTGCCTCCGTGCGCCGCAATTTCTTCCTGACGGCTCAGCGCGGCAACCGGGGCGAGGCAGCACCCGTGCGCGCCTCCGATCTCCCGGCCGAGTCCGAGGACTTCCACGAGATCGCATACCTGCCTCGCATCGTCCGCAAAGCAGCCGCCAAACTCTTCGGCACCCTCTCGCCCGACATCATGTACGGCTGCGCCAAGGATCGCGACTTCCTGCGCAAGCACGGAGACATCCACCCGGCGGACTTCCTGCAGCTCGTCTGGCAGACCCACGCCGACACCCAGAAGATGGTGCGCCTCGTGCTCGATGCCATGGAGCAGCAGAAGGCCGAGCAGTCGCGCCTCGTCATCCCGGAACCGGAGAATGACGGCGAAGAAGCCGCCGCAGCCTGCCCGATAGCAACGCCTGAAACCCCTGCGGACAAGACGGAGTAAAAGCCCGGAGCCGAAACCCGCAGAGTCACCCAACCGACCATGAACCCGCAGACAGAGAACAGCGAAACGCCGCAAGTCTCAACCGAGCCTCAGCGCTTGGCTCTCGACGCCATGTCTCGGGAACTGGTTGAAAAACTCAACCGCATGGTTGAGGAGCAGAATCAGCGCGTCGAAGCCTTCACCCAACTCGAGCACTCGCTCGCCCGGACGCCCATGCAGTTCACCCTGCCGACGCAGCCGCCTGCGCCGACAGAGCCCGCCGCCGCTCCGCAGCAACCCGCCGCGGCGCAGCCTCCGCAACCGCAGACCTCCCTTCCGCCGACGCCGCCGACGCCGCCGACGCAGCCGACGCCTCCCCTTCCTCCCGTTCCGCCGACGCCGCCTGTTTCTCCGAAACCGCCGGTGTCGCGCCGCTCCCCGAAAAGCGAGAGCAGCAGCCAAGCCCGCACTCTCAGCGAGAGCCTGCGGGAGAACGCGACAAGCGCGCGCGGCAGTGCGCGGGAACCCGGCAGCTTGGACGACCTGCTCGAACTGCTGGGGCTCCGCCGAGCCGCGAAGGCAGGCGCACCCCAACGCCGAGAGAAACCGACCCCCGCAGCGAGTGAAGGCAGCGGCATGGGCAAGGCATTCGCCACCTTCTTTCTCCTCGTCATCCTTTTCATGATAATAAGGTCCTGCTCCTGAAGCGGAGCGATATCGAAACAGCTTTTTCAACGACAACATGACAAGACAAACATTACTCACTCTGGCCATGGGGTGCTGTGCACTCAGCGTGGCCTCCGTTTCCTGTGAGCAACAAAAAGAAACGCAGGCTCAACAGCAAGAAGCTGAGGCGCGGCAGCAGGTCGCCATCAAGACCTTTCCGATCATCGAGCAAAACGTGACGGATTACGGCGAGTGGTTCGGCTACATCAGGGGCAAGGAAGATGCGGACATCTACGCCCGCATCTCGGGCTTCCTCATGGAGCAATGCTACAAAGACGGGCAATTCGTCCACAAAGGCGATGTTCTCTTCCGCATCGAGCCGGACATCTTCCAAACGCAGCTCGACCAAGCCCTCGCCAACCTCGAAGCAGCCAAAGCCGCCAAAGAAGCGGCAGAGGCTGAGCTCGAGAAAGCCCAGCTTGATCTGACCCGCTTCGAAGGTCTTGTCAAATCAAACGCCGCCTCCGCCAAAGAGCTCGACGACGCCCGCCAGACCGTCGCGGCCGGCAAGGCCAACGTCGATGCCGCTCTGGCCAACATCGAACAGCAGGAAGCAGCCGTAGCCACGGCTCGAATCAACCTCGACTACTGCACCGTTGTGGCCCCCTTCAACGGCGTCGTCGGTGAAGCCCTCGCCTCGCAGGGCGACCTCGTCAGCTCGGGCACGAAGCTGGCCAACATGACAACGCTCGACCCGATGTTCGTGCGCTTCTCGCTCAACAGCTCCGAGCTCATTGACCAGTTCCGACGCTACGGCAGCAAGAAGGGCGGCCAAGAACCTCCCAAGCCCCCGCCCTTCGAAATCGTCCTTGAAAACGGAGAAACCTACCCGATCAAGGGCAAGCTGCAAGCCATGGAGAGCATCATCGATGACAACGGCCTCGTCGACGTGCAGGGTGAAATCGCCAACCCCGACGGCCTGCTGCGCGCCGGCATGTCCGTCCGCGTGCGCGTAGCCATCAGCGAGAAGAAAGCCCTGCTGGTGCCGCAAGCCGCCATCCGCACCGTCATGCGCCAGAGCTTCATCCTCGCCGTTGCCAAGGATAAGACCCCGCGCATGATTCCCGTCACCACCGACGGCGTCTACCCCATCACCGTCAACGAAAAGAACGGCTACAGCTCTCAGCAGGACATGGTGGCCATCACCTCGCGCGGCAAAGACCTCGACGAATACTTCCGCGAGATGGGCTACAGCCAAGCGACGGAAGTCCCCGTGGTCGCAGACCCGGACAACAGCGTCGTCGCCGTCAACATCTCCTCGGCCAACAGCCGCCTGAGCGCGGGCGAGAAACCCACCACCATCAACACGACCCAGCTCTCCTTCCGCCCCTCCCTGCCTGCCGCCATGCAGGAAGCCGTCGCCAAGGCGAAGGCCGCCAAAGAGGGTAAAGCCGCCGCCGAAAACCCGAACGCCAAAGCCTCCCTGCCTCCCTTCATGGTGAAAGTCATGCCGCTCATGCAGCAGACGGTCGCCAAGGAGAGCGAGTGGTTCGGCTCCCTGCGCGGCATCAACGAGACGGTGCTGCGCGCCAAGATCACGGGCTTCCTGCTCGAGCAATGCTTTACCGACGGCACCTTGGTGAAGAAGGGCGACCTGCTCTTCAAGATCGACCCGGCGCCCTACGAAGCCGCGCTGGCCGAGGCCAAAGCCAAACTCTCGGCCGCCAAGGCCGCCGTTGAGCAGACGGCCGCCCGCGTCCTCATGTACCAACTCGACCTCAAGCGCTACGAGGAACTGGCCGCCAACGCCAGCGGCGCCATCGAAAAGAAGCGCATCACCGACACGCGCTCAGCCTTGAAGGCCGAAGAAGCCAACCTCATGAAGGCGAAGGCCAACGTCTCGCTCATGGAAGCCTCCGTGCGCCAGGCGGAAATTAACCTGAGCTACACGGAAATCTACGCTCCCTTCGACGGGCGCGTCGGCATCCACCGCGTCTCGAAGGGCGATCTGATCGATGCGACGGCCGGCACGCCGCTCGTCAACATCTCATCCCTCGACCCGATCCGCGTCGACTTCCTCGTGCCGACCGCCGAAGCCCTCGAAGGCCTCGAGCGCTACAACCGCCTCAAAGAAGCCGAAACCGGAGAAAAGAAACCGCCGCTCGAGTTTGACCTCGTGCTCGAAGACAACAGCGTCTACCCCGTGCGCGGCCACGTCGTCGCCACCGACAACGCCCTGAGCGAATCCACCGGCACCCTGAAACTCATCGGCCACGTGGAAAACGTCGATGGCGGTCTGCGCTCGGGCATGGCCGTGCGCGTGCGCGCCGGGCTCCAGAAGACCGAGGACGCCTACCTCGTGCCGGCCCGCGCTCCCCTCTTCAACAACGGCCAACACGTCGTCGTGCTGCTTGATGAAAGCAACGCACCCGTCGTGCTCCCCGTCACCACGGGGCCGACCGTCAACATCCCCGTCACCGGGCCCGACGGCAAGGCCGTCGTGCAGCCCATGCAAGTCATCGACGTCAACCGCGAAGCCTCGGCCGCCATCATGCTGGACATTGAGGAAGCCCCGAGCCTCGAGGCCCTCGTCTTCAAGGGCGCCGGCGTCTCCAACTGGGGTGAACTGCTCCTGCATGACAGCGGAGCTGCCAACTTCCGCGAGCTGGCCGAAAAACAGGCCGGCAAGCCCCTGCCCGATGACGCCCCGGCCCAAGCCGGCGTGAGCGACTGGGGCGAGCTGCTGCTCAAGAACGCCCGCGCCAAAAACTACCGCGAGATGGTCCTCAAAGAGGCCGGCGCCAAAGATGAGCTCGATCTCATCGCCCGCGCCCGCGGCTTCAAGGACCTCATGGCCATGACCCTCGCCAACCAAGGCATCAAGGACCCGGCCAAAGCACGCGTCGTCGTCGAGGGCTCCATCGCTGCCGCGCAAGCCTATGGCCAAAATGAAAAGGAAGGCGCTCGCGTCAACAAGCTCACCCCCGTTGACTTCATCTACCAAGCCCCGCAGACGGTGACACCCTCCGTCACGGCCGAAGAACAACGGAGCACGCAGCTGCAGAGCGCGACAGCGCCCGCCGATGCGACAAAGGCAGCCGCCGACGCGCCGGCAACACCCGGCGCGCCCGACGCAACCCCGCAACCGCAAACCGCCGAATGATACGCCTCACCCGGTAAGAAACAACACCATACCCAAGGTTTCGAACTATGTCACCATTCTTCATCAAACACCCCATCATTGCCGGCGTCATCGCCATCGTCACCACGATGCTGGGCATCATCTGCATGATGGGCCTGCCCATCTCCCAGTACCCCGACATCGCCCCCATCACCATTCAGATAAGCGCCAGCTACCCCGGGGCCAACGCCCAGGAAGTGGCGGACTCCATAGCCAACCCCGTTGAGCTGCAACTCTCGGGCCTCGAGAACATGGACTACATGACGTCGACCTCATCCAACAACGGCTCATGCAGCATCGACGTCATCTTCTCCCCGGGCACGGACGCCAACACCAACCAGCAGCTCACCAACATGCGCTACCAGCAGGCCAACGCCCAGCTGCCCAGCATGGTCACCGCCATGGGCGTGACCATCCAGCAGTCCTCCGGCCTGCCGCTGATGCTCTACGCGCTCGACTCGCCGGATGACTTCTTTGACACCATCGACCTGACCGGCTACGCCTACATCAACCTCGTCGACCCCATCAAACGCGTCGACGGCGTGGGTGACGTCATGGTGTTCGGCGGCCCCTACGCCGTGCGCATCTGGCTCGACACGCGCAAGATGGCGCAGAAAGGCGTCTCCGTCACCCAAGTCTACAACGCCGTCAACGCGCAAAACACCATCAACCCCGGCGGCGCCGTCGGTGCGGAACCCATGCCGGACGGTCAGGAGTTCACCTACACCATCCGCAACAAAGGCCGACTCGGCTCCATTGACGAGTTCAAAGACATCATCGTGCTGCAAAAAGGCACGCAGGCCGTGAAACTCGGCGACATCGCCACCATCGAACTCGGCACCCAATCCTACTCCCTCTCCGGCCGCATCAACGGCCGCCCGGCCACCGCCATGGCCATCTACCAGAGTGCCGACGCCAACGCCATCGCCACGGCTGACCGCCTGCAAGAACTCTTCAAGCAGAAGGAAGCCGTGCTGCCCGAAGGCATGCGCGCCTTCATCTCGCTGGACACCACCACCACCGTGCGCGACTCGATTGAGGAAATCAAGCAGACCCTCATCGAAGCCCTTGTTCTGGTGGCCATCGTCGTGTTTGTCTTCCTCCAAGGCTTCCGCTCGACCCTCATCCCGCTCATCGCCGTCCCGGTATCTCTCGTCACCACCTTCTGCTTCTTCCCCATCCTCGGCTTCTCGCTCAACACCATCTGCCTTCTCGGCATGGTGCTGGCCATCGGTCTGGTGGTCGACGACGCCATCGTGGTCGTTGAAGCCGTCGAATCGCACATGGAACGCGGCATGTCCCCGCGCCAGGCCACCTTCGCGGCCATGAAAGAAGTCAGCGGCCCCGTCGTCGCCATCGCCCTCGTGCTGGCGGCCGTCTTCCTGCCCTCCGTCCTGCTGCCGGGCATCACGGGCACGCTCTTCCAGCAATTCGCCGTGACCATCGCCGTCTCGATGCTCATCTCGGCCTTCAACGCCCTCACCCTCTCACCGGCACTCTGCGCGTTGATGCTCAAGCCGAAATCCGAGCACCAGTCCATCTTCACGCCCTTCTACAACCTCTTCAACAAGGGCTACGACTGGGTCTCGACCAAGTTTGCAGCCGCCTGCGGCTTCCTGTGCCGCAAGCTCTGGATCTCCATGCCGATTCTGCTCGGCCTCATCCTCTGCATCATCCCGGCCTCCAAGAAAGTACCGGGCGGCTTCCTCCCCAATGAGGACCAAAGCTTCCTCATCTGCGGCGTCATCATGAAGCCCAGCGTCTCCCTCCAGCGACTCAAGGAGCAGACGCAAGTCGTCGAAAAGACAATCATGGCGGATCCGGCGACGGACGTCGTCACCTCCGTCGTCGGCATGAACCTCATCATCAGCGTTCAGACGACCAACGCCATCACCTACTTCGTCACCCTCAAGCCCTTCAAAGATCGTCCCGCGATGGAGAACGGCGAACTGCCCACCGCTGACGACATTCAGAAGCGCATGACGTCAGCCCTCGCCGCCAGCGGCGTTGACGGCATAAGCTTCGTCGTCGGCCCGCCCGCCATCCCCGGCGTCGGCACCGGCAACGACATCTCCTTCATTCTGCAGGACACCGCCGGCCAAGGCGTGCAAACCCTCTACGCCGAAGTCAAGAAACTCGAGGCCGCCTTCATGGCCGATCCCTCCATCGCCGCGGCCACGGACATGATGCTGCCGCAAGTGCCGCAGAAGGGCCTCGCCATCGACAAAGACAAGTGCTTGGCGCAGGGCGTCGACTACGCCGCAGCCAACAGCCTGCTGCAATGCTTCAACGGCTCGAGCTTCGTCAACTACTACACCGAGTTCGGCCAGCAGTGGCAGGTCTACATGCAGGCTGACGGCCGCAGCCGCGCCAACACCGATCAAATCGCCAACTTCTACGTTGCCAACAGCAAGGGAGAATCCGTTCCCCTCAGCGCCCTCGTCACCATCAAGGACATCGCCGACACCGAGTTCGTGATGCACAACCAAGGCTACAACGCAGCCATGATCAGCATCGTCCCGGCCGAAGGCTTCTCCACTGCCCAAGCCATGGAAGCCGCCGAGCGCATCTTCATGGACACCTGCGACCGCAACAAGTTCGAGTACACCTACGCCGACATGAGCTTCCAGGAAAAGAAGGTGCAGGACGGCCTCGGCCTCGGCACCATCTTCACCCTCTCGGGCGTCTTCGCCTTCCTCATCATGGCAGCCCTGTATGAGAAGTGGACCCTGCCGCTGTCCATCTTCCTCACCGTGCCCATCGCCGTGCTCGGCGCCTTCGTCGGCTTGGCCGCCAACCACATGGAGCTCAACCTCTACGCGCAGATCGGCCTCGTCATGCTCGTGGGTCTCGCCGCCAAGAACGCCATTCTGATCGTCGAGTTCGCCGTGCTGCAGATGGAGCGAGGCATGGGCGTTATCGAAGCCGCCGTCGAGGCCGCCCGCATGCGTCTGCGCCCGATTCTCATGACCTCCTTCGCCTTCATCCTCGGCTGCGTTCCGCTGATGATTGCTGAAGGCTCGGGTGCTCTGGCCCGCAACTCCATCGGCGTCGTGGTCGTCATCGGCATGACCATCGCGACGGCGCTGGGCATCTTCTTCATCCCCTGCTCCTTCGTGTTCATCATGAAGCTCTTCCGCACCCGAGTCATCCGTGCTCACCACGGCGATGACCCCGACGAAGTCTACGCCTACGCGCAGCTCGCCGCCGAAGAAGTCAGCGATGATGAGCCCGCACCGGCAGAGGCCAAGGCCGAGAAAGCCTGATCCGCCGGAGACATCGACATCACAGCTCTCAGGGGGCGGCGCCGCAAGGCGTCGCCCCCTTTGTCATGGAACGGCCCCCCCATCATGCCGCCTGTGCCGTGCCTGACACACCGGGCGCCCCTCCCCGCCGAAGCCGACGACGCCGGCGGACAACAAAACACCCCGGAGCCTCAGCGGCCCCGGGGCATGCAGCACAACGAAAACGCATGGCGGCTCAGCGCTTCTGCGGAGCCTCCGGCCGCTCAACCACCCCCATGAAATAAGGCGCAGCCGGACTCGTCAGATCCGTGATCACCCACATAAAGGGACGATTGAACCAAATCGTCTGCGGACGGGGCCCGATGCTCATGCGGTTCATCATCGCTCCGGTCACGGCGGCTGCCTTCGTGCCCTGCTCATCCACCTTCACATAGCAGCGCTGAAGCACATCACTGAGCACCAGCGGCTCCGCCGTAAAGCCCGACCAATCGGCACCGTCGAACAGCAGAGACATCCCCCGGCGCTCCATCGCCGCACGCAAACTCTGCACCGGCGTGCACAGCTCAAAAGTCGGCATCACGACGGAAACCTCGCGAAGCGGAGCCGCCGCCAGCGCCGCGCGAATCCCCTCCCACTTATCCGGCGAAAGCCCGGCGACAAAATCAGCAAGCGGACCGCGAGGCAGCACCGCCACCATGCACCCCGGCTCCCCGGGCTGCTGCTCGCGGTAGGGCAGCGCGACCGCCGCCCAATCATCCCCCTGTGCATAAGCGAAACTCGCCGTCGTATTCATCATCGGCACGCGCACGGAAGAACCGTCGCTGAGCGTGAAAACGAGCGGCGCCGTCTGCTCGGCCGGGAAAGGATGCAGCCAGCGCTCCTCCAGATAAATCGCATTCGCCGCCACCATGCGCGTCGACTTCGTGACGGAAGACGCGTCAACGAGAGACGGAATCAGCTGCCGCGTCTGCTCCGCGCACCAGGCATTGATCAAACTCACCGCCTCCGCCGGATTCGTCGCAAAGGGCACGGGCCGCACATCATCAAAGGCGCGACGCAGCTTCAAATCCTCCGCCACGAAAAGAGCATCCGCCGACTGCACCTTCATCGCGGAAGCCACCTTGAGATCGCCGCCCGGCAGCCCCTTCAGCAGCTCCAGCGCTTCCCCCTGCGCCCCCTGCTCCAGCAACCCGAGCACCGCCTCCAACGAACGGGGTGAAAAAATCATATTGCCGCTCCGCTCCGCAACAAGCTCGCGGAAAAGATCAAGCGCCAGCGCATCACCGCGCACCGCCGCACGCTCTTCACACGGAGCCGCCGCCTTCACATCAGCAGCAGAAACACCCTCCGCCGACGCCGCAAAAGGCGCCAGCAGAGCCAAACTCAAAGCAAAAGAAACGTTTTTCATAAGACACAATCTTCAGCGTCCTCATGCTACACCGACGCACCGCCCCCTGTCAAGCCTCCGCATCCAACAATCAGAGCAGAAGCCGAGGCAAAGCGACACAGCCCCCCGATGCCCCCCCACGGAACGCTTGCCTCCTCTCGCGGCCGGATCAGCATCATGGAGCCATCACACAACATTTCCCCATGCGTCACCCTGTCCCCAGACTCAGAAAGAGCCTCAACACACGCAAGCGACCGCCCCCGAGCCAAGCTACCGCCGCCGGAGCGCCGCTGAGCCCGAAAGCAGGCTCACATCACTCCAAGCGTTTCAGAGCCCGTCGGGCGAGCTCATCACCCTGCTCGGCTGCCGCGCGGTACCACTTCACCGCTTCCGCCTTGTCTTTCTCGACGCCTCTGCCGTCCTTGTAGCACACGCCCAAGTTGAATTGAGCATCGGCGTCTCCCTGCTCCGCCGCGGCGCGGTACCACTTCACGGCCTCTGCCACATCTTTCTCAACGCCGGTGCCGTCCTCATAGCTCAGAGCCAAGTTGAATTGAGCATCAGTATTCCCCTGCTCAGCCGCTGCGCGATACCACTTCACCGCTTCCGTCGCGTCTTGATCGACACCGATTCCCTTCTCATAGCACTTGCCCAATTTCATTTGAGCCACGACGTCCCCCTGTTCGGCGGCCGCGCGGTACCACTTCACCGCTTCCGCTGCGTCTTTCTCGACGCCTCTGCCGTCGTCGTAGCACACGCCCAAGTTGTATTGCGCCGCAGCGTCTCCCTGCTCAGCCGCTGCGCGATACCACTTCACCGCCTCCGCCGCGTCTTTCTCAACGCCGGTGCCGTACTCATAGCACAGGCCCAAGTTGAATTGAGCCCTTGCATATCCCTGCTCAGCGGCCGCGCGATACCACTTCACGGCTTCTGCCGCGTCTTTCTCAACGCCTCTGCCGTCCTCGTAGCATACGCCCAAGCTGTTTTGCGCCGCAGCATCCCCCTGCTCGGCCGCCGCGCGGTACCACTTCACCGCTTCCGCTACGTCTTTCTCGACGCCTCTGCCGTCCTCGTAGCACACGCCCAAGCTGTTTTGCGCCGCAGCGTCTCCCTGCTCAGCCGCTGCGCGGTACCATTTCACGGCCTCTGCCACATCTTTCTCAACGCCGGTGCCGAACTCATAGCACAGAGCCAAGTTGAATTGAGCATCGGTATTCCCCTGCTCAGCCGCTGCGCGATACCACTTCGCCGCTTCCGCTTCGTCTTGTTCCACGCCTCTGCCACGGTCATAGCAGAGGCCCAAGTTGAGTTGCGCGATGGCCTCCCCCTGCTCTGCGGCTGCTCGGTACCACTTCACAGCCTCCGCTGCGGCTTGAGCGACACCGATTCCCTTCGCATAGCACGCGCCTAAGTTATTTTGAGCCCTTGCGTTTCCCTGCTCGGCGGCGGCTCGGTACCATTGCACGGCTTGCTCTGCATCTTGCTTCACACCGATGCCATTTCTGTAGCAGCAGCCCAATTTAGCTTGAGCCTCAGCGTCTCCCTGCTCGGCCGCGGCGCGGTACCACTTCACGGCATCCGCCGCGTCCTGCTCGACGCCGATCCCCTTTTCATAGCACAGGCCTAAGTTGTTTTGCGCCGCAGCATCCCCCTGCTCAGCCGCTGCGCGGTACCACTTCACGGCATCCGCTGCGTCCTGCTCGACGCCGATGCCCTTCTCATAACACAGAGCCAAGTTGAATTGAGCCGTGGCATCCCCCTGCTCAGACGCCGCGCGATACCACTTCACGGCCTCCGCTGCGTCTTGCTCGACGCCGATTCCCTTCTCATAACACAGGCCCAAGTTGTTTTGCGCCTCGGCAAGTTCCTGCTCGGCTGCCGCGCGGTACCATTTCACGGCTTCCGCTGCGTCCTGCTCGACACCGATTCCCTTCTCATAGCACAGGCCTAAGTTGTTTTGCGCCTCGGCATCCCCCTGCTCAGCCGCCGCGCAATACCACACCACGGCCTCTGCTGCGTCCTGCTCAACGCCGATTCCCTTCTCATAGCACTGGCCCAAGTTGTTTTGCGCCTCGGCATCTCCCTGCTCAGCCGCCGCGCAATACCACTTCACAGCCTCTGCTGCGTCCTGCTCCACACCGATTCCCTTCTCATAGCACAGACCCAAGTTGTTTTGCGCCTCGGCAAGTTCCTGCTCGGCGGCCGCGCGGTACCATTTCACGGCCTCTGCTGCGTCCTGCTCCACACCGATTCCCTTCTCATAGAGCAGACCCAAGTTGTTTTGTGACTCAGCATGCCCCTGCTCGGCCGCCGCACGGTACCATTTTACCGCTTCCGCCGCGTCTTGTTCGACGCCGATACCATTGTCATAACACCAGCCCAAATTGTATTGCGAGAAGGCGTCCCCTTGCTCGGCCGCGGCTCGGTACCATTTCGCTGCTTCCGC
>DXFQ01000048.1 GCA_019114365.1 Candidatus Parakkermansia intestinigallinarum | reverse complement strand
GGCGGGCGCGCGCCGCCGCATATTCGCCGCCTGTCTCATTTTGTGATTGACTTGACCGCGCTCTCGGGCATAATAAGGGTCGTTATGAAGAAACCCGTAACCGTGACCGTGACCGGCGCCGCCGGCAATATCGCTTACTCTCTGCTGTTCCGCATCGCAGCCGGCGAGATGCTGGGTGCCGATCAGCCCGTGATTCTCAAGCTTCTTGAAATCACCCCCTGCCTCGAAAAACTCAAGGGCGTGGTGATGGAGCTGGATGACTGCGCCTTCCCGCTGGTGCAGCAGATCGTGGCCACCGACGATCCCGCCGTGGCCTTCAAGGACGCCGACTGGTGCATGCTGGTGGGCTCGGTGCCGCGCAAGGCGGGCATGGAGCGCAAGGACCTTCTGGGCATCAACGGCAAGGTCTTCGTGGGTCAGGGTCAGGCTATCGCCGCCAATGCCTCGAAGGACTGCAAGGTCTTTGTGGTGGGCAACCCCTGCAACACCAACTGCCTCATCGCTCTGCACAACGCGACCGGCCTTCCCAAGGAGAATTTCTTCGCCATGACGATGCTCGACGAGTACCGCGCCAAGAGCCAGCTGGCCGCCAAGGCCGGTGTGCCCGTCGCCGCTGTGACGAACATGACCATCTGGGGCAACCACTCCTCCACGCAGTATCCCGACTTCACCAACGCTAAGATCAACGGCAAGCCCGTGACGGAGGTGATCAGCGACCACGAGTGGCTCAAGACGGACTTCATCAAGACCGTCCAGCAGCGCGGCGCCGCCATTATTCAGGCTCGCGGTGCTTCCTCGGCCGCTTCCGCCGCCAACGCCGCCCTGATGACGGTCAAGAACCTCGTGACGCCGACCCCCGAGGGCGACTGGTTCTCCGTCTCCTCTTACACCGACGGCACGAAGTACGGTCTGCCCGAGGGCATCATTTGCTCCATGCCGACCCGCACGAACGCCGACGGCACCCACAGCATCGTCGAAGGTCTGCCGATCGACGCCTTCTCTCGCGAGAAGATCGACGCCACCTGCAAGGAGCTGCTTGAGGAGCGCGCCGACGTCGAGCACCTGAAGTAAAGCGGCGAAACCGCCACTCCACCGATTTACCGGAGCCGGTTCCCCGCTCAAGGGGAGCCGGCTTCGTTGTCTTTGCAGCTTGACGCAGGCGCCTCGTCCGCCGTGCCGCCTTTCGTGTCATGAGCGGCTGTGAAGAAGACTCCGAACTTGACTTGAGCCCCCGTCGGCGTTAGAATAGCCGACACCACCATCAGACATACCCCCGATTCAGACATATGGGAAAAACATTATACCGGAAAGTATGGGACGCGCACACCGTGGGAATTCTGCCCGACGGTCGCACGCAACTTTTCATCGCCACGATGTTCCTCCACGAGGTGACCTCGCCTCAGGCTTTCGCCATGCTGCGCGATCTCAAGCTGCCGGTGCTGCACCCCGAGCGCATCTTCGCCACTCCCGACCACATCATTCCGACCGATGACCAGACGGAGCCCTACGCCGATCCGCTGGCGGCCTCGATGCTCGAGGCGCTGCGCAACAACTGCGCGCAAAACGGCATCCGCCTCTTCGATCTGCCGACGGGGCAGCAGGGCATCGTGCACATGGTCGGCCCCGAGCTGGGCATCAGCCAGCCGGGTATGACGATTGTCTGCGGCGACTCGCACACGGCGACGCACGGAGCCATGGGCTCCATTGCCATCGGCATCGGCACCACGCAGGTGCGAGACGTGCTGGCGACTCAGACGCTGGCAATGGCGCCGCTCAAGGTGCGCCAAGTGCGCGTCGAGGGCAAGCTGCGCCCGGGGGTGACGCCCAAGGACGTCGCGCTGCACATCATCAACCGCCTCGGCGCCGACGGCGGCATCGGCTACGCCTACGAGTTTGCCGGCTCGACGATTGAGGCGATGGAGATGGACGGCCGCATGACGCTCTGCAACCTCGCCATCGAGGGCGCGGCACGCTGCGGCTACGTCAACCCCGATGAAAAGACCTTCGCCTACCTCAAGGGCCGCCCCTACGCCCCGAAGGGTGCCGCGTGGGATGCTGCCGTCGAGCGCTGGCGCAGCTTCGCGAGCGACCCCGACGCCGTCTACGACGACGTGGTGGTGATGCAGGCCGAGGACATTGAGCCGACCGTGACGTGGGGCATCTCGCCCGACATGAGCATCGGCATCAACGACTGCGTGCCCGCACCCGACGACGCAGCCGACGATGAGACGCGCCAGGCGCGCGAGACGGCTCTGGCGTACATGAAGCTCAAGCCCGGGCAGCCGATCAAGGGGCTTCCGGTCGACGTGGTCTTCATCGGCTCCTGCACCAACGGGCGCATCAGCGACTTCCGCGCCGTGGCTCCGCTGCTCAAGGGGCGCAAGGTGGCGCCGGGCATCAAGGCTCTGGCCGTTCCCGGCTCGCAGATGACGGCTCGCCAATGCGAGCAGGAAGGGCTGGCGGATATCTTCCGCGAAGCCGGCTTTGAATGGCGCCTCGCCGGCTGCTCGATGTGCCTCGCCATGAACCCGGACAAACTGGTCGGCGACCAGATCTGCGCCAGCACGAGCAACCGCAACTTCAAGGGTCGCCAAGGCAGCCCGACGGGCCGCACGCTGCTGATGAGCCCCGTCATGGCGGCGGCCGCAGCGGTGACCGGCTGCGTTTCCGACGCACGCGAGGTCTTCGGCATCAACGACTAACATTCACACACTTCGCCTACATTTTCATCCACCATGCCCCTCAACAAAATCATCACGATTACCGGCAAAGCCGTCCCCGTCCCCGGGGCGGATATGGACACGGATCGCATCATTCCGGCGCGCTTTCTGAAGTGTCTGACCTTCGATGAGCTGGCCGGCACGATGTTCTACGATGAGCGCTTTGACGCCGAAGGCCGCTCCAAGGGTCACCCCGTCGATGATCCCGCCCATGCGGGCGCCTGCATCATCTTCGGCGGTGAGAACTTCGGCTGCGGTTCGTCGCGCGAGCACGCGCCGCAGGCCATCAAGCGCTCGGGCATCCGGGCCATCGTCGCGGTTTCCTTTGCCGAAATCTTCATCGGCAACTGCTCCGGCATCGGTCTGCCCTGCCTGAGCACCTCGGCTGAGAATCTCGAGGCCGCCGCCGAGCTGACGCGCCGCAAGCCCGAGACGGTCTGGACGGTTGATCTCGCCGAGCTTCGCCTGAGCTGCGGGGAGGCGAGCTATCCGCTCTCGATGGCTCCGGGCTTCCGCGATGCGCTGATGAACGGCCGCTGGGATGCCGTCGTCGAGCTGATGAACGCCCCGGAAGCCGTCGAGCGTCTGGCGGCACAGCTGCCGGCACCGAGCTGCCACTGAACGTCGCCCGGCAGGTTCGCCTGCCGCGGCTTCTCCCATCCTCTCAATCCCCCGTCATCCTCCTTTCACTGCAACATCTGATTCATTCCCCCTCCCCATCGTCTCCATGTTTGCCATTATTTCACCCCTGATTCTGCGCGGCGTGATCGACAACACGCTCGAGGATCTCATCGACCTGCGCCTGTGGTGCGCGGACGGCGAAGAGCCGATCCACTACCGCCTGCGCGGCAACTGCCTGCGCGACATCGCCGGCTGCCGGGTGGAATTTGACAACAAGGGCGAGACGCGCACCGACCCGCCCGATCGCGAGCGCACCGTTCTCGCCCTGCTGCGCGAAGCGGCGAGCGACGTCGTGGCCGGAGACATCACCCTCTCGCTGCGCGTGCCCGATCACCGCCGCGAGGGGCATCTGGCCAACGCGCTCTCCATCGAATTCTTCGTCAATCGGCGCATCCGCGTGCTCATTGAGACGACGCAGTTCGAGTACAGGCTCAGCCTGCCGCAGTGGCAGATGAGCCCCGAGCAGGAGAACGCCCAGCGCTTCTTCAACAAGGAGGCGCTGCGCAACCACGTCGCTTGGAACATCGAGCACTTCCGAGGCCCCAGCCTCTCGACCCTCACGCCGAAGTTCCCCGTCTGCGACTGGGACTACCGCCTCAACCGCGCCGAAGCCTGCATGGCGATCTACCCCTCCATCCGCGACAAGTACGCGCATCGGCCGCAGGGCTACCTCGACTGCGCCTACGTCATGGATCGCCTCGCCTTCCTCGGCGAAGTCGCCGCCGAGCAAGAGGCGCACATGCCGCCGGATCCGGCGCGAGAGAGCTGCGATTGCGAGGTGCTCGACTTCATGGCGCCTTCTCAGGCCAAAGCGATGCACGCGGCCATGTCTCACCCGCTCTTCCGCCGCGCCTCGCACATGACGGCCGTCGTCCAGAAACGGCTGATGCCCGAACTGGCTGCCGAGGGCGAGGCCGACCGCCACGCTGCGGCGGAGGGCTACTTGGCCTCGTACGCCGGGATTGTCTCGCACATTCTCTCAACGATTCTGCTCACGCAGGAGGCGGCGTATGATGCGACTCTGGCCGCGACGCGCGTGCGCATGCTTGAAATGCGCGTCGCTGACCTCGATCGCTACGGCCGCAGACTGCCCGCCGACATCAGCCGCGAGCTGGACAGCGAGGGGCGCAGCCTCATCGAAGGGCTCGACGAGTTCTTCTCCAACATCAGCCGGCAGTAATAACCGCGCCTTTCTGCCGCGCCTCCTCCCTCTCCCGACACGCCCGTGTACATGGCCTCCGAGCGACGCCTCTACATCCTCCGCCTGCTGGAGGAACGGGGAAGTCTGCGCTCGGCGGAGTTGGCCGATGAACTCGGCGTGACGGACGAAACCGTCCGCACCGATCTGGTCCTCATGCAGCGGCAAGGGCTGCTGCGCCGCGTGCACGGCGGTGCCGTCTACCTGCCGCCGACCGCGCAGCCGGGCGAGGCCGACGCCTCGCGGCTCGACATGCAGATGGCCGCTCTGGCGGCCGAGCAGCTGCGCGCCGGCATGAGCCTCGTCGTCGACGACGGACCCCTGCTCCTCGCCCTTGCCCTGCAACTGCGCGAGCGTCCCTGCCGCCTCATCAGCGCCGCGCCGGACTTTCTGGCGCAACCCGTCCTGCGCCGCCTGCCGCACGAGCTCTACTGCCCCGGCGGTCGCTGCGATGCCTCCTCCGGCCTGCTGCTGCCCGAGCATCCCGCCGAGGCCCTCCGTTGTCTGCACCCCGATGCCGCCCTGCTGCTGCCCGATGCCGTCACGCCGCAGGGAGTCGGCTACCGCAGCCGGGGCCGCCTTCTCTGGGCCGCCGCCGCGGTCGCCTCTGCCCCCCTGCTCCTCATCGCGGCTCCCGCCCGTTGTCTTGAAGCCGAGGCGGCGGCAAGCGCCCCCTTCACGCTCGCGCTGAATGCCGAGCTGCTTCTCACCGAGCTTCCGCTGTCCGCGCCCTTCGACGGCGGCGGCGCCACCCTGCCGGCTCGAAAAATCGCCGGCGTGCCGCGCGTGTCTCCTCCCCTCACGGCCGGAGAAACCGACGAGTGGGGCAGCTGAACGCAGCGCGCGCCCGCTCCGCCCGGAGCAAAGGAGCCGAGCCGCGTTCAGTCTCGGTGGTAGGGAGAGCCTGCCAACAGCGTGTGCACGCGGTAAATCTGCTCGAGCAGCACCACGAGAGCCAGCTCGTGCTGCATCGTGTGGCGACCCAGCGAAATCACGGCATCGCAAGACTCGCGCAGAGCGGCCGTATGGCCATCCGCCGCCCCGATGAGCAGGGCCACGCGCTTGACCGCATGCAGCTGCCAGTCGCGCATGCGGCGCTCCCACTCGCGGGTGCTCCAGTTCTCTCCGCGCTCATCCATCGCCAGCCGCAGGCAACCGCGGCTGGCCTCCAGCAGGCGCTCCGACACCTCCTCCGAACGCCCGGCCTTCACATAGCGCAGCTCGACGCGCCCGAGCGGACGCAAGCGCTCCTCAAAAAAGCGCACCCCCTCCCGCGCATAGCCGAGAGACGGCTTCGCCGCCGCAAGGATGAGAATCTCCATGCCCGAAAGCCTACACGAAAAGCGCACAGCCTGCAAGCGCAAAGGCAGCCGGGCAGCGGCGCCGCAGCCCGGCACTCTGTCAACAACCGCGAAAAGCCTTGAATTTCCGCCGCGCCGCACTATAATGGCTGCGTTAACACGATGGCCGATTCGCCAAGCCTCAGCCCCATGATGGAGCAGTACCTGCGCATGAAGCAGTCACTGCCGCCCGACGTCTGGCTCTTCTTCCGCATCGGCGACTTTTACGAAATGTTTTTTGAGGACGCGCAGGAGTGCTCCGCCGCCCTCGGGCTGACCCTCACCAAACGGCAGACCATACCGATGTGCGGCGTGCCCTACCACGCAGCCGAGGGCTACATCGGCCAAATCGTGCAGCTGGGCAAGCGCGTTGCCATCGCCGACCAGATGACGACTCCGGTGCCCGGCAAGCTGGTCGAGCGCGAAATCACGCGCATCATCTCCGCCGGCACCTTGGCCGATCTGTCTCTGCTCAACGAAAGCGAACACAACTACATCGCCGCCTGCTACCGAGACAAAAAAAGCTGGGGACTGGCCTGCGCCGACCACACCACGGGCGACTTCACCGTCGCCGACTACGCAAGCCTCGACGAACTCAGCGACGAAATCAGCCGCATACGTCCGCGCGAGCTGCTGGTGAGCGACGAGCAGAAAGATGAGTTCGCCGCCCTGCCCGTCACCCTCTACTACGACGCCTACACCTTCCTGCCCGCCGTGGCGCGCCCGACCCTCGAGGCCCACTTCCGCGTGCACTCCCTCGACGGCTTCGGCTGCGCACATCTCGGCCCGGCTCTGGGCGCGGCGGCGGCCATCCTGCACTACCTGCGCAACCAGCTCAGGCGCAGCACCGAGCACCTGAGACGGCTCGCGCTGAGGCGCACCGACGGCGCCGTCCTCATCGACGAATCGAGCCGGCGCAACCTCGACCTCGTCGAATCGCGCAGCGGCACCAAGGGCACCCTGCTGGCCACGCTCGACACCACCACCACGCCCATGGGCGCACGCCTGATGCGCGAATGGATGCTGCACCCCATCTGCGACCTGCCCGAACTGCAGCGCCGCCAAGACATCATCGCGGCCTTCCTCAAAGAGCCCTTCCTGATGAGCAAACTGCGCGACTCGCTGCGGCGGGTGCGCGACACCGAGCGCCTCACCTCTCGCTTGGCTCAGGGGGCGGGCAATGCGCGCGACTTGTTGGCGCTGGGCTGCTCGCTCTCTCATCTGCCCGACATCGAGCAGGATCTGCACGCCGTCTCCCTGCATGAAGCGAAACTCGCGCCGCTCGGCAAAGAGCTCGGCGACTTCCGAGAACTCACCGAACTGCTGGCGCGCGCCGTCGTCGACGAGCCCCCCGTCTCCCTCAAAGAAGGCGGCATGATCCGCGACGGCTACGACCCGCGCCTCGACGAACTGCGCCGCGCCTCGCACGAAGGCAAAAACTGGCTCACCGAGCTCGAAGCCCGCGAGCGGGCCGCCACCGGCATCGAATCGCTCAAAGTGCGCTACAACAACATCTTCGGTTACTACATCGAAGTCACCAAGGCGAACTACTCCAAAGTGCCCGAGCGCTACGTGCGCAAACAAACCCTCGCCAACGCCGAACGCTACGTCACCGACGAGCTCAAGCAGATGGAGGGCACGATTCTGGGAGCGGACGAGCGGGCCCGGCAGCTCGAGTACGAGCTCTTCTGCAAGCTGCGCGACGACGTGCGCGCCTACATTGACCCGATTCAGGTGAGTGCCAGGGCGCTGGCCGAAATCGACGTTCTGCTCTCGCTGGCCGAGAGCGCACAGCGGCACCGCTACTGCCGCCCGCAGCTCGACGTCACGCGGCGTCTGCACATCGTCAACGGCCGCCACCCCGTCATCGAGCAGGTGCAGACCGAAAGCTCCTTCGTGCCCAACGACACCGTCATGGACGAAGAGAGCGACCGCGTTCTCATCCTCACCGGCCCGAACATGGCCGGCAAGAGCACCTACATCCGCCAAGTCGCCCTCATCACCCTCATGGCGCAGATGGGCTCCTACGTCCCCGCCGACGAAGCGCAAATCGGCGTCGTCGACCGCATTTTCTGCCGCGTCGGCGCCAGCGACGACATCGCCCGCGGGCAATCAACCTTCATGGTGGAGATGAGCGAAACCGCGCTCATCCTCAACAACGCCACGGCGCGCTCGCTCGTGATTCTCGATGAAATCGGGCGCGGCACGGCCACCTTCGACGGCCTCTCCATCGCATGGGCCGTCGCCGAACACCTGCACGACGTCATCGGCGCGCGCACGCTCTTTGCGACGCACTACCACGAAATGGTCGACCTGCAAAATACGCATCCCGCCGTGAGCAACTGGCACGTCGAAGTGCGCGAATGGAAAGATGAAATCGTCTTTCTGCGCAAGGTGTTGCCCGGCCCGGCCGACAAGTCCTACGGCATTCAGGTGGCGAGGCTGGCGGGACTGCCCGCGCCCATCATCAGCCGCGCCAAGCAAATCCTCACCCACCTCGAGATGACCGCCGCCGCACGCGAACCCCGCGCCGCCCGCCGCAAGCGAGCCAAAGCCACGGGCATGCCTGCCGCCTCAGAGGCCGACGTCACGCAGCTGGACATGTTTGACCTGCTCGACCCCGGCACCGACTGAGCCTCGGCGCGCTCGCCCGCCGCCCCTTGTCCTCAGCAGCGCCCCTTGTCCTCGGCAGCGCCGCGACTCTCGGCGGCGTCTCTTCCCGCAGCGCCGCCACTTTCTCTCGGCGCAGTCACTTTCTCTCAGCGCCGCCACTTTTTCTCGGCGCAGTCACTTTCTCTCGGCGGCACCACTTCCCCCGGCGTCGACTCCACCCGAAGCGACGGCTCGCCGCACGCCGAAAAAAAGCGCAGAGGAGGAAGCTCCTCTGCGCGGCCATTCAAAACTTGCGCCATCCGGCAAGCTCGCGCGGCACTCAGGGCTGCAAGCGGTCGATAGACCACTGCCCATCCGGCTGCAGCGTGTACAGGAAGCGGTCATGCACGCGGCCGGGCCCGCCCTGCCAAAACTCCATGTGGTGCGGCACAATGCGGAAGCCGCCCCAGAAGTCCGGCAGCGGCACCTTGCCCTCCGCAAACTTGTTTTTCAGCTCGGCCAACTTCATCATCAGCAACTTGCGCGTCGATATAACCTGGCTCTGGTGCGACACCCAAGCCCCGAGCTGCGACTCGCGCGGCCGCGTGAGGAAATACTTGAGCGTCTCCATGCGCGAAATCTTCTCCGCGCGCCCGTAAACAATAATCTGTCGTTCGAGCGTCACCCAAGGCAAGAGCATGCACATCTCGGGATTGGCGTCTATCTCGCGGGCCTTGCGGCTGGTGTAGTTGGTGAAGAACACATAACCGCGATCATCATAATACTTCAGCAGCACCGTGCGCAGCGAGGGGTGCCCGTCGGGCGTGCAGGTCGCGATACTCATCGCATTCGGCTCGGGAATACCGGCCTTGAGAGCCTGCTTGAACCAGACATCAAACTGCTCAAAGGGCGACGCCGCCAAATCCTTGCGGTGGAGCGTGTCCTTGAGATACTCTTCGCGAAAAGCCGATAAATCCATGACCCGAGTCTAGCACCCTTTCCGGCGACATGCAAGACCGAAGAAGCAACTCAGCGGTGCGCGGATGCGCCCGACTCAGAGCTCCGCACGCACGAAGCTGACGCGAAACACCGTCCGCCCCGCCGAAAACAGGCGGATATCAATCCGACCCGACGTCATACTGACGCGATAAGCATCGTGCTCCGCCGGCGGCATGGGGCGGAAGCGCCCGGCACGCTCCGGGGACAGCACGGCTGAGCGGAGCAGAGACACGAGATGAGCCGCGCTCATATGCATCATCTCATCAAACTCATCGGTAGGCAGAGTCAGCTGGGGGATATTCTTCTCGGTCACGGAGTCAATATACACCCGAATCGCGCAAAGTCAAGGGGATTCGACAGGGCAGCTCAAGCGCCGGACGCAAATCGCATGCGGAGGCCTTGACAAGCCTCTCGTCGTTATGCTAGACTGCGACATCGCACCGCCGGAGGCGACCGCGCTCGGCTCCCGCATCCGCGCAGCGCCGCGGCGCCCCGCGCCGCATCGGTCGCGCGCCTGCCTCCCTCGCCGTCGGCAACGCCCTTCCCCTCGACAACCGCCGCCCCCATCAGCCAAACGCCCCCTCTCAGCCAAACAAGCTCCGACGCACGGCCCCTCCGCCCGTCTCCCACGCCTTGTCTCGCCCCTCCCTGCTCGACAACCATGTCCGTGACCCCGAAAAACTACCCCTCGCCCTTCCAAAAAGCGACCTGCTGGGCCGCCCTCACCGGGCTTTCCCTGCTGGTCATCATCCTTCTCATCTGCGCTCTGATCTACGGCTTCTGTCGGATCTTCACCGCGCTCGAGCCCGTCCTCCTGCCCGTCGTCATCGCCGGCATTCTGGCCTACCTGCTCTCGCCCATCGTCTGCTGGGTTCAAAAGAGACTCATTCAGCGCCGCTCCCTCGCCGTCCTGACCGTTCTGACCGTCGTCGGCCTGATTGTGGCGGGCTTCGTCGCCGCCATCGCCCCGAAACTCATTGACCAGACGGGCGAACTCTACGACAAGCGGCAGGAAATCGTCCAGAGCAGCATCGCCACGGCACACGACCTCATCGACAACAACACCCTCATTCAGGAAGCCATCGATATCCTCTACGAAAAAAGCGGCAGCGGAGCCCATCCGCAAACGCCCTCCGCCGCCCCGTCCTCCGGTGAAGCCGAGCTGAGCTATCAGGACAAAATCCGCGTCATCGTCAACTCAAGCTCCAGCTACCTGACCGAAAAACTCGTCGAATGGCTCTCCGCCGGGCGAAAAGCCCTCGAAGGCATGACCTTCCTGCTGGTCGGCATCGTCATGGTGCCCGTCTTTCTGTTTTATTTCCTGCTCGAAAGCGATCGCATCTCGCGCAACTGGCACACCATCCTGCCGCTGCGCCGCTCGCACTTCCGGAATGAGGTCGTCAGCACCCTCCAGCAAATCAACAACTACATCATCTCCTTCGTGCGCGGGCAAATGCTCGTGAGCCTCATCGACGGCGTGCTGCTGGGCATCGCCCTGAAGATTCTCGGGCTGCCCTACGCCATCACCATCGGCGCCGTCGCCGCCGTCGTCGGCATCATCCCCTACATCGGCATGATCTCCACGAGCATTCCGGCCATGCTCATTGCCTGGTTCACGTGGAATGACATCAACCTCGTGCTGGGCGTCGCCGCAATCTTCATCGGCGTGAGTCAGTTTGACGGCTGGCTCATCCAGCCCCGCATCGTCGGCAACCGCGTCGGCATGCACGACCTCACGGTCATGTTCTCGGTGCTGCTGTGGAGCCTCGTCCTCGGCGGTGCCGTGGGAGCGCTTCTGGCCGTTCCGCTGACGGCCTCCATCAAAGTCCTGTTTATGCGCTACGTCTGGCCCAGCCTCGACCCCGCCGCACGCCGCATCAAGCCGATCGACCAAACCGAGTCGGCCGATGTGACCGACCCGCCGCAGGAGCCCGCGGCCAATTGACAAGTCACCCGCCGCCGACAACAACGCCGCCGACACAAACGCAGCGCCTCCTCGGCGCCTGCCCTCGCCGCCACCGCGGCCGCGCCCGCCGCCACCGAGGCAGAGGAGCTGCCCCCGCCTCGGCCCTGCCCCGCCGGCCCTCCCGCAGGAGAAACGCGGCCGGCAGAGCAAAAAAAACCGGGCAGCCCCCGAAAGAGCTGCCCGGAACGATAAAAACGATCAGTGACGCAGCGAGAGGCGCACCAGCAGATCCTGATAGAGAGCCGGAGCCGTACGCTTGGCATAATCCAGAAGCTTGCGGCGACGAGCCACCATCATCAGAAGACCGCGACGGGACGCATGGTCGTGCTTGTTCTCGGCAAGGTGCTGCGTGAGATGCACGATGCGCTTGGTGAGAGAAGCCACCTGATAGCCCGTGGAGCCGGTATCTTTCTCGTTGATCTTGAAGTCGTTGACGTTGATTTCGCTCATTTTTTGTATCTTGTTTTATGGTTGATTTTCGTGGCTGCGGCAAATCGACCTACAAGGTGAGGGCATCATATCACGAAACCGCCGCAATGCAAGACTAAATTCTGCCACAGACTAGAAAAAGAAAGACAAGCCGCTCTGCGAGAACAAACACCGACGCCGGAAGCGCCCCACAAGGCTGAACTGACTCATTTTGTACTTGCCATCGCCCCGGCTCGTGGTAGAATAACACGGTAGTTCACCATGGATTTTCTCACGCACGCCATCAACTGGGTCAAAGCGGGGCTCACCGCTTGGGATCTGTTGCCGAATTTCAGCTCGGCCTCGGGCGTTTTCTGCCTCTTGGTCTGGATCAGTACGCTGCTGGCCCTCGGGCTTTTCGTCGTCTCGCTCTTTGCGGACGTTTTCGGCGGTGATGCCGACGTGAGCGGAGACATTGACGGCGACGCCGGACACTTCTCGGCCCGAGCCGTCATCGGCTTCATGCTGGGCTTCAGCTGGGCGGGCTTCGTCAGCATCCAGTCGGGCCTCAGCATTCTGGGAGCCGTGGGTATCGGCCTGCTGGCCGGTATCGTTATGTTCCTGATCATCATGCAGCTGATGCGCTTTATCTACAGCCTGCGCTCGGACGGCAATCTCGATTACGACAGCCTCGTCGGCATGCGCGGCAGTGTCTACGTCACCCTGCCGCCTCACGGGCAGCCCGGCGGTCAGGTGCAGGTCTCACACCCCGGCCAGCTCATCACCATGGCGGCCATCCAGCACGGAGACAAGGCTCTGCCGGCTCAGACGCGCATCGTCGTCGTTGAAGCCAGCACCTCTCTGCTCGTCGTGCGCAGCCTCGATGACGAACAGCCCGCACCTCAGCATCCCGCCGGCGGTTCGGCCTGAGCCTCGCCCCGAGTCCGCGGCGGCGCGGCAGCCTCGCCTGCTCGCCCTCTCGGCTGCACCCCGCCCTCCTTTCACTCCACCGTCCTCTCCCCGACCTCCTTTCGAT
>DXFQ01000047.1 GCA_019114365.1 Candidatus Parakkermansia intestinigallinarum | reverse complement strand
GCTTCGGATGATCCGAAGCCGCCCGCCTTGGTTTAGCGCAGCGGTGCGGGTTTGCCGCGGGGCGCTCGAGCACGGGGCCCGCGAGCGCTCTGCCGGGCCCTCCCCTGCTGCCGGGCTTACTTGAGCGCGTCGTAGGCGCCCTTGAAGAAGTAGTAGCCCCAGCCCCATTCGGAGTCGCCGCTCCAGTCGGGGTTGTAGTGGTGGCGCGGGCGCAGGAAGCGCTCGGGGTGCGGCATGAGGCCCATGGCGCGGCCGGTGGGGTCTTGCAGGCCGGCGATGCGCAGCTCGGAGCCGTTGTGGTTGTCGGCGTATTGCAGGGCGACGCAGCCGTTGTCGAGGTATTTCTGAGCGTCGCCGGGCTCGCAGACGAGGCGGCCTTCGGCGTGGGCCGAGGGCAGCTCGAACTCGTCGGGCAGGCAGGCGGTGAAGGGCGAGGGGGCGACCTTCACGAGTTTGTCCCACATGCACTCAAAGCGCTCGGATTTGTTGAGGATGAGCGAGGCTTTGGGCAGGATGCCCAGCTTGGTGAGGATTTGGAAGCCGTTGCAGATGCCGAAGAGGAAGCCGCCGTCGGCATGGTGCTTCTGCAGGGCGTCGCCGAGGATGCGCTCGGTTTCGAGCTGTGCAAGGCGGCCGCTCATGACGTAGTCGCCGTAGGAGAAGCCGCCGGAGAACACCACGAGCTGGGCCTTGGCCACGTGCTCGGGGCGGGCGGTGGCGATGGGCTGCACCTGGGTCGAGAAGCCGGCGGCCATGAGGGCGCGCTCGGTTTCCACGTCGCAGTTGGTGCCGGGGTACTTGAGGAGTAAGGCGTGTGGCATGGTTGGGTTGTTGCGTGTGGGGTTCTTCAATAGAAGGGGGTGAGGCCGTTCTTCCAGATGTGTTTGAGCTCGGCGATCTCCGCGCTGATGACTTCTTTGCCGCCCGCGAGGATGCTCAGCTTGCTGCCGGCGTCGGAGCGGCCGATGCGTGCGCAGGGGCTGCCGGCCATGGCGGCTTCAAACTCGTTGGCGAGGTCTTCGTCGACTTCGACGAGGAAGCGCCCGGTGCTCTCGCTGAAGCAGGGCACGGCGAGGTTGTTCCAGCCGCCTTCGGTGGGCAGTTTGTCCAGGTCGATGCTGATGCCGCCTTGGCCCGAGAAGGCCATTTCGGCGGCGGCGACGGCGAGGCCGCCTTCGGAGAGGTCGTGCGCGGAGAGCACGAGGCCCTGCGTGAGCGCCTTCTCGTAGTAGCGCTTGTAGGTCTCGTAGTTCTTGGCGCAGTCGGTCTGCGGGACTTTGGCGTCGGCGATGCCTTTGATGCGGGCGTAGACGCTGCCGCCCATTTCGTCTTCGGTGTTGCCGACGATGAAGAGGACGCTGTTGTTGCGGCGCAGCGACATGCCGCGCACGTGCTCGTAGTCTTCAACGACGCCGAAGCCCGAGCACAGGAAGGTGACGGGGATGTTCACCGGGCCGTCTTCCGTCTCAAAGTAGTTGTAGAAGCTGTCTTTGCCGGAGACGTAGGGGGCGCCGTAGGCGAGGGCGGCTTCGCGGATGCCTTTGGCGCATTCGACGATGCGGCCGAGCTCGGTCGGGCATTCGGGGTTGCCCATGCAGAAGTTGTCGAGCAGGGCGATTTTGTCGGGGTTGGTGCCGGCGAGCACGAGCTGGCGCACGGTTTCATCGACGGTGCCGGTGCCCATGGCGTAGGGGTCGGTCTTGCCCCATTCGGGCAGGATGGCCAGCGCGAGCGACATGAGTTTTTCCGAGCCGTCGATGTCGATGACGGAGGCGTCCTGCGGGGCGTCGCCGACGGCGCCGGCGAGGGGTTTGAGCACGGTGTTGCCCTGCACTTCGTGGTCGTATTCGCGGATGATGGGTTCGCGCGAGACGATGGCGAAGTCGCCGAAGAGTTGCTTGAGGTCGCCCGTCAGGTCGCTGTCGTCGAGCGCGAGGCCGGTGAGGGCCGGCGAGGGGGTGAAGACGGATTCGAGCTGCTTGGTGGGCGCGTCATGGAGTTTCGAGTTGTCGAGCTCGCAGACGAGTTCTCCGTTGTGCCAGACGCGCAGCACGCCCGAGTCATTCGACTCGCCCAGCACGGTCATCTCGGTCTGGAAGGTGTCGCAGAGGCTCTTGAGTTCATCGAGGTTTTCGGGCTTGACGGCGAGCACCATGCGCTCCTGCGATTCGGACAGGAAGATCTGCCAGGAGAGCATGTGGGTCTCTTTGAGCGGGGCGCGCTCGAGGTAGAGGTTGCCGCCGGTCTCGGAGAGCATTTCGCCCGCAGCCGAGGAGAAGCCGCCCGCGCCGCAGTCGGTGACAAACTCGATGAGGCCGCGCTCGCGGGCTTCGAGGATGACGTCGAGGGTCTTTTTCTCTTCGATGGGGTTGCCGATCTGGACGGCTTGCTGGTCTTCTTCGTGCGAGGATTCGCCCATGGCGGCCGAGGAGAAGGTGGCGCCGTGCAGGCCGTCTTTGCCGGTGCGGCCGCCGATCACCACGACGGCGAGGCCGGGTTTCATCTCTTTGGCGATGTCGCTCCGGGGGATGACGCCGGCGGTGCCGCAGAAGACGAGGGGGTTGTAGATGTAGGTGGGGTCAAACTGGATGGCGCCGCTGGTGGTGGGGATGCCCATGCGGTTGCCGTAGTCGCGCACGCCGTGCACGACGCCGCGCATGATGCCCAGCGGGTGGATGATGTTGTGGCCTTCGACCATGCTCTGCGGGGTGTCGGGCGCGCCGAAGCAGAAGACGTCGAGGTTGGCGATGGGCTTGGCGCCTTTGCCGGCGCCGAGGATGTCTCGGATGACGCCGCCCAGGCCCGTGTTGGCGCCGGCGTAGGGCTCGATGGCGCTGGGGTGGTTGTGCGTTTCGGCTTTGAGGCAGACGGAGAGGTTGTCGTCGAGTTTGATGAAGCCGGCGTTGTCGACGAAGGCGCTGAGGACGAAGCCGGGCTTCTTCGCCATGATGTCCTTGGAGGGCCGCTGGATGAAGGTCTTGTACATGCTGCGGATCTCTTCGGTTTCACCGTTGACGCTATGCCGGATGGTGGCGGCGAAGATGCGGTGTTTGCAGTGCTCGGACCAGGTCTGGGCGATGACTTCGAGCTCGACGTCCGTGGGCTCGCGGCCGATCTCGCAGAAGATCTGCTGCACGACGAGCATGTCTTCCGTCGACAGCGAGAGCTTCATGTCTTGGCTGAGGCGGGTGAGTTCAGCCTCGGTGAGCTCGCGTACGGGTATGGTGCGGTAGGTGGCCATGGGGAGGGGGTGTCGTCTTGTGAGGGGTTCCGTTGGCGGGGCGCTTTAACGGACGCTCCAGGTGTGGATGGCGGGGTTGCAGACGTCTTTGCAGAAGCGCGCGGCCAGCGCGGCTTTGTCTCCGTTGCCGAAGATGTAGATGTTCTGCGTGATGGTGAGGTTGGTGATGCGGAAGGGCAGTCCCTTGCGGCCTCGGTAGTTGGCGAGGATGGCTTCTTTCTCCAGATCGAGGGCACCTTTCTTGATGCCGTAGGAGATGCGGAAGAGCTCGCCGCTGAGCGCGGGCGCACCGCCTTCTTCGACTTTCTGCGAGATGGGGTCGACGAGCACGCGGCGCATGTAGTCGCGCGCGGCGTCGAGGTCGCCTTCGCACTCGACGGTGTAGAGGCGCGTGTGGTTGTAGGTCAGCCGGTCGTCAATGGGCGTGTAGAGCAGCTTGTTGGCATCGGTCGCGCTCTGAAAGCGGCTGAATACTTCGAGGGTCAGTGTGGCCATAGGTTCTCTGTGAAAAAGGCCACCGGCAGCCCTGTGTCGCTCTTCTCCCGCCGCTTGCGGGAGCGCGTGGCACGAGGATGCGCGGTGGCCATCTGCTGAGCGTTTTACTTCTGCAGGCGGCTGAGCACTTCGGCGTAGGATTCCATGAACTCGCCGAGGCCCTGGCGGAAGCGGTCCTTGTCCATCTTCTTGCCGGTGGTGACGTCCCAGAGGCGGCAGGTGTCCGGCGAGATTTCGTCGGCGAGCACGATGGCGGTCGGGTCGGTGGCCAGGCGGCCGAACTCGATCTTGAAGTCGATGAGGCGCAGGTTGGCCTTCAGGAAGAATTCCTTGAGCGTTTCGTTGATGAGCAGCGCCATCTTCTTGATGTAGGCGCATTCCTCTTCGGTGGCGGCGCCGACTTCGCGGGCGTAGTCATCGTTGATGAAGGGGTCGTTGAGCGCGTCGTCCTTGTACGAGAACTCGACGATGGGCTTCTTGAAGGGCGTGCCTTCCTTGATGCCCATGCGCTTCGAGAAGGAACCCGCGGCGACGTTGCGCACGATCACCTCGAGCGGCATGATGGAGACTTTGCGGACGAGCAGGTTGATGTCATCCACGTCGTCGACGAGGTGCGTCTTGACGCCCCTGTCCTCAAGCATGCGGTAGATGATGAGGGTGATGGCCTTGTTCATGCGGCCCTTGTTCGCGAAGTCCTCCTTCTTGACTCCGTTGAATGCGGTGGCGGAATCCTTGAACTCCATGCGCAGGACGTTCGGATCCTCGGTCGTGAACAGCCTCTTGGCTTTGCCTTCGTAAATGGGTTCCATGATGTGTCTCGGGGGGGGTGGTGATGTGTCCCCTCGGATACTATACTCGGTAGCTCGTTCTTGTCAAGTCCGAAGAGGAGGGCGCAGCCGGCTTTTCGCGCGGCGAACGGCTCTCGCGGGAGGGCAGCGGGGGCGGGCGCTGCGGCCTGCGAAGCTGCGGGGCTCGATCCGAGGGCTCGCCTAGGCGGATTTTGTGAATCAAAAACAGCTGATTTTGATTCACAACGTTTTTTGTGACTCATCCGTGATTCACAAACGCGAGCCGCGGCGCCGCTCGCAGCGCGCGGCGGCGGAAGGGGGCGGGAGCTGCAGCGCCGTTCAAAGATCGAGGGCGTCTTCTCTGCCGGAAGCGATGTCGAGCAGGCGGCGCATGGCGTAGAGGGCGGGGCGCCGACCGCTGCTGTCGCGATGCAGGCTGATGATTTTCTCTTGGCAGAGGGAGTTGAGGGCTCTCTGAAGCGTGGGAGCCGAGATATCGGGCACGGCTTCGCGAATCTGACTGCGGTTGAAGATCGGGTGTGCGAAGATGGCGTCGAGCAGCGCTTGGCTGTAGGGCGAGTTGAGCAGGCGGCGGAAATCGGCCGAGCACTGCTCGTGATACTCGTGGAGGCGGTGGGCACGCTCGGTATTGACGCTTGCCTGCTCAGCAATGGCGTTGAGCATGAAGAGTATCCAAGCCTCCCAGCCGTCTCGGCGCTCAATGTCGGCGAGGCATCCCATGTATCGGTCTCGGTTTTTCTCGAGGTATTCGCTCAGGTAAAAGACCGGGCGGTGAAGGATGCGCCGCTGGTTGAGAAAGAGGGGAATCATGAGTCGGCCGATACGGCCGTTGCCGTCGAGAAAGGGATGGATCATCTCAAACTGCGCATGCAGAATGCAGACTTGAATCAGCGGATCAGCATCCTCCGTGCGGAGGTACGCATCCCAGTTATCCAAGTAAGCCGACAGCGTCTCGGGTGCAGGCGGAACATAACTGGCAGTCTCCATGCTGCATCCGCGAGCCCCGATCCAATTCTGCGTGCGCCGCACCTGCCCGGGATCCTTGCTTTCTCCGCGCACGCCTCTGAGCAGCAGAGCGTGCATCTCGCGCAGCAGGCCGAAACTCAGCTCGCGGTGCTGCAGGGAATGGGCGCCGTAGCGCAGGGCCTCGCGGTAGTTGATGACCTCTTGGCTATCGGCCGTCGGCCCCTCGGTGCTGCCTGCCTCGTAGGCCAAAACGTCATCCAGCGTCGTCTGGGTGCCCTCGATGCGCGAGGAGAGCACGCAGTCCTGAAGCAGAAAGGGTGAGAGCAGTAAATCCGGATTGCGGAGAAACTCGAGATTGCCGGCGTAGCGTGCCAGTGCTCGATTGGCTCGCCCGAGGGGGGCGAGCAGGCTTGACATGTCCAAGGGGCGCGTCGGCAGATTCTCCAGAATATAGGGCATGTGTCTATGATACACCCGCGCGGCTTCGATGTCCAGCTTGTGAATCAAAAACAGCTGATTTTGATTCACAACGTTTTTTGTGACTCATCCGTGATTCACAAACGCGAGCCGCGGCGCCGCTCGCAGCGCGCGGCGGCGGAAGGGGGCGGGAGCCGCGGCGGGGCACAGCACGGCCCGCAGGGGAAGGCCGACGGAGCGGCGCCCGAGTCGGAGTGAACACAAGCGCCCGAGGCGAGGCGAGCAGAAGCGGCGGAGTCGGGGTGAGCTCAGGCGGCCGCGGCGGAGGCGGCGGAGTCCGTCGTCTCAGCGGGCCCTGCGGCGGGAGCGGAGT
>DXFQ01000046.1 GCA_019114365.1 Candidatus Parakkermansia intestinigallinarum | reverse complement strand
TATGAGCTGCACTAGTTCTTGCCTACTAATCCTCAAAGCCATGAACGGATTATGGTGCGGATTTTTGTCCAGTCAACTGCGCATGTCCTTTTCTCGCTCGATTTATGGTGCGGATTTTTGTCCGTGTGCGGCTCATTCAAGCCCCGCGGATCAGCGCTTGACAGCCTCAGAATGCCTGTGTTACAATGCGCCGCGATGAAACGCCGGCTTTGTGCATGGATCTGTGGCATGGCGGTACTCTGCAGCTCGCTGGCAGAGGCCGTGGACGTCGTCCTCTCGGGAGGAGTGGCTCTGACCTCGTGGGAACACCTTCGCGGCTCCTCTCAGCACGACAAATGGTGGGCCAACTTTATCCGCTCCGCCACCAACCGCATCGACGACCTCAAAGCCGCCAACCCCCGCGCACGCATCATCTGGATCGTCTACCGCCCCGCCTACATCGCACGCGGCCGCGAGGACGGACAGAACTACGTATCCCAAATCAGCGCCGAAGCCTCTAAGCGCAGCGTTCGCATCGTGTGGGTCGATACCGCCGCTCAGGCAATTAAAGCCCTCAACGCCGCGCCGCAGGGGCGGGATAAAGTCACCAGCTTCACCTACTTCGGCCACTCTAACCGCTTTGCGTTCATGCTCGACTACAGCAACTCGATCATGGCCGCCTCGAAACAGTGGATTCACGAAGACGACCTCGCCAAATCCGTGCGTCGGGACATCTTCGCCCCCAACGCCGACTGCCGCAGCTACGGCTGCTACACCGGCAAGAGCATGAGCCGGAAATGGAAGGCCGCCTTCGGTATCCCGCTCATGGGGAACACCGAATCCACCCTCTACTACCCCATCACGCAGGGCAAGATGCCTGAAGGCGCGGGGCAGTGGGTGCGCTGAGAAGCTCGCGGGAGAAACGCAGGTGCCGTGTCGCACCGAATCGCGCCGTCGTTCGGCCCTTGTGCACCCTTGTGCGCCGTATCGTGCCCTTGCATGCCGTTTCGTGCCGTTTCGTGCCGTTTCGTGCCGTTGCGCGGCCTGGCGCGGCTTTGCGTGCCGTTGCGCGGCCTGGCCGATTGCTGAATCGGCTCCGCCTTGCCCTTACAGCCGCGGCAGAGCGCTGCGCTGACCGACGGCGGGGAAGGAGCCTGCGCCAACAAGCAAAAACCCGCAGCCTTCCGGCAGCGGGTTGTTCCGTCTTCGGGGGAGAGCAAGAGGCATCCGTTCTCACAAACTCGCGCAGTTCTCCGGCCGCTCCCCGCGCTCGAGAATATCAGCCAGAGTAACCTTTTCAAGATAATCCTTGACAACGAGCTCCAACCCCTTCCAGAGCGGCAGTGTCGAGCACTGATCCTGCAGCGGGCAGGTGTTGACCTGAACGGACAAACATTGCACGGGAGCCAGCGCGCCCTCGGCGGCGCAGAGAATCTCGTAGACCGTGTACTCCTCGGGCGAGCGGGAGAGACGGTAGCCGCCCATCTTGCCGCGAGAACTGATCAGCAACTCATGGCGCAGCAACAGCGCCATGATGCCCTCCATGTACTTGCTGGTGATGTTTTGCCGTTCGGCAATACCCCGCAGAGAGATCGGCTCATGCTGAGCGTGCCGTGCGAGATCAATCATGATTCGCAGCGCGTATCTGCCTTTGGTCGATATCCTCATCATATTACCGCAGAGATGGTATCTTATATTTTGCCTCTTTGTCAAGCCTGCAATGAGATTTCTTTCATTCATTTTCATCGGAGAAGCTCATCTGAGAGAGACATTTCGGAAAACCCGCCTGAGAAAAGAGAGTCTAACGAAATATCGAAAGCGCAGCTTGCACAGTCAGACCTTTCGATACCACGGAAGCCGCATCGGCACCCGCGCCCCCTTTCCGGAAGCAGGGAGGCTGCCGTCCGCGGCCGACTCTCACGGCATCCGACGACGCCTCCTTCGCAACAAAGTCATGAAAAAGTCTCTCCCCGACCATCCCGGTGCTTCCGTCCCGCATCTGCGCCAACGCGGCGATGTCCGTCCCCAGAAGCTTGCCAGTCAAGAGAAGAATGGAGCAGAACTTGCGATAATCAAAAGACAAAGCGAACACGAAAATGACAAAAGAATCACAAAGCTCTATCTGATGACCCATAGCATCCGATCAAACGAAATAAAAATTTGTTAATCAGAATGCGGGCCGGCACCAATAAGCCTTCGCGATATTAACACATATAATAGCGAGCGCTCATATCGCTCAAAATCCCGATCTTAGCTAGGAATAAGCCGCGCTCATAATCTAGCGGAGCCGACGGGGAGAAAGAGACGGGTACCCATTCGACTCGCGAGTTGGTTTTCGATGAAAAAGAAAATCACCGGACAAAAACAATATGATTATCGAAATATGCATATAAGCTCAAATCGCCAATCAATTCACATCGCTTAAATATGCATGGTGATGCACCGTGTGCCCCGGGAATAAAGTCGCGCCAAGCGCCGATGACCCGAAAACAAGCTCTAAGCTCGAGCGCGAAGACAAACAAACGGATAAAAAAGCTTGCGCTTCTGTCCCTCATGGTGTAGCATGCCCGCGCGATGTTAACCGGCTTATCTGTTTTTGTTGTCTGCGTAGCCATACTCGCCATCGGCTACTTCTGCTACGGGCGTCTGGCGGAGCGCGTCTACGGCCCCTTCGGCCCGAAAGTGATGCCCGCCGTGTCAGCGGGCGACGGCGTTGATTATATCCCGCTGCCGACGTGGAAGGTCTTCCTGATCCAACTGCTCAACATTGCGGGCCTCGGGCCGGTCTTCGGCGCACTGTCCGGCGCCCTCTTTGGCCCCGCTGCCCTCCTCTGGATCGTGTTCGGCTGCATTCTGGCGGGCGCCATGCACGACTTCCTCGCCGCCATGATGTCCCTGGAGCACAAAGGCGCCAACCTGCCTGAGCTCATCGGCCGCTACCTCGGCCCCGTGGCGCAGTGGACCATGCGCATCGTCTGCATCCTGCTGCTGCTGCTCGTGGGCGTCGTCTTCACCACGGGTCCCGCCCGCATGCTCCACGGCCTTCTGCCCGAGGTCTCCGTCATGCTCTGGTGCGGCATCATCCTTCTCTATTACTTCCTCGCGACCGTCCTGCCCATCGACGTCATCATCGGCCGCATCTACCCCATCTTCGGCGCCCTCTTCATCTTCATGGCCGTCGGCCTGCTGGTGAGCATGCCCTTCGGCGAATACGAAGTCCTGCCGCAGCTCGACTTCTTCACCAACGTGCATCCCGATGCCCACCTGAGCATTTGGCCGATGATCTTCGTCACCATCGCCTGCGGCGCCATCTCCGGCTTCCACGCCACGCAAAGCCCGCTGATGGTGCGCTGCCTGCCCGAGCGCCGCAACATGCGCCGCGTCTTCTACGGCGCCATGATCGTCGAGGGCCTCGTCGCGCTCATCTGGGCCACGGTCGGCCTGACCCTGCGCAACGTGCTCACCGACTACACCCTAGTGGAGCAGGGCGGCAAAATGGTCGCGCACGCCGTCGGGGCCGACGCATCGGCCGTACGCGCCACCTTCATGCAACTTTGCATTGCCGACCCGGCCTCCGCCGTCAACCAAGCCTGCACCGACTACCTCGGCAGCGTGGGCGCCATCATTGCCGTCATCGGCGTCGTCGTCCTGCCCATCACCAGCGGAGACACCGCCATGCGCTCCTGCCGCCTGATGATTGCCGACATGCTCCACATCAACCAAGAGCCGAAACTCAAGCGCTTCGGGATCGCCATCCCGCTCTTTGCTGCCGTCATCATCATCTCCGAAATCGACTTCGGCATCATCTGGCGCTACTTCGGCTGGTCCAACCAGCTCCTCTCGTGCTTCACCCTCTGGGCCATTGCCGTCTTGCTCCGCCGTCGCAACCGCTGGTACTGGATGGCCCTGCTGCCGGCACTGTTCATGACGACCGTCTGCAGCGCCTACCTCCTCTGCTCCCCCGAGTGCGCCATCGGCCTGCCCGTCGGCGTCTCGACGTGGATCGGCGTCGGCCTCTGCGTCCTCGCTCTCATCGGCTTCTTCCGCATCAGGCGCGGCTGTGACTCGCTCGAAAAGTGACCCGAGCAGAGCAAGCCGCGAGGCAGCCGTGAAGGGGCCTCGGAGAGGCTGCAAAGAGATCGCGAAGAGACCCCGAAGAGACCCCGAAGAGACCGAAGGGCTGCCGCGGAGCAAACGGACAGCGATCGGAAGGTGGCGGAGAAAGAACCGAGAAGGGCACGGAAAGAAAGCCGCAACTGCGTCATGTTGCGAAGAAGCAGCGCGCGCGCGGATTTGTCGCTTGATTTACGCGCCCGATTCTGGTAACCTGAACCCGCAAGATGGACGACCTTGAGGATTACCAGAAGCGCCGCAGCGCGGCAGAAAATCGGAGGCGGCAACGCGCCGATCGCAAACCGGCGTCGTCCGGCTCGCGCTTCAAATGTTGTCTGTTGATGCTCTTTCTCTTCGGTATCATCACGACCCTCGTGCTCGGGGGTATCGGCTACTTCGCCTTTCAGCTCGTCACGGACAAATACCGCCGCTACGCCGAAAGCTTCGACCTCAACGAAATCAACAACCTCGAGCACCCCTGCATCATCTACGACCGCAACGGCAAGGAAATCGGCCGCATCTTCGACGAAAATCGCAGCTACGTCACCTTCGATCAAATCTCCCCCCACCTGATCAACGCCGTCGTCGCACAGGAAGACAAAACCTTCTGGTCGCACAGCGGCTTTGACCCCATGGGCATCCTGCGCGCCGCCAAAGAAGCCGTGGCCGCCCACGGCGAAATCAACCAAGGCGCCTCAACCATCACGCAGCAGCTTGCCCGCAACTCCTACGACCTCGAGCGCCGCGTCAAAGCCAAGGGCGGGGACAAATACGAGCGCAAAATCATCGAAATCTTCCTTGCCATGCGCATCGAAGAAACCTATGACAAGCGCCAGATCATGGAATTCTACCTCAACCGCGTCTACTTCGGGCGCGGCTACTACGGCATTCGCGCCGCCTCGCTGGGCTACTTCGGCAAAGAGCCCAAAGACCTCACCGTCCGCGAGGCCGCCAGCATCGCCGCCCTCATCAAAAACCCGGAAAACTACAACCCCGTTCGCAACCCCGACCTCAACTTCCGCTGGCGCAACGACGTCATCGACCGCATGCAGCGCGCCGGCTACCTGAGCGCGGAAGACGCCGAACGCGTGAAAAAACTGCCGCTCGAACTCAACCCCAAACCCCTGCGCCGCAACACCTCCTTCCTGCACTCCATCGTGCAGAATCAGGCCATCTCCGTCTTCCAAGACCCCGCGCGCGGCGAAGAAATCGTCAAGACCGCCGGGCTGCGCATCCACACCACCATCGATAAAGACATGCAGGACGCGGCCGAGCAAGCCCTGACCGCCCAGCTTGACAACATCGAGAACCGCGAAGACTATCAGCACGTCCGCTTCTCCGATCGCGACAACCCGCAGAGCATGCAGCACCGCTACGTCGACGGTGCCGTCTACGCCGTGGATAACAAGACCGGCGGCGTCCTCGTCTACGTAGGCGGGCGCAACTTTGAGCGAGACAATTTCGACATCATCGACGCCGGCAAGCGCCCCGTCGGCACGGCCATGCTGCCCTTCCTCTACATGAGCGCTCTGGAAAACGGCTACTCCCCCTGCTCGCGACTCATCGACGACGCCATGGACAATCGCCTCGCCGGCATCGGCGGCGCCGAAGGCGTGCTCGGCGAATGGGGCATGGAAGTGAGCAAAGGCCGCTATCTGGACTCCGTCACCCTGCGCCAAGCCCTCCAGTGGTCGAAAATCGCCGCCTCGGCGCGACTCGCCATCGCACTGAGCTCAGACCCCAAACGCTGCGCCAAACCCTTCGTCACCACCCTGCAAAACTGCGGCATCACCCCGCCGCCGCGCAACCCTGAGAGCACCGAAGCCCGCCCGCAGTACTACCCGCGCACCTTCTTGGGGACGGAACCCGCCTCCCTGCGTGAAATGGTGCTCGCCTACACCGTCTTCCCCAACACAGGCAGCCGGCCCGTCGCCCCCTTCATCATCACCAAAATCACCGACAGCCAAGGCAAAATCCTCTGGGAGAACCCGCGCTCCATCAAGCCCGTTCTGGCCAACGCCACGCAGCCCTGCACCGCCTTCCGGCTGCACTCCATCATGCGCGACGCCCTGCTCAAAGGCGCCTCGCAGCGCGTCCAACCCTTCCTGCCGGACAGCTTCAACGGCGCCGTCAAGACCGGCACCAACTACGACTTCGCCGACAACGCCCTCTTCGGCTACAACTCATCCCTCACCTGCGGCGTCTGGATCGGCTTCCTCAACGACCACAAAGCCATCTACACCGAAGCCTTCTCGTCCGACACCTGCGGCCCCATCCTCGGCGCCGTCTTCAAAGCCGCCTCCGGCCGCTACCCTGACGAGCCCATACCCATGCCGGCCGACACCGAAGAAGTCGAAATCTGCACCGCCTCGGGGCAAATGGCCTCCAACTTCTGCTTTGAGACACGCATGCGCGACGGCAACCCCGTCCTCACGCGCTCCGTCTACCGCGAATACTTCCCGAAAGGCGACGTCACCCTGGGCAGCTGCACCGTGCACGGAGACGGCTCGCCCACCCTTGTCGACTTCCTCGACGCGAGCGACCTGAACAACTCGCGCGTCCTGCCCGTCCTGCCCGTCCTGCCCAAGGGCTCCGCCCTCATCGGCGAAGACCCCTACGGCTGCAACCTCGAACTCAACCCGCGCTACCGCACCGAAAAAGACATCGCCTCCAGCGGCATGCCCGAGCAAATCAACTTCGGAGACACCGACCCCTCGCGCTCCGACGGCCCCAAAGTCGACACCACCATCAAACTGCCGGCCCCGCGGCCGATGCGCTCCATCCCCGTCCTGCCTCTTGAAATCTGACCCATCCGAACCCCGTATAACCTTGCACTCACAACTCCCCATGTCCTCCGTCACCCAGTCGCTTGCCGCCACGCAGGAGAAAGCCTTCCGCATCAACATGGACAAGCAGTGCTACGGCTCCTTTGCAGAAATCGGCGCCGGGCAAGAAACCGCCAACTGGTTCTTCCGCTCCTCCGGAGCCGCCGGCACCGTCGCCAAAACCATCTCGGCCTACGACATGACCGTCAGCGACAGCCTCTACGGCCCCGTCAAACGCTACGTCTCCGAAGAGCGCCTCAAGCAAATGATGGAGTGCGAATACGAAACCCTCATCAACCACCTCGGAGAAAAGCGCGGCAAAGACACCTGCTTCTTCGCCTTCTGCAACACCGTCAAATGCAAAGGCTACAGAGACAACGGCCCCTGGGCCGCGTGGATCGGCGTGCGCTTCCAGCTCAAACCCGAAGCCCCGCCCAGCGACTTCGTCCTCCACGTCCGCCTCCTGGTCCCCGACCACGACATCCAGATGCGCGTGCTGGGCATCCTCGGCGTCAACGTCCTCTACTCGCTCTTCTACAAGCGCGAGCGCATGGACGAGTTCGTCCTCAACATCGGCGCCAACCTCGATCGCAGCTTCTACGAAGTCGACTTCATGCGCTTCTCGGGGCACGGCTTCAGCATGTTCGACAACCGAATACTCGCCCTCCAACTCGTCCAGAGCGGCCTCTCCGAAGCCACCCTCTTCTGCCCCGACGGCACCGTCGCGCAGCCGGCCGACCTCCTCTACAAACGCCCCATCGTACTCATGCGCGGCAGCTTCCTGCCGCTGTGCAAAATCCACATGGAAATGATGGACAGCGTGCGGAGCAAATTTTACGAATCCCTGCCCGAAGAGCAGCGCAGCCGAGAAATCGACATCTGCGAAATCTCCCTCTCCAACCTCCTGCGCGGGCGCGACGTCGACCTGCTCGACTTTATCGACCGAGCCGACGCCCTCGCCGCCCTCGGCAAAACCGTCATGGTGACGAACATCACCCACTTCCA
Organism: Candidatus Parakkermansia intestinigallinarum; assembly: GCA_019114365.1. Classification (GTDB taxonomy): domain Bacteria; phylum Verrucomicrobiota; class Verrucomicrobiia; order Verrucomicrobiales; family Akkermansiaceae; genus Akkermansia; species Akkermansia intestinigallinarum. The sequence goes on along the minus strand of DXFQ01000046.1, from coordinate 30,227 downwards.
CCGCATCTCCACCCTCCTCAACCAATACACCAGAGAACCCGTCGCCATCGCCCTCTCCATCGGCCTGCTCAACGAAGTCTTCAAAGAAAAATGGGCTGACACACCCGGCGGCATCCTCGCCACCATGGGGCACATCTTCGTCAACCGCACGAAATTCTACGTCACCCCGTGGATCAACCGCAAAACCGGAGAATTCGTCACCGCCACCACCTACCGCGCCCCGGAGAAATACCACTACCTCTACCGCCACCTCTGCGCCAACGGAGACATCGTCGACGTCCCCTACTTCAACCAAAAACTCCTCTTCCAGACCCCGCGCGACATCATCCGCATGATACGCGCCGACGACGAACAGTGGAAAGAGTACGTCCCCGAGCAGGCCTACCGCATGGTCGAGCACATCAAAGAGAGCAACTGATGAACCATCGTTCCGACTTCCCGATCCTGCGCACGACGATCGGCAAAAACCCCCTCGTCTACCTCGACAACGCCGCCACCACCCAGAAACCCCACTGCGTCATCGACGCCGAGCGTCGCTACTACGAAGAGCAGAACGCCAACATCCACCGCGGCGCCCACTACCTGAGCCGCCTCGCCACCGAAGCCCACGAACAAGCGCGAGCCTGCGCCGCCGACTTCCTGCACGCCGCCTCGCCCAAGGAAATCATCTTCACCTCCGGCTGCACCGCCGGCATCAACCTCGTTGCCATGGTCCTCGGCATCGCCGGACGCCTGCGCGAAGGCGATGAAATCCTCGTCACCACCGACGCCCACCACTCCAACATCGTCCCTTGGCAAATGCTCTGCGAGCGCACGGGCGCCGTCCTCAAACCCATCCCCCTCACGGCCGAGCTGCGATTTGACGAGGATGCCTACCTGCGCCTGCTCAGCCCGAAAACCCGCCTCGTCGCCGTCCCCTGGGTCTCCAACGCCCTCGGCTGCATCAACCCCGTTGCGCGCATCACCGCCGCCGCCAAACACAACAACGCCGACTGCCTCGTCCTCATCGACGGCGCGCAGAGCACCGCGCACATGACCGTCGACGTCCAAGCCCTCGGCTGCGACTTCTACGCCTTCTCCGGGCACAAAGTCTACGGCCCCACCGGCACCGGCGTCCTCTGGGGGCGCGAAGCCCTGCTCAGCGAACTGCCGCCCTGGCAAGGCGGCGGCGAAATGATCCGCGAAGTCACCTTCGCCAAAACCACCTACAACGAACTCCCCTTCAAATACGAAGCCGGAACCCCCAACATCGGCGGCAACATCGTCCTTGCCGAAGCCCTGCGCTACGTGCAAAACATCGGTGCGGACGCCATCGACCGCCACGAACAAAAGCTCACGCACCGCCTCTACGAAGGGCTGCAAGCCATCGGCGGCATCAACATCCTCGGCCCGAAAGACGGGCGCGGAGCGCTCATCTCCATCAGCGTACCGGGCGTACACCACTACGACCTCGGCACCCTGCTTGACCAGATGGGCGTCGCCGTGCGCACCGGGCACCACTGCTGCCAGCCCCTCATGCAAGCGCTGGGCATCAGCGGCACCACGCGCTACTCCTTCGGCGTCAACAACACCGAAGAAGACGTCGAGCGCGCCCTCGCCTGCACCGAGCGAGCCCTCGCCATGCTGCGCTGAAGCCGAGACCGCCATCGCTCATCACCGAAACCGGGCACAACGTGCCGTCAGCCCGTTCGGAGTCGGCATGCGGCACGACCGAGCGTCGCGTCTCATCGGCGCCCGTCGGATTCCCGCATAGCTTCGAGCCGGGCGGACGGCGGAGAAATGAGCGCTTTCCGGGAGCGGGAAGGGCAAACCGGACAAGACGGCCCCATCCCTCACGGCGCTTCGGTGATGCCGGCGAAGAGGAAGGGGGCGTCGGATGCGGCGTCGCTGATCCACCAGACAAAGGGACGCGAGAAGGTGAGCGTCGGGCCGTCGTTGCCCGCACGCGAAGCGCCGCCGGTGTTTTCGATTTCCTCATCCGTGCTTTCCGCCAGGCGCAGGTTGAAGCGCAGGTAGAGCGCTCCCCGCATGGCTTGCCCTTCGTTCTCTCCGGCTCGCGAGCGCGGCATGGGGTCGATGTTCATGCTGCGGAGCAGGGGCAGCATGTCCTGCACGCCGCCGGAGCTGATGTGCAGGACGGGAATCTGCAGGCAGACGGGGCGCTCGGGGGCTTCGAGAAGAGCCGCCCGTATGGCGTTGAGTTGTTCGAGGGTCATGTGGCCGACGAAGTCTCGCACGTTGCCTTTCGGCATGACGATGGTGTAGCCCAGCGAGTCGCCTTCTTTTTCATCGCGGCGCAGAAAAAGCGTCACTGCCGTCCACGAGCCGTCGGCTGCTTCGGCGCAGCGGTAGCGGGCCGTTGTGCACATGGTGGGGACTTCGGGTTGGGCCCCTCGGCCGTAAAAGGGGAGGTTTTGCCGCAGGTCTTTGCTGATGGGGGTGAGCCATCGCGGCTCCCAGCTCAGGTCGGCGACCGCCAGAATCTGCATCTGCGGTGAGAGATCCGAGTCGATCAGCACCAGGGAATTTTTGCCGGGGTCGGCGGCGCTCAGGCGGTTGATGAGGCTGAGGCAGGAGCGGTATTGGCGCGCAAGCGGTACGGAGACGATGTCTCGGTGTTCTGCCGTGAGTTCCTGCTGCTCGTCGGCGAAGAGTTGCATCGCGTAGAGCGGCAGGGTCGAGGGGGAGATTTGCGTCGCGCTCAGCCCGAAGTGGCGGCAGCTTTCGTCGATCGGCCGGCCGTCGATTTCGCGCAGCGCCAGTATCATCTCCGTCACCATGGCCGGGGACACGACGGCGTTGCCGCTGCTCTGGCGTGCAGCCGCTTGCAGCAGGCGCAGCGAAAAGGCGTCGCTTCGGACGCCGCCCTCGGGCAGGGTGATGGTGGGTTGCGTCTCGGGCGCATCGCTGTCCTGCTGCGGTATCGCGTAGAGGTAGAGCAGGCAGGCGACGATGCCCAGCAGGCTGAGGGCGAGGGCGCCCTGCCAGAGGGAGGGGCGGGAGCTCGGCTGCGCGGGTGCGGCGGTCGGGCTTGCATGTTGCGGGGCGGCGCTCGGCGCGGGTGCGGCGGTCGGGCTTGCGTGTTGCGGGGCGGCGGTCGGCGCGCTGGCGGCGGTCGGGCTTGCGTCCGATGGGGGTGAGACGGGCGAGGCTGCGGCTCGTGCGGGCTTGTCGGGAGAGGGGGTGTCAGGCTTATCCATGGCGGAGCTTTGCCGGTGGCGGGCGGCGGCGTTCTTCAGCTGTAGAGGGAGAGCTCTTCGTCGAGCGCGGGGGAGGGCGTGACGCGGAAGCGTTCGCCCAGCTCGATGCAGGCGCGGTTGCCCAAGGAGTTGCGGAAGTTCAGGTGGACGGGGGTCTTGCCCGGGTGGCGAAGCAGCGTTTCGCGAATCAGCTGCAAGTCGCCTTCGTCGTGGCGAGCCGTGTTGAGCGTGATTTCGTAGTAATGCGCCGACGCGGCACCGCCTCGGCGCGATTTGCCGCCGATGAGCTCAAGACCGTTGCCGGACACCTTCTTGCCGCCGCTCTTTTCGTCTATCGTGATGCGGGCGCGGAAGCGTACGAAGTTGCCCTCTTGCAGCAGGCCCTCGACGGCGGCGGCCTTCGTGTACGAATCGCCCCAGAGCAGCACCTCGGTCGAACCCGTGAAGTCTTCCACCGTGATGACGGCAAACTTCTGCCCGGAGGACTTCGCCGTTTTGATGACGACGGCTCGTATCATGCCGGCCATGTCCCGCTGGCTGCGGATTTCCTCGGCTTCGAGGTCGGGCAGGGTGCCGATTTGCACGTAGCGGGGCTGGTCGATGATGCCGCGCATGCTGTCGAGCGGGTTGCCCGTGAAGTAGGCTCCGGTCAGGAACTTCTCTTCGTCGAGGCGCTTGGCCTTCGGCCATTCCTGCACGGTCACCTGTTCTTCGGCGGGCGAGACGGTTTCCGTCATATCAAAGAGGCTCATCTGGCCCGCTTCGTTGTCCTTGTGCACGCTGGAGGCGCCGTTGAGGCACTGCTCGATGGAGTCGAAGATGCTGGCGCGGCACACGTGCATCCAGTCAAAGGCGCCGCACTGAACGAGCACTTCGAGCTGGTTGCGGCGCACGGCCTGCGGCGGGATGCGGTAGCAGAAGTCTTCGAGACTCTTGTAGGGGCCGTTCTTTTCCCGCTCTTCGACGATGACGCGCACCGTTTCCGAGCTCATGCTCTTGACCGAGGCGAGGCCGAAGCGCACCGCCAAGTGCCCGTTGGGCATCGTCTCGGGCTGAAATTTCACGGCCGAGTGGTTGACGCAGGGCCCCAGCACTTCGATGCCCATGCGGTTTGCTTCTTGGATGAAGACGCCGATTTTTTCATTCGTCGCTTCGTTGGACATGAGGCCGCAGAGGAACTCCACGGGGTAGTGCGCCTTGAGGTAAGCCGTCCAGTACGAGATGTGGCCGTAGCAGGCGGAGTGCGATTTGTTGAAGCCGTAACCGGCGAACTTCTGGATTTTATCGAAGATGGCGTTGGCGGTCTTCTCGTCGATTTGGTTGACCTCGCGGCAGCCTTTGACGAAGCGGTTGCGCTGCTCCTGCATCTCCTTCATGTCCTTGTGGCCCATGGCTCGGCGCAGCAGGTCGGCGCCGCCGAGGGTGTAGCCGGCCAGCAGCTTGGCGGCGGCCTGCACCTGCTCTTGGTAGATCATCACGCCGTAGGTCGGGCCGGCGACCGTCTCGAGCAGCGGATGCTCGTATTCCGCTTGTTTGAGCCCCTTCTTCACGGCGATCATATCGTCCATGAACTGCATGGCGCCCGGGCGGTAGAGCGCCAGCAGGGCAATGATGTCTTCGATGTTGTCGATGCCGTAGCTGCGGCAGGTATCGACCATGCCGCCGGATTCAAGCTGGAAGACGCCCATGGTGTCGCCCCGGTTGAGCAGAGCAAGCGTCTCGGCATCCTGAATATCAACCGCATCGTAGCGGAAGTCGGGCACGCGCCAGCGCACGTAGCGCTCGGCGTCTTTCATGACGGTGAGGGTCTTGAGCCCGAGGAAGTCCATCTTGAGCAGACCGGCATTGTAGATGGCGCCCATGTCGCACTGCGCGACGACTTCGCCCGCGGGGTTGCTCAGATCGTCGCGCGTGAGGGCGACGTACTCATCCAGCGGTCGGTCGCCGATCACGACGCCGGCTGCGTGCATGCCCACGTTGCGGATGGTGCCTTCGAGCTTCAGGGCGTAGTCCCACACCTCGCGGTACATGTCATTCTGCTCGATGAGGGTGCGGAGATCTTCGTTGGTCTCGTAGCTCTTTTTGAGGGTCACGCCGGGGCCGCTCTCGATGAGCTTCGTCATGCGATCGCTGTCGGCGAACTCGAGGTTGAGCACGCGAGCCACGTCCTTGATCACCGATTTGGCGCCCATGGTGCCGTAGGTGATGATGTGCGTCACGGCACGCTCGCCGTATTTGCGGCGCACGTATTCGATGACTTCGGGGCGTCGGCTCTGGCAGAAGTCAATGTCGATATCCGGCGGGCTCACGCGCTCGGGGTTGAGGAAGCGCTCGAAGATCAGGCCGAACTTGTAGGGGTCGATGTTGGTGATCTTCATGCAATAGGCCACCAGCGAGCCCGCCGCCGAACCGCGGCCCGGCCCCACCGGAATGTCGTGGTCTTTCGCCCAGTTGATGAAATCGGCCGTGATGAGGAAGTAGCTCGGGAAGCGCAGGTGATTGATGGTGTCGAGCTCGTAGTCCAAGCGGCGGCGGAGCTCTTCATCGTGCTCGGCGCGCTCCTTGCCGTAGCGCTCCTCGAGCCCCTTGTAGCAAATCTTGCGCAGGTACTCCTCGCGCGGCGAGCCGTCGGGCGTGGCGAACTCGGGGTAGCGCTCCGTCGAGGTGGAGTCGAGTTTGATGGACGTGTTGCAGCGCTCGGCGATCACGTTCGTGTTTTCGTAGGCGTCGGGATACTCCGGGAAGAGGCGGCGCATCTCTTCCTCGCTCTTGAGGTAGACCGACTTCGGGTAGTGCATGCGGCGGGCGTCGTTGCGTTTGTTGCCCGTGCCCACGCAGATGAGGATGTCGTGCGCGTCGTGATCCTCCTCGTTGAGGAAGTGGGCATCGTTCGTCACCACCAGCGGCACGTCGTGTTTGCGCGCAAGGCGCACCAGCTCGGGGGTGCAGCGCCGCTCTTCCTCCAGCTCATGGTCCTGCAGCTCGACAAAGAGGTTGTCTTTGCCGAAGATATCCAGCAGCTCCAGCAGCACCTCCTCCGCCTTCTCGGGCTGGTCTTGGAGAATCCACTCCTGCAGCGGCCCGGAGATGCAGCCCGTCAGGCAGATGAGCCCCTTGCTGAACTCGCGCAGCGTCGCCATATCCACCCTCGGCTTGTAATAAAAGCCCTCCAGATGGCTGCGGGAGACCATCTTGATCAAATTCGCCCAGCCGACATTCGACTCGCAGAGCAGAATCAGGTGCGTGTACTTGTGGCGCCCGGGTATCTGCTTTTTGACATCCAGCGGCGTCGGCGCCAGATACACCTCGCAGCCGAGAATGGGCTTGAAAATCGGTTTGGGTTCATCGGGGTGCTCGCGGTTCCACTCCTGCACGCCCTTGTTGTGTTTCTTCACGTTCACCATGAATTCAATGGCGGCAAACACGTTGCCGTGATCCGTCACTGCCACGGAGCTCATCCCCATTTCCGCGCACTTGCGAATCAGATCCTTCGTGTGAATCATGCCGTCGAGCAGGGAATACTCCGTATGGACGTGTAGGTGTGTGAAAGCCATGGCGCAGGGGCATTATACATGAAGGCGCCCCGGCTGTCATGCGGGAAATGATGCGCCGCGCCAAAAAAGCGCGGCAGCTCTTGTGTTGCCGCCCCGCATCGCGTACAATGAAGGGCGGATGATACGCCTGCGCCTGTTTCGCATCCCCGTCGCCGTCGCGCCCTCGCTCTGGGCGGCCCTTGCCGCAGCCGCGCTGCTCTTCGGGAGCCGCTCGGTCGCGGACGTCCTCATCTTCATGGCGGCAAGCCTGCTCTGCCTGCTGCTGCACGAGCTCGGGCACGCTCTGGTCGGCCGGGCCCTCGGCGGCGGGCATCCCGTCATCCTGCTCTCCGCCGCCGGCTGCGGCTGCCTGCATGCCGATGCCCGGCTCTCGCGCACGGGCAGCATCATCACAAGCCTCGCCGGCCCTCTCGCGGGGCTTCTGCCGGCGCTCCTCGCTCTGCTGCTCATGGCGGGCGGCGAGGCCGATGTGCTGCGACGCGCGAGCGAGGTGCTCTGCGGACGCGACCCGGCGCTGAGCGGAGCCGCGGGGCAGGGGATTGCCTGCGCCGTCGGCGACATCCTGCTGCCCGTCTCGTTCTGGTGGAGTCTGTTCAACCTCCTGCCCGTCATCCCTCTCGACGGCGGTCGCCTTCTGGCTGAAGTCCTGCGTTCGCCGGCTCTCGCGCAGCGCATCAGCCGCGCCGCTTCATGCACGCTCGCCCTCGCTCTGCTTTTCACCAAGCTTTGGCCCTTCAGCCTGCTGCTTGTCTGCTTAGCTTTCAGTTGCCGCAAGCGGCAAGGGGCCGAGCGTCGGCAGGCGGGCTGAGCCGCGCTTTTCCGGTTGACATTTCCGCAAGTTTCTCTAAAATCCCCTCGGAACAACACATTTATGGCTCAACAGAACGCAATCTCCCCCACCCGCGCCCAGGACTTCCCCGAATGGTACCAGCAAGTCATCAAAGCCGCCGACCTCGCTGAGAACTCCGAGGTGCGCGGCTGCATGGTCATCAAGCCCTGGGGCTACGCCATCTGGGAACTCATCCAGCAGCAGCTCGACGCGGAATTCAAGCGCACCGGCCACACCAACGCCTACTTCCCCATGCTCATCCCCGTCGCCTATCTGGAGAAGGAAGCCGAGCATGCCGAAGGCTTCGCCACCGAGTGTGCCGTCGTCACCCACCACCGCCTCGAGGCCGTCAAAGACCCCGAAACCGGCAAGACTCGCATGATTCCGGCCGGCGAGCTGACCGATAAGTACGTCATCCGCCCGACCTCCGAGACCGTCATCGGTGCCGCCTTCTCGCGCTGGCTCGAGTCCTACCGCGACCTCCCCTTCAAAGTCAATCAGTGGTGCAACGTGATGCGCTGGGAAATGCGCCCGCGCATCTTCCTGCGCACCGCCGAGTTCCTGTGGCAGGAAGGCCACACCGCCCATGAGACCCGCGAAGAGGCCGAGCTCGAGACGGCGACGATGCACAAGGTCTACGAGGACTTCCAGCGCGATGTGCTTGCCGTGCCCTCCATCCCCGGTGAAAAGACCGAGCACGAGCGCTTCCCCGGAGCAGTGCGCACCTTCACGGTCGAAGCCATGGTGCAGGATCGCAAGGCTATTCAGGCCGGCACCTCGCATTTCCTCGGCCGGAACTTCGCCAAGGCTCAAAACATCAGCTTTGCCGACCGCAACAACCAGCGCCAGTTCGCTTGGACGACCTCGTGGGGCGTCTCGACGCGCATGATCGGCACGCTCATCATGGCGCATTCCGATGACGACGGTCTCGTCTGCCCGCCCCGCGTGGCGCCGAAGCAGGTTGTCATCATCCCCGTCACCCCCAAGGCCGAGACCCGCGAGGCCATTCTCGCCCACTGCCGCGAGCTCGCGGACAAGCTCAGCGCTCAGAGCTTCCACGGCTTGCCCATCCGCGTCACCGTCGACGAGCGCGACCTCGGCGGCGGCACGAAGAAGTGGGAGTGGATCAAGAAGGGTGTGCCGGTGCGCCTCGAAATCGGCCCGCGCGATCTTGAGAAGGGCAGCGTCTGTCTCTGCCGCCGCGATCAGCCGACGGGCGACAAAGCCTTCGTCGCGGAAGCCGAGCTGGTCGACGGTGTTGTCGAGTTGCTCGACGACATTCAGAATGCCCTTCTGACGCGCCAGCAGCAGTTCCGCGACAGCCACATTCGCCCCTGCAACAGCCTCGAGGAACTCAAGGCGAACTTCAGCGGCGAGGGCGATGCCGACTGGCTGCTCTGCCCCTGGGACGGCACTCCCGAGCAGGAGGAGGAGCTCGGCAAGAGCCTTCGCATCTCCATCCGCTGCATCCCGCAGGGAGACATGGGCTGCGGCCCCGAGGCCCCCTGCATCCTCACCGGTCGCCCGACTACGCGCCGCGTGCTCTGGGCCCGCAGCTATTGAGAAGGCCACGGCCTTGCGGATTCTTCAGCCGCAAATTTCAGCACCCCGCAGGCACGAGTCTGCGAGGTGCGTTTCTTTCTGACTTCAGAGTGAGCTGCTTTAGTTCGCTGTTCTTCAAAGGGTATCGGATCTCGGCAGCAGACTGCAGCTGACAGTGTCGGCAAAGAACTCCTTGATGCTTGGGCTTTGCTCAAGAGGTCCAGACGCCGGCTGCGCATCAAAGGCTGAGCCTCCGAGTCTCGTCGATTCGATAAGGTCAGGGAAGAGGTGATCTTTCTTCTCGACCCATAGACTTTTCAGACAAAGATTGCGTCAAATCTCTTTCCCTCCGGCAAACCAGTGCCGGAGGACGTAGTAGATCAGGCACTGCCGCGCGTTGGCCAGTGCCTTGGGCGAGACGCGCGGCGAGGGTGAGGTGTAGTGGATGGGGATTTCAATCCAGCGGCTCTTGCGAAGCAGGTAGCGCAGCTCCGTCTGGTAAAAATGCGCTTGAGAACGCAGCGGATAGGCCAGAAGGCGGCTCATGACGTCGCGGCTGAAGGCCTCGTATCCGCTCGTCACGTCTTTCATCGGGCAGCTGAGCAGCGTTCTGGCGAGAAAGGAACCGAACTTGGAGAGAAAGCGCCGTTTGAACGGAGAGCCTACCATGGATCCGCCGTTGATGTAGCGGGAACCGAAGGCGCATTCATTGCCCTCGGTCATGGCGCGCACGAAGGCGGGGATGACTCGCGGGTCGTGCGAGCCGCCGCCGTCCATCTCAATGATGAAATCCGGATTCTCAGCCATGGCCTCGCGGAAGCCTCGCAGGTACGCATCGACGACGTTTTTATTCTCCGGAGCCCAGACGTAGTGGTAGCGGCTGTTTTGTTCGCTGAGCTGTCGGCAGAGTTCGGGCGTGGCATCCGTGGAGGCTTTGTCTACGACCAAGTAGACGGACGAGAGCGGATAGTTTTCCAGCACGCCGTCGAGGCAGTCGATAAAGGAGTGGAAGGATTCCTCTTCGTTAGCCATGGGAATGCAGACGGCAAATCGGGGCTGAGTCATGGGTGTTCAGGGGATGAGCTTTGTTGAGTGAATACGAATTTCTTCATGATGACGTACGAGACAAGCGCGGCAAAGAACATGCCCGAGAGGAGCGCCGGCGGGTACGAGGCGCCTGCGCTGAAGGCTGCAAGCTCCGGTGTCATGCAAAGATGATTGGTGATGATGTACCACCAGAAGTACAGGATGATGAGTTGCTGGGTGAGCCAAGTCGTGCTCAGCAGGATGCACATGCACACGAGCTGGCTGAGGATGAACTTGGAGAAGGACGTCACCACGGGGAGCTCATGAGTCCGGCTCCTGAAGCTCCACAAGCGATTGCCGGTGTAGGAGCATATCCACCCGCCGCCGTACCCGATGAGGGTTGACAGGATGGTTTGTCCCGACAGAACGTGGTAGTAAAAAATCCAAGAGATGGCGCCGTGTACGATCGACGCCGTGACGCCGACAACGAGAAACTTGACGACGTCGGCTTGGCGGCGCATCAGGTTGATGAGCTTCTGCACGAGAGGGGAGGGGTATCAGTTGATGATGCTTGTCAGGCGGTCGAGGGCGGCTCCGATGGCTGCGTCCATGTTGTAGTATTCCCATTCGGCAAAGCGCCCGATGAGGTGCAGCCCCTGCGGCTCCAGCAGGGCTTTGGCCGCTTGGATGCACGGGCGGGTGTGCCCGTCCTGAATCGGGTACGTGTAGGGTTCGTAGTGGTGCGCCAGATAGCGCGGCGCAAAGGGCATGCGCGCGAGTTGCTCGAGGAGGGAGTCTTTGCTGACTTCTCCGGTGAACTCGACGGTGGCCGTGTGTTTGCCGACGGGCGCGTTGTTAGGGGAGAAGTTGCCGGTGCAGATGATGCGGTGCGAGGCGTATGCCGTGTCCGGCAGGTAAATCCAGCTGTACGGGTTGGCTTCGACCTCGCAGAGGACGGAGGTGGTGCCGTGGGCTCGGAGAGCCTGAATCCCTTGCTCCAGTTCGCTGCCCAGTGAGACGCCGCCTTTCAGCAGGGAGGCGAGCTGCTTGATGTTGCCGCAGAACACGACGAGGTCGTAGCTGTCACCGTTGACGCGCCACGTGCCGTCGCTACGGCGCTCCAGCGCCTCGGCAGGAGTGCCGTAGCGCACCGCCAGCCCCCGGGCCAGGGTGTCGGCAATGAACTGTGAGCCTCCGCGGACGGGGTAGTTGAAACTGCTGTGCACCATGTTGACCTCTTGGAGGCGCAGGATGTTGGCTTGCAGGATTTCGTCGATGCCGGGCATGGGCAATTTGCCTTCGAGCCAAGCCAAGGGAATCTCGCTCAGCGGGCACTGCCAGATTTTGCGGTTGTAGGGCTCGAAGTATTCGCTGTAGAGCGTCTGCCCGAAGCGGGCGCGGAGAAACTCGTCGAAGTTTTGAGGCTCACCGTAGCCCTTGCCCGCCATGTCGATGAGGTCGCGGATGACGGCTTGCGCCGTGGGGCGGGGCAGCTGGTAGAGGTGATTCTCGATGGGGTAGCTGACGCAGGTTCCGTCGCGGAGTGAGACGACGGCGTTGCGGGTGGCTTTGGTGAAGTCCTGCTCGCGGCGGAAAAAGGTCCAGAACCATTCCAGCACATCAGCTCGGCGGGAGTTGAACACGTGGCCGCCGACCTTGTGATAAAGGACGCCGTTGACCTCGTCGCACTTGATGAGGCCTCCGGGGCGTGCGTCTTTCTCGTAGACGGTGACCTTGTATCGTTTGGAGAGAATGTGGGCTGAGGCAAGGCCGGATACGCCGGCTCCGATAACTGCGGCTGTCTTCATGTGGTCAAAGGGCGGCAAGGCCGGGCTCTTCCGCATCGGCGGGAGAGCTGTTGCTCGCCGCGGTTCATTGTACAGGGGGGCGGCCCGTATGACAAGCCTGAAGTGGGCTTGCGATGGCGGGTTCACGCGCTTTCATTCGATTCAGCCCTCAGAGAAGCGAGTGCAGGCGCGTTGGGCGAAGACGCTTCGGCGTTGTAGCGTGACAGGCGTCCGGTAATCGTCCGTCTTGCGCCGATGATGAGGAGGTGCCGTATGCTTCTGCCGGTATGAACTGAGCGGGTTGGCAATATCGCAATATATGGTATAAAATCGAGAAAATCAGTCAAAGTTATGAAATAGAATGACTGAATTTATTGATTTTATACTTGATTTTATTGAAGGCGTTTTGTAAACTACAGGAAAAGTAGTCATGCTTCATTTCGAAAGAATCCGGCGTGTTTTTGCCAAGTATAACAACCTCATGAGGAGCCGTGATTTGATAGGCGAAGGTGTGGATTATTACACTCTCCGGCGTTTTTTGGATGCCGGTTACGTTCATCGGGTTGAGCGAGGGGTATACCTTTGGGCTGAGCAGGAGCCGGGCAATGAGCTTTACCTTATCCCTTATCTCTTTCCGGAATGTCTGATCTGTATGGACAGTGCACTGCTCATTTACGAGTACAGTGATCGCATTCCGCTTTGCTGGCATCTGGCGGCACCGCAACATGCGTCGAGAAGCAAGTTCAAGACGCGTCGGTTTCCTGTCCGAGTTTATTTCCGCCATGAACCAAGCTTCTCCATCGGGGCAACGGAAATGGTGTATGACGGTATCCGTATCCGCATTTATGACCGCGAAAGGACGATATGCGATTGTATACGTGCGCGCAACCGCATGGACAGGGAGATCTTCAACAAGGCCATGGAGGCGTACGGTCGGGATCCTCTGAGAAATATATCGACGCTTCTCGACTACGCTCGCCGATTGAGAATAGAAAACATGACCCGAGAAATTATTTCATTATACCAATGACTAAGAATCCGCCGGCTTCCTTGTTACAGCGACTTCGAAATGAGGCTCGGCGAAAGGGGATAAGTTATCAGCAGGAGCAGATGTTATTCTGCCATCCGGAATTTTTGCGACGTCTGAGCCGTAGCGTCTACAGAGATCACTTAATTCTCAAAGGCGGTCTCTTTCTTTATCTTGTGACGGACTGTGAATCCCGACCGACCTTGGATGCGGATTATTTGCTACATCGGCCGGGCAACAGCGAAGAGAATATTCGTAAGATGTTATCAGCTATATTGCAAAACTCCTCGCCTTTTGAGTTTGTGAAATTTTCGATACGTTCCGTAACATCAATCACCGCAAATCGTTTGTATCACGGATTTCAGGCTAAGTTGGATGTCACGATCATGAATGAAAGGGTTCGTCTCAATATTGATATAGGGGTGGGGGACACCATTGTTCCAAGCCCTCAGAAGTTGGATCTCAAGACAATCCCCGGCGATGGAGAGCTCGTCACTGTTTTGAGCTACTCCGTAGAGAGTTTGATTGCGGAGAAGTATGACGCTTTTGTGCTGCGAATGGAGCTTTTCAGCCACATGAAGGATATCTATGACATCGTTTTTCTGAGTCAAACACGTTGTTTTGACGGTGAACTTTTGCAAAAAGCGATTGCTGAGACCTTGCAGAAGCGGGGGACGCCCCACGACGCTCGTACGTTCCGTAGGTTGTCGGATTTAAGAGATTCGTCGGTAATGCGTAAGAAATGGAGCAATTTCCGTGCACATATGAACCTAAAATCGGATGAATGGGGCTTTGATCTCGTCATGCAGCGCTTCGGTGAGTTTCTGGAGCCCCCGGTGACTGCTATGGTGAATGGTTTAACCTTTTCCCAAGCGTGGGATTGCGAGTCGGGTTGGGCGTAGAGATAGTTGACTTCTTTCGGCGTCTGTACGCGATGCCTGATGACGGTCTGCAAATAAGTTTGCCAAGGGGAGGCTTTCGTGCTATGCTGCGCTCATGGCTCGCTTCGCCCTCATTTCGCTCGGTTGCTCGAAAAATCTTGTGGATTCGGAACTCATGGCCGACGGCTTGCTGGCGGCGGGTTATGAGAAGGTTGAGCCGGAGGCGGCGGAGGTGTTGCTGATCAATACTTGCGCTTTTATCGACCCGGCTAAGCAGGAGGCGATTGATACGATTCTGGCGGCGGCTCGCGCGCGCGAGGCTGGCGAGTCTCCGGCCGATCAGAAGATTGTGGTAACGGGTTGCTTGTCGCAGCGCTACGCTAAGGATTTGGTGAAGTCTCTGCCCGAGGCGGATTGCTTCGTGGGGGTGGATTTGATTGGTGAGATTGTGCCGATTGTTCAGGCGGTGCTGGAGGGGCGGGCTGATAAGATTTACAGCACGAAGGTGTCGACGCTGCTGCCGGATTTCTCGGCGTTTCGCTTTCGTTTGACGCCGTCTCACTATGCTTACGTGAAGATTGCGGAGGGCTGCAATCATGCTTGTGCGTACTGCGCGATTCCGCGCATTCGCGGCCGCCATCGCAGCCGTCCGCAGGCGAATGTGCTGCGCGAGGTGCAGGGGCTTGTGGCTCGGGGGGTGAAGGAGATTAATCTCATTGCACAGGATACGACGTATTACGGTATGGATCGCTGGGAGCAGAAGGCGACGAAGACGAGCGGGGTGGATTCCGGCCGCGGTGAGTCGCTTGCTTCGCTGTTGCGCGAGATTAACGGGATTCCCGGCGATTTTTGGATTCGCGTGCTCTACACGCACCCGGCACATTGGAGCCGCGAGTTGATTGAGACGATGGCGTCTTGCGAGAAGGTGGTGAAGTATGTGGATATTCCCTTGCAGCATATTGCGGATCACATTCTCGAGGAGCAACGGCGCATGACGGATGGCGATGATATTCGCCGCTTGCTGCGCGAGATGCGCAAGGCGATGCCGGATATCGGTCTGCGTACGACGTTTATCAGCGGCCTGCCGGGGGAGACGGAGGAGGATCACGCGGAGTTGCGCGATTTTATCCGCGAGTTCCGTTTTGAGCGCGCCGGGGTTTTCCCGTATTCGCGCGAGGAGGGGACGCTGGCCGCCAAGATGAAGAATCAGGTGCACCACGCGACGCGCAAGCGCCGCGCCAATGAGTTGTCGATGATTCAGGCGGGGATTGCCGATGAGATCGGGCAGGCTGCCGTGGGTAAGACGATTCGGGTGCTGGTGGATGAGCCGGGGCTCGCTCGCGGGCCTTGGGATGCGCCGGATGTGGACGGTACGATTCATGTTGATCCGCAGTTGCCGGTCGGTGAGTTCGCCGAGGTGATGATTGCGGATGCGATTGCTTACGAGCTTTTTGCCGAGGGTGCCGAGGAGGCGTTCTCGCAGGATGAGTCGGGCTGCGAGCTTTGAGCGGAGGCGGCGGAGGCTGCGGTGTCTGCGGAGGCTTGGAATCTGCGGAGACTGAGGAGGCGGCGGAGCTTTGACCTGTGCCGCCTGCGGGTGCGGCTTAGCGTGCGCCGCTGAGGCCCGTTTATCGGTTTGCGAAAAAGCCCCGCCGTGCGGTACGGCGGGGCTTTTTCGTGTTCCCCCCTCAGGGGAGGAGGGGGGAGGAGGCGCGGGGCGCGGCTTGCGGGCTGAAGCGGAGCAGGGGGCTTACGAGCTCAGGGGGCAGGCGCCGGGCGCGGGAGTGGCGGGCGTGTCATCCTCGGAGTCATCGTCGCTGACGGGTGCGTACTGGACGCGCACTTGGTTGACGCGGCGACCGTCGGTGCCCGTCACGGTGAAGATGTAGTTTTTCACGCGCACTTCCTCGCCGCATTCGGGCATGTGGCCGAGGCGATCGGTGATGTAGCCGCCGATGGTGGTGATGCCGCCGTCGCTTTCGATTTCGCCGATTTTGGGCAGGGCTTCCTCGAGGTCGAAGAGGGCCATGGAGCCGTTGACGATGTATTCGCCGCGACCCGTGGGCATGAAGTCTTCGGTGTTTTCGGCTTCAAATTCGTCTTGGATGTCGTCGCCGACGATTTCTTCGAGGACGTCGTCGAGGAAGACGATGCCGAGCGCGTCGCCGTATTCATCGACGACGAGGGCAAAGTGCGTTTTCTCTTTCGAGAAGAAGTCGAGCAGGGTGTCGAGTTTCATCGTCTCGGGCACGACTTTGAGCTCGCGTGCGACGCTTCTCACGTCGGGCTGGGGCATTTTGACGAGTTTGAGCATGTCTTTGACATGCAGCCAGCCGCAGACTTTGTCGAGGTGTCCGTCGACGAGCGGGAAGCGGCTGTGGCGGCTGTTGGTGACGATGTCGAGGTTTTTCTCGAAGGGGGTGTTGATGTCGAGCAGTTCGACGGAGCTGCGCGGCACGAGGATGTCGCGCACGCTGCGGTCGTTGAGCTCCAGCGCGTTCATCGAGATTTCGGCCTCGGTTTCGGTCACTTCGTTGCTGCGGCCGCTTTCTTCGACGATGTGTGCGATTTCTTCGGCGCTGTGGTGGTTGTTCGGCGAGTAGTGGGGGTCGACGCCGAAGAGGCGGTGGGCGATGATGTTGGCCGTGTTGTTGAAGAGGTTGATGACGGGCGCAGCGATGCGGGCAAAGCGCACCATGGCCGTGGCCGTGCCGAGTGAGACTTCAAGCGGGTGGCGGATGGCCAGGCTCTTGGGTACCAGTTCGCCGAGCACGACGTGTGCGAAGGTGAAGAGGGTATAGGCGACGATGTAGGAGATGGTGCTCACGACGCCGGGGGCCAGATGGCAGTAGTAGGAGAGCGGCGGCGCGATGAGGGCTTCGATGAAGGGTTCGCAGAGGCCGCCGAGTGCCAGCGAGGCGATGGTGATGCCGAGCTGGTTGGCGGAGAGGTAGGCGTCGAGGTGGTTGACGATGCGGATGGTGTTTTTGCGGCGCCGCACTTGGGCTTTGGTCTCGCCTTCCTTTTCCAGCAGCTGGCTTTCGCGCACGCGGGCTGCGGCGAATTCGTTGGCGACGAAGAAGGCGTTGAGGAAGAGGAAGAAGCCGGTGCCCAGCAGGAAGAGGATGATTTCTCCGAAGGTGGGGTAGCTCCAGGTGAGTTGGGCGATTTCCTCTTGCGTCAGAAAGATGTTCATAGATCAGTTATCAGGTGGGGTGCAGAGATGCGGGTGCTTGGAGTTGCAGTCGTCGGGGGAGGGGGAAGGTGCAGCGTGGCCGGGCGTCGCGATAAACGCTGATGTTGCGCGGTCAGAGTTTTTCATAGACGCCGGTGTCTCGTTTTTGCAGGACGGTGAAGCCTGCTTTTTTGGCGTCCGTGTACGAGGTGGGAGCAAGAAGCTTGGGGACACTGACGGTGCTGATTTTTTTTCGCACCGGGTTCTTGCAGTACAGACAATGGGTGAGCGGAGCCCTGTCGGCGGGTCGCATCAATTCAAAACCCTTGCGGCAGATCGGGCACGATCGACCGGGGTCATCGGGGTTTTCGGAGATATACTCGTAGATTGGCATAGCGTGCGCGGGTTATTCCGTACAAGAATAACCCGCGCTGCAAAAGGTGTCAAGTTCGCAGTTCGTCTTACCAGCTGGATTTCGTGACGCCGGGAATCATGCCGGCGTTGGCCAGCTCGCGGAAGGCGATACGGGAGAGGTGGAAGCGACGCAGGAAAGCGCGGCGACGGCCCGTGAGCTCGCAGCGGTTCACCAGGCGAACAGGGGAGGCGTTGCGCGGAAGCATCGTCAGACCGATGTAGTCGCCCTCTTTCTTCAGCTTGGCGCGGAGCTCAGCGTAGCGAGCGGCGACAGCTGCCTTCTTCTTGTTTCTTTCGATCCAGCTTTTCTTAGCCATAACTTTGTGGGGGAAGTATTTACAGTAACTCGACGGAAAAGTCAAGCGAAATTTTGTATTTCGCCTCAAAAAGTCGCGCTGCGCGACCCGGGCGGCTCAGACGGTGCAGGCGCCGCCCGCGCAGCCTTCTTCGCGGAGGCCGTCGCTGTTTTCCGCGGAGAGGAAGTTCTGGTAGTAGAGGGTTTTGATGCCGAGGTTGAAGCATTCGATGATTTCGGCCAGCACGTCGCTGAGGTGCAGGTGACGGTCGGGGGAGCGCAGGGCGTTGGAGTACTGGTTGAGGGAGATGGACTGGTCGACGAATTTTTGGATGCAGGAGATGAGGCGGAAGTAGTCGATGTTGTTGAACTCGTCGCTCCAGGCGGTGGTGTAGTGGTTCCGGCTGGTTTTGTAGTAGGGGACGAGTTGCTTGATGGTGGAGTTTTTGTCGGCTTTGACGGTGACGAGTTCTCGCGGGGGTTCGACGCCGGCGGTGGAGTTGGAGGGTTTGCTGGAGTTGCTGGCGGGGGGGATGGCGCAGAGGGTTGAGTGCCGCAGGCCGTGCCGGCGGATGGAGTCGCGCAGGCTTTCCCAGTCGCAGAGCAGGGGGTAGTCGTTCCAAGCGTGGCGCCGGTAGCGGTCGAAGACGACTTGGCCGTCGGCGTAGATGGTGTCCTTGAAGAGGGGGCAGGGGCCTTTTTCTTTGGCGAGTTCGTTCGAGGCGCGCAGCAGGTGGTAGTAGAAGCTTTCCATGATTTCATGGATGTGTCGGCGCGCTTCGCTGCTGTTGTATTTGAGTTTTTTGCGGGCGAGGTAGCCGAAGAGGTTGGAGATGCCGATGCCCAGTGTGCGGCGGTTGCGGGCGGCGTATTCGACTTCGGGGATGCTGTAGTCGGAGGCGTCGATGAGTTGCTCGAGGAAGTTGACGAGGAAGTGGGCAACTTTCGGTATTTCGGCGCTGCGGGTGTAGCCGAGGTTCATGTTGCCGAGGATGCAGCAGGCGATTTCCGGCTGCCCTTCCGAGCCGTCGAGCGGGCGTGCCGGCAGGGAGATTTCGGTGCAGAGGTTGGTGAAGTAGAGCGGTTCGCGGAAGCTGGAGTTGACGAAGTTGTCGGCGAAGGTGAAGTAGACGCGCCCGGTGATGGAGCGCTCGAAGATGAAGAGGTTGAGCAGTTCCCAGGCGTTGACTCGCTTTTTGTGCGCGTCGGGCAGCTCGGCTTCGTAGCGCTCGTAGAGTTCGGCGAAGCGATCGCGGTAGCCGAGAGCTTCGTAGAGCCCTGGTACTTCGTTCATGTGGAAGAGGCAGATGTCTTGGCGCTGAAGGGCTTTTTGCAGAAACCAGCGGTTGAGGATGATGGTTTGGTCGATGTGCCGGGTGCGGTTTTCCAGAGAGCCGCGCGAGTCGCCCAGCTGGCTGAAGAGCTCGATTTCGTAGTGAAAGAAGGGCATGGTGACGTTGGCTGAGCCCGAGCGCGAGATTTGGCTGAGCGAGCCGACGGCGGCTTCAAAGGTTTTCATCAGCGGCAGGATGCCTGCGTGCTGCATGCGCGCGGGTTTGCCGATGTCTGCCCCGATGCCGCGGATGAAGGAGGCGTTGAGGCCGATGCCGGATTTGGCGGCGGTGCACTCCATGATTTTGCCGACGGCGCGGGAGAGGGAGAGGGTGGAGTCCCCGGCGTTGATGAGGTTGCAGGAGATGTAGCGGCGGTAGTCGGTGCGGGCGCCGTTCATGATGGGGGTGGGCAGCGAGATTTTGTGCTCGGAGAGCAGTTCGTAGCCCGTGCGCACGAGGGTGTGGCGGCGTGCCGTGTCATCCATGCGGGCGAAGATGGCCATTGGGATGAGCATGTAGATTTCCTGCGGGACTTCGATGAGTCGCCCGTCGCGGCGAATCAGGTATTTGCCGTGCAGTTGGCTGAGGGCTGAGTAGGGCGTCTCGTTGTCGCGGTCGTAGTTGATGAGTTGCCCGAAGACGCGCATTTCTTCCGGGCTGTAGCGGAGCAGCTCGCGGCTGTAGTAGCCTTTGTCGATGCGCTGCATGACTTCGCTGCTGAACTCTCGCGCTTCGTAGCGACCGTAGACTTCTTTGCGTATTTTTTGGTTGAGGAGGCGGCCGGCGGCGATTTCGTAGTCGGGGGTCAGTTCGCTGATTTTTTCGGCGGCGGCTTGGATGAGGGCGTCTTGGATGTCGACGGAGCGGGCGCCGTCAAAGATTTTGAGGCGGGCATCCATGATGATGCTCGAGTGCAGGACGGCGAGTCCTTCGCAGGCTTTGCGAACGTGTTCGTGGATTTTCTCGGGGCGGAAGGCTTCGCGCTCGCCCGAGTTTTTGATGATGGTGATGGTATCGAGGTTGATGCGGGAATCGGCCATTTATTTGAGGCGGGCTTGAAGTTTGCGGATTTCCGAGTCGGTGATGGACTGGTCGAGGATGTCCATTTTGTAGTTGAGGATTTCGCTTTCCTGCGGGAGGTTTTCGGTGAGGTCGTTGTTGATGTAGGTTTCGATCCATTCGAGCGGATTCTGCGTTGCGCCGGAGAAGAGGGGCGGCTCGCCGATGGCGCGCAGGCGTTTGTCGGTGAGGTAGCGCAGGTAGAGGCGGGCGAGGTCCGGGGTCATGCCCAGGAAGGAGCCTTTGCGGAAGAGGTAGCCGATCCATTCGTATTCCTGATCGAGCGCTTCGCTGTAGAGCTCGGCGATCTGCGGCTGCCAGTACTCCCATGCGTCGCGGAAGCCTTCTTCGGGCGCGGTGCGGAAGAGGCGCAGCAGGTATTGCGTGATGGCCAGATGCAGGTTTTCATCGCGGCAGATGAGTTGCAGGACTTTGCCCGTTCGCTCCATGAGGCCTTGGCTGTAGTGCATGCTCCAGACGGTGGCGAAGCCGGAGTAGAAGCGGATGCCCTCCAGAATGTTGATTTCGATGAAGAGGCGTACGATGGCCCTGCGGAGTTCCTGCTCGAAGGCGGGGGTGATGGTTTGCCCTTTGATGAGTTTGTAGTTGTATTCGGTGACGGCGTTGAAGCAGTCGTCGTAGGGCTCGGAGATGCTGCGCGTGAGTTTCACCAGCTCGGGGATGGCGAAGGAGGCGTCGAAGACGGCTGTCGGGTTGTCGTAGACGGAGCGCAGGATGTGGGTGTAGGATTTCGAGTGCTTGTCGATTTCAAAGTGCTGCCAGACGGTGATGCAGGCTTCGAGCTCGGGCAGGGTGATGATGCTGCCGAAGCTTTGCAGCAGGCCGCGGCCTTGGATGGAGTCCAGAAAGATGAGTTTTTGGAGGACGCCGGTGTAGGCGTGTTTCATCGCGTCGCTCAAGAAGCGGAAGTCCTGCTTGTCTTTCACGCAGTTGACTTCGTCGTGCGTCCAGTCCTGCCCCATCATCTTGTCGGCCATGGTGTCGAAGAAGGGGTATTTGAGGACGTCGTAGCGCTGCGAGTTTTTCCCTTTGCCCAGAAAGAGTTTTTCGCTGTTGAAGTTGATGTAGTCGGGGGTGTAGATGCTCTGTTGCCTCATGCCGGTGTTGTTGATTGCGGGCGTCGCTCGGGGCGGCCCGTGTCGCGGGCATTATAGGGGGCGGCCGCTCTTTGTACAGCAAAAAAGAGGGCGGATGCTCCGGCCCGCGTTTTAGAGTAGCCGGCATTCGGAGGGTTAATCGCTCTGCTTTCACGGGCTTTCACCTTAGAATGACTCTGAATTGAGAGGGGGATTTTTTTGCGTCATGTGAGCCGGGTGAGGCGGGGGGGTGCGGGAGGGGTGTTTCTACCCGCTTTGCAACGGCGGACAGCGGCTCCGTGTCTGATCGGCATGGACAGTCATACCGATGTGAAGCCGCCCTTGGGCGTTTCGACGGAGTTTGAAGGTGATGCCCCGTGCCCTGAGACGGATGTCTTTATCGAGCGCGCGGAGGGTCGCCCGCTTTCTCTTCTGTGGTCGCTCTACGTCGAGAGCAGCCACCGCGAGCCCGAGTTGCCTTCGCCTGCGGAGGCTGGACAAGAACCCTAACTCCTAAAACGATGAATCAAACACCTAAAAAGACCGGTTCGCCCGGCGGATCCGCCCTCAAGATGGGCGTCTTCACGCTGGCGATGATCAATGTCTCTGCGATTGTGAGTCTGCGAGGTTTGCCGGCGGAGAGTACCTACGGGCTGAGCTCCGCCTTCTATTACATCTTCGCGGCTATCTTTTTCCTCATTCCCGTGTCGCTGGTCGCGGCCGAGCTCACCACCGGTTGGCCGCAGAAGGGCGGTGTGTTCCGCTGGGTGGGCGAGGCGTTCGGTACGCGTTTCGGCTTTCTGGCGATCTGGTTGCAGTGGATTGAGAGTACGATTTGGTTCCCGACGGTGCTGACCTTCGCTGCGGTTTCCATTGCCTTTGTGGGGCCGAATCAGAGTTGGGATGAGGCGGTTTCCGCCAACGATTACTACGTGCTCATCATGGTTCTGCTGGTTTATTGGGCGGCGACCTTACTCAATTTCCGAGGGATGAGCATGAGCGGCGCGATCACGAAGTGGGGCACCCTGATCGGAACGGTGATTCCGGCGGCTCTCCTCGTGCTCATGGGGCTTGTTTACTGGGCTTCGGGCAATGCTCTTGATATTTCAATGGCTCCCGGGGAGTTTTTCCCGGATTTGACCAATTTCAATAACATTGTTCTCGCTGCCAGTATTTTCCTGTTTTATGCGGGCATGGAGATGAGTGCCGTGCACGTCAAGGATGTGGATAATCCCGGCCGCAATTACCCCAAGGCGATTTTTATTGCTTCGGTGATGACGGTGGCGATTTTCGTGCTGGGCACACTCGCTATCGGCTTTATTATTCCCGAAAGCCAAATCAATCTCGTGCAGAGTTTGCTGGTGGCGTTTGATAAGTTCTTCGCTTACTTTGAGGTGCCTTGGCTGGGGCCGGCGATGGCGGTTTGTCTCGCTTTCGGTGTGCTGGCTCAGGTGGTGGCTTGGGTGGGCGGCCCGTCGAAGGGGCTTTTGCAGGTGGGCTGTGCCGGTTACCTGCCGCCTTTCATGCAGAAGACGAACAAACGCGGTGTGCAGGTGGGCATTTTGCTCTTGCAGGGCGGGGTGGTGACGCTGCTGTCGATTTTCTTCGTCGTGCTGCCGAGTGTGCAGACGGCTTACCAGATTATCTCGCAGCTGACGATTATCCTGTATCTGATCATGTATCTGCTGATGTTTGCCGCTGGCATTTATCTGCGCTACCGCGAGCCGGACACGCCTCGCAGTTTCCGCATTCCGGGCGGCAAGTTCGGGATGTGGCTCGTGGGCGGGCTCGGGCTTCTGGGAAGCGTGATTGCCTTCGTGCTCAGCTTTGTGCCGCCGAGTCAGATTCCGGTGGGCAGCCCTGCGGTGTACGTGGGTATTCTGATTGTCGGCATGCTGGTGTTTGCGGGTATTCCTTTCATCATTTACGCGATGAGGCGCCCTGAGTGGGCCGACCCGCGCAGCGTCGCGGAGTTCGAGCCCTTCGGCTGGGAGAAAGCCGGCCGCGGCGGGGCCTCTGCCGCATCGTCGCACCATGCTTCTCAAAACACTGATTCTTCCGAACAATGAACACGACTGCCATATCTGCGGATCAGATCCGCCAATGCCTTCAGGAGGCGCACGACCGCTTCCTGTTGGCTCCGGGAGGCAAGAATGCCTCTTACATTCCGGCCCTAGCAAGGGTTGATTCCAAGCTATTCGGGCTCGCTGCCGCGACGGTGGACGGGCAGGTGATTACCGTGGGCGACAGCGAGGTGCCCTTCGCGATTGAGTCGATTTCCAAGGCCTTCAATTTGTCGCTGGTGATGGATGTGTTGGGCGCTGCAACCGTGCGGCGCAAGATTGGCGCGGAGGCGACGGGCGAGGCCTTCAATTCGGTCATGGCGCTCGAGTTGCACGGCGGCCGCCCGCTCAATCCGCTTGTGAATGCCGGAGCCATTTCGGCCGTCAGTCTGGTGCCGGGCGGCAATGCCGCAGCGGTGTGGACGAAGATGATGGCGCGCTTCACTGAGCTGGCCGGCCACGAGTTGCCGGTGATGAACGAGGTCTATGAGTCCGAGAGCGCGACCAATCAGCACAATAAGGGACTGGCTTGGCTCTTGGATAGCTACGGCTTTTTGTACAATGACCCGACGCAGAGTGTCGACCTCTACACGCGCATGTGCAGTCTCGCCGTCTCAACGCGCGATCTGGCCGTGATGGGAGCCTGCTACGCCGCCGGCGGTATCAACCCGCTCACGACGCGCCGCGTGGTGCGCCGCGAGCACGTGCCGCAGATTCTGGCCGATATGATGATGGAGGGGCTCTACACCGGCTCCGGCGACTGGCTCTATGCCAACGGTCTGCCGGCCAAGAGCGGCGTGGGCGGCGGCCTCGTCTGTGTGGTGCCCGGACGTCTCGCGCTGGCGGCCTTCTCGCCCCCGCTGGATGAGGCCGGCAATTCGGTGCGCGGCCAGCTGGCTCTCAGTTACGTGATTGATGAGCTGGGACTGAGTCTTCTTCGCTGAGTTCCGCGTGGGCTCGTTGCCCGCCGTCGGGTTCACCGGGAGGCGGTGAAGCTGAGTGACAAGAGCCCCCGCCGTCGCGACGCGACGGCGGGGGCGATGGCATCGGGCTCTGCCGGGCTGCGCTCCTTGCCTGCGCCC
Organism: Candidatus Parakkermansia intestinigallinarum; assembly: GCA_019114365.1. Taxonomy (GTDB): domain Bacteria; phylum Verrucomicrobiota; class Verrucomicrobiia; order Verrucomicrobiales; family Akkermansiaceae; genus Akkermansia; species Akkermansia intestinigallinarum. The sequence goes on along the minus strand of DXFQ01000046.1, from coordinate 5,862 downwards.
GTGTCCCGAGTCGCTTCGACGCTGAGAGCGCCGAGGGTATGGAAGCCTTGCGTTATTCGGGGAGCTGCTCGCCTTCGACGATTTGCTCGAGGGTCTGGCGCTTGCGGATGATGCTCCATTTGTCACCGTCGACCAACACCTCGGCAGCCAGAGGGCGCGAGTTGTAGGTGGAGGACATGCTGAAGCCGTAGGCTCCGGCGCTCATCTCGGCCAGAACCTCGCCGGGTTTGACGTCGGCAATGGCGCGGTTCTGCGCCTGGAAGTCGCCGGATTCGCAGATCGGGCCGACGATGTCTGCCGTGATGGTGTCGCCGCTGTGTTCGCTGACGGGCCAGATTTCGTGATAGCCTTCGTAGAGGGCGGGGCGGATGATGTCGTTCATGCCCGCGTCGATCATCTTGAAGGTCTTGGCTTCGCCCTTCTTCTCGCAGACGCAGGTGGTGAGCATGACGGCGGCATTGCCGATGATGCGGCGGCCGGGTTCAACGAGAATCTTGAGCCCCAGCGGCTTGAGCAGCGGCACAATGGCATCGGCGTAGCTCTGAATCGTGATCTGCTCGGGGTGAGCGGCCCACCACTCGGGCTTGCCCGAAGCCAGACAGCCGTCGTAGACGATGCCGATGCCGCCGCCGATGGACCAGAACTCGATGCCGTAGAGCTCTTTGAACTTGAGCGCGATGGGCGCCACCTTCTCGATGGCCATCACAAAGGGCGCCACTTCGGTGAGCTGCGAGCCGATGTGCATCTGAAGACCGCGGATGTGCAGGTTGGGCATCTCGGCGGCGATGGTGGCGTAGAGCTCTTCGATGCGGCTGATGTCGACGCCGAATTTGTTCTCGTTTGTGCCGGTGGTGATGTATTTGTGCGTGTGGGCGTCGACGTTCGGGTTGACGCGGACGGCGACCGGAGCCTTGACGCCCATCTCTCCGGCGATGCGGTTGATCTGGCGCAGCTCGTTCTCGCTTTCGCAGTTGAAGCAGTAGATATTCAGACTGAGCGCGTAACGAATCTCGGCCTCCGTCTTGGCAACACCGGCGTAGGTGCAGAGAGTCGGGTCGCCGCCGGCGTTGACGATGCGCCAGAGTTCGCCGCCCGAGACGATGTCGAAGCCGACGCCCTGCCGGGCCATGAGGTTGAGGATGGCTTTGTTCGAGCAGGCCTTGACGGCGTAGGCGACGTGGGCGTCGAGCGGGGCGAGGGCTCGCTGAAGCTCAGCGAGGTCGTCGGTGATGGTTTTGCGGCTGTAGACGAAGGTCGGGGTGCCGACGGCGGCGGCAATGTCGGCCAGATTCACTCCCTCGCAGTGCAGGGAGCCGTTTTTGTACGCGAATGCATGCATGCTGTGTTTCTGTCTGTTGTTTGAAGGGGGGAGTCAGCCTTCGGTCGGGAGGCTGATGCTGTCGTTGCGTTTTCGGCCGCAGCGTGAGCCTTGCGGCTTTTTTCGGCGCCGCTGTCGTCGATGAGCTTGGCGATCCAAGCGAGATCCTGCGAGTTCTCCATGGCCAGCTTGAGCAGCACCGTGATCGGCACCGCCAGCAGCATGCCGCAGGGGCCGAGCACCCAGCCCCAGAGCATGACCGAGAGCAGCACCACCGACGTGGCAATGCCGAACTCCTTGCCGAGGAAGAGCGGCTCAATGCAGTTGCCGATGGCCGAGTTGATGGCCAGATAGCCGCCGGCGACGACGAAGGTCTCCGTCCACGTGCCCAGCGACATGGCCAGCAGAATGGGAGGAATGGCCGCGGCAATCGAACCGATGGTGGGGATGTAGTTGAGCAGGTAGGCTACCAGCCCCCAGAGGAAGGCGAAGGGAACGTTCATCCAAGCGCAGACGCCCCACGCCAACAGCCCCGTGATGGCGCTGGCAACCGTTTTGATGAAGAGGTAGCGCTGGATGCCCAGCACGGCATGGACAACTTTGCTCTTGCTCTCTTCGGAGTTGCCGAGGCTGTCGAGGTTGCGGCGGAAGAGGGGTGTTTCACCCAGCAGGAAGGTCATGAGCACGAGCACGAGGGCGGTGGAGGTCATGAAGCCCGTGAGAGCCTGCGTCATGGAGAGGACGTTTTGCGGGTTGATGATCTCGGTCGGCGAGCTGATCAGCCCGCGGGCTTGCTCGCCGATGCCGATGTTGTCCAGAAAACCCATGAGCTCCTCATACTTGCGCGTGAAGCGGGCGATGAGGTCGCCCTGAAGAGTGGCTTTCATGTCCGCCGCCAAGAACCTGATGAGCATGAAAACGCCGTAGATGATGGCGCTGTCGACGACCACGGTCAGAGAAACGGCCAGCCAGTGCGGGAATTTCAGATAGCGGCGGAGCGCGACCGTTACCGAATAACTGATGACGGCCAGAAAGCTCGCCATGAGGATGGGAACGACGACGGAACTTGCCTGTTGCAGCCCGAGCAGGATGATGATGATGGCGGCCAGAGTCAGCACGACGCCGGCTCCGTCTTTGAGATAGAGGCGGTTGGTGTAAGGCTGTGAACGCTTTCTGTTGTCTTCGGGAATCATGCGCGACGCATTGTACACAGGCGGATGGCGGAATGCAAGAGCAATGCCGCCCCATGACGAAAAAAGGCCGAGGCTTCAGTCCGCGCGGAATATCACGCTGGTTTTCACGTCGGCGGCCACCGCGGCGCCGCCGCGACGGGCCGGGTGAAAGCGCCAGTGTTTGAGAATCCAATCGCGGGCGGCTGTGTCAAATTCACGCCGACCGCCGGAGCGGGTGATGTGCACGGCGAGGGGGGTGCCGTCCGCCCCGACCTTGATGAGCACGCCGACGCTGCCCGAGTAGCGCCCGGCTCGCATGTCGGGCGGGTAGGGCGGCGGCGGCGCCTCGAGGTAGCGCGGCGGGCTGTAGGAGCCCGAGGAGCCCGCCGCGGCGGCGGCGCGGGCGTCGGCTGCACGGCTGTTTGCCGATGAGGCCGCGCTGCGAGCTTGGGGCGCCCTTCGTTCCTGTCCTGCTGCGCGCGCCGCCTGCCGCGTCGGGGCGCCTGCTCGGGGAAGGGACGGAGCTGCGGGGGAAGCTGCCGGGGCGGCAGCGGATGATATCTCCGTACTGGGGAAGGCAATTTCAGCGGTCATGGCGGCGAGGAGCACGCCATCCTCCGCCGGGTCTTGCGGGGCGATGTCGAGCTGCGGCTCCGGGAGCATCACGGGGCGGGGATCTGCGGCCGCCGGTTCGGGCAGCAGACGGAGCGGGGGGTGGAGAGTCGCTGCGAGGGCCGTGAGGTCGAGGGCGGGGGGGATGGCCGCGCTCTCCGGCTCAGCCGGAGGGCGCGGGGCGCAGAGAGCGGCCGACACGCCCGGCGCGACGGGAGACGTGGCCGAACCGTCCGTGTGCAGGCCGGGCAGCAGCAGGAGCGCCGCGAGCGCAGCCGACAGGAGCAGCACGGCGAGGGCTGCCCGTCTCAGCAGCCTCAGGCGCTCATGGTAGAGCTGCACGGGGCTGACGCGGCTGAAGCGCTCGAATCGGCTCATGGGTCAACGGGGAGGCGAGGTTTCCGCAGAGAGTGGCTCCGTATCAGAGGCGCAGGGCGTGGCCTCGGCGGAGAGTGGCTCCGCTTCGGGGGCTTGAGCCGGGGTTTCGGCAGAGGCTTGCTCCGCTTCGGCTGCGCAGGGCGTGGCCTCGGCCGAGGGTGGCTCCGCTTCGGGGGCCTGAGTCGGGGGGTCAGCAGGTGACTGTCCCGCTTCGGCGGCGGGGGGCCTCACCGCCGCTTCGTGGACCTGCGAAACCTCGTGCCCCGCGCCGCGACCGAGGCGCTGCGGGTCGATCCAATACAGATGCGCCTCGGCGACCTCATAGGGGCCGGGGGTGGAGAAGCGGCATGAGTCGCAATCGGGAAAGCGAACATGGCTGCGGCAGGCCAGCAGCACGAGGTTTTCCTTGTGCCCGGGCAACCAGACGGCGAGTTCGGCGACGAGGCGATCAACTTCCGCCATGGCGGCGGCGCGTTCCGCGTCGCTGCCGGCTTGCTCCATGGCGGCGACGGCGGCATCCATGCGGGCATCGGCGAGCAGAAAGGGAGCGTCGTAGCCGCGGGCGTCGCTCGTGAAGAAGCGGCGATAGTCCGGCAGGGGGCTGCTCGCCATGGTGGCCCAGAAAATCAGCTCATGCTCGCCGCGCTGCAACTGAGAGGCACTCAGCTGCCAAGGCAGGGGCTCGAGGCGGAGCTCCAGACCGCACGCCGCAGCACGCTGAGCCAGCAGTGAGGCTGCCGCAGAGTTTTTTTCGCTCGGCGTGTAGCCGAGGCGAACGCTGAGGCGTTGCCCGTCCGCGCGGCGCAGAATGCCGTCGGAGCCCGCTTCGCCGTAACCGGCGCGCGCGAAAGCGGCGCGGGCTGCGGCCGGGTCGTAGCGACAGCTAGGCGTATGACGAGGCGTCAGCGCCCCGTAGCCGGAGCTGAAGGTGCCCAGCTGCTCGCCCTCTCCGAGATAGAGCAACTCGAGAACGCCGGGCATATCCATCGCCTGCATGATGCCTCGGCGCAGGTCGGCGTCGGGCAGGCGCTTGGTATTGAAGGCGATGCCGTAGGGCGGCATGGGGTAGTCGGCGCGGAAACGGTGCAGCTCGATGAGCCCGTCGCGCACGGCCGGGTGCGTGCCCGATTCAAACTGATCGCGCCAAGCCACGAGGTCGCGCGTCTGCAGGAGGTCGAGTTTGCCGCGCAGCAAAAATTCGCGCGCTTGAGCTTCGTCCGTCAGAAAGTGGTGCTCGATGGCGTCGACGTTGCAGGTGTAGCGTCGGTAGCGGCGTTTCTCGGCCCACCACCCGGCGACGCGCCGCAGCTCAATCATCCGCCCGCGCTCGATGCGGCCGATGGTGTAGGCTCCGCTTGTCGGCGGAATGCGCTGCCGGTAGAGCTCCGTGTAGTCGCTGCCGAAGTCGGCGTAGAAGGAAGGCTCCGCCGCATGCAGCAGAGCTGCGGCCTGAAGAGGAGCGCGGTCTCCGGCTTCGTGCCTCAGCTTCACCATCAGCAGATCGTCAGCCAGCACGCGGATCTCTGCCAGCCCCGCCTCCTGCGCGGCCGCATCCGCAGCGGGGCCTCCCATCTCGGCCAGCCGACGTCGCAGGTGCGCCCCGAGCGCGTAGTCCCCTGCGCGAACGGGGCGCCCATTGCTGTAGCGAGCCTCGGCGTCGAGGCGAAAGAAGACGCAGCGCCCCTGCGTAGCCCATGCGCAGGCGACCCCCGGAATGGCTCGGCCCGTCACGGGGTGGCTTTCCACCAGCGGCAGCTCGATGCGCTCAAAGCAGTTGTAGTGAAAAAACTGCGGACTCGGACTTCCGAAGGCGAGAAAGTTCGCCGGAAAGGGGCCGGCATTGCTCAGCCGCAGACACCCGCCCTTGAGAGCGGCGGGATCGCCGATCTCCGGCTCCTCAAGCCCCCGTTGCCAGTGGAGCTCGGCCGGCAGCTCATCCTCGCTGCCGCGCAGAATGTGCAGCGCCTCGGGGCGGGGCGGGGTATGGGTGTCGCGCCAGAGCTCAGCCGGGTAATCCGCCGGCGGCAGCAGGCGTGCCGCGGTCTGAGCCGGCGGCGCACTGCCGGCCGTGCCGGAACACCGGCACAGCCGCAGCGCGAAGAGCAGCAGCACAACAAGTGCCGCCGCGACGAGCCATCGCGTCTTCATCGCGGCATCAGAACTTGATCGTCGCGCCGCCGAAGACGCCCACCCCCGCGTTGATGACGGAGCAGGCCGGATCGAGCCCCGCCGCCCCGTTGTAGCTCGGCGCCGTGATGAACTTCTGATTCGTCAGGTTCTCGACGCGCAAGTGCAGGGTGAGGTTCTCATTCACCTCGTAGCTTGCATACCAGCGCAGCATGTAGTAGGAATCGAGGCGGGGCTGGCCGACACTCCAGCCCG
>DXFQ01000045.1 GCA_019114365.1 Candidatus Parakkermansia intestinigallinarum | reverse complement strand
CCGCAAGAAGGACCGCCGCTGATACTGTCGCCGAGCGAAGCATGATCGTGGTCACATCGGGAAGCCGAGGCCGCCCGTCACTTTGCGCATCTCGGCCTCGGCGAGGTCTTTGGCGCCGTTGAGTGCCTCTTGAACGGCTTTGAGCAGCAGGCTCTGGAGGAAGTCGGCGTCATCCGGGTCGATCACCGACGGGTCGATGCTCAGGGCGGTCACCATGCCGGTGCCGTTGGCGGTCACTTTGATCTTGCCGCCGGCGGCCTCAGCCGTGTAGCTCTTTTCGGCGAGTCGTGCTTGGGCGTTGGCCATGTTGGCTTGCATGGCCTGGGCTTGCTTCATGAGTTTTTGAAGGTTCATGGTGTGGTGATGGTGGGGGTTGCGGCGTTGTAGCTGCCGGGTGCGTGGGGAAAGCGGACGCGCCGGGCGTCAGTTTTTGATGAGTCTGGCGTGAAATGCGTCGAGCGCTTTTTCGATGAGCGGGTCGTGATAAAACTCCTCCTCGCTCGGGCGCAGAGAGGGAGGGGCAGGGGGCGTCGTCGGCTCGGAGCCCTTCTTGGGTGCCGCCTTGGCTTTGGGGGCCGGCGGCGCTTCGGGAGCCGGCTCCGGCTCGGGTTCCGGCTCCGGCTCGGGCAGGGGGATGGTGTCGTCTTTCTCGACGCGGATGCCGAAGCGGTGCCCGCAGAGAGGTTCGGCGATGTCGCAGAGCAGCTCTTGCACGTCTTCGCTCAGCAGCGCGTCGCGGCTGTCGGTGTCCTCCGGGTGTACGGCGATGATCAGCTGCCTGTCCTCTTCGCCGATGAAGAGCGTGTGGCCGATGGCTCCCGCTTTGAAGCGCGAGCGGTCGCGCGCCTCGCTGAGCACGCGTTCCCAGAGCTCGGGCGTCATCGGCGTCTCAGCTGCGGGCGGCGGAGCAAAATCCGCCTCGGGCATGTCGCCGAAGAGCGAGGGCCCCTGGTCGAAGAACGGCTCTTCGTCGTCAATCGGCTCGAGCCCCGCCGGCATGGGTGCATCGACGATCACCGGGCGTTCGGCGGACGGTGCCGCCGAGGGGAACAGAGAAGCCGTCGGTGCGCTTTCCGAAACGCCCGGCTCGGGCATCGACGGCGCGGGAGCCTCCTCAGCGGGCGCGGGCGCGGGAGCCGAGGCAGGTGTAGGTGCGGGAGTCGCAGCGGGCGCGGGTGCAGGGGCCGAGGCAGGGGTAGGTGCGGGAGTCGCAGCGGGCGCGGGTGCAGGAGCCGGGGCAGGGGCCGCAGCGGGAGCAGGCGCAGGGGCCGCAACAGGAGCAGGCGCAGGAGCCGCAGCGGGGGTAGCCGCGGGAGCCGCAACGGGTGCGGGAGCTGCAACAGGAGCGGGCGGCAGGTCGCGGCTGAGCTCGGGCAGCAGCGTGGTGGCGATGGGCGTCTCGGGCAGGGGGGCACCGTTGAGGGCGCGGATGATGTCGCTGATGTTGGCCTCGGCCAGCGAATGCACCGCGCGGATGAGCCCCATTTCGAGGTGCAGGCGCTTGTTGGTGCTCCAGCGCATCTGCTCCTCGGCGGAAGAGAGCACCTCCATGAGGCGCACAATCTTGTCTGCCGGCGTGCGCGCCAGCAACTCGCCGAGCTTCGAGCGCCAAGGCTCGGGCAGACTCGCGGCGGCCGCCTCCTGCGGAGCCACCTTGCTGATGAGCAACTCGCGCACGGCACTCATGATCTCCGAGAGCAGCTGGCCCATATCGCGACCGGCCTCAGCCAGCTCGTGCACCAAGTGCAGCAGACTCGGCAGCTGGCGATCGAGAATGAAAGTCAGCGCCCGCGCCACCGTCTCGCGGCTCGTCACGCCGAAAATATCATTCACGTTCTGCCCCACAATGTGATTGCCGCAGAAGGACACCAACTGATCGAGCATCGACTGCGCGTCGCGCATGCCTCCCTCGGCCACGCGGGCAATCGAATAAGCGGCATCGGGCTCGAGCGTCACGCCCTCCTTGGCCGCGATCGCCACCAAGTGATTCGCGATGATCTCGTCGGGAATCGGGCGCAGATCAAAGCGCTGGCAGCGCGAGAGAATCGTCGGCAGAATCTTGTGCGGCTCCGTCGTCGCGAAAATGAACATCACGTGCGAGGGCGGCTCTTCGAGCGTCTTGAGCAGAGCGTTGAAGGACTCCTTGGTCAGCATGTGCACCTCGTCGATGTAGATGATGCGGTACTGGCCGCGCGCGGGCGCAAACTGCACGTTCTCGCGCAGGTCGCGGATGTTGTCGATACCGCGGTTGGAAGCGCCGTCAATCTCGAGCACATCGAGGCTGCGCCCCTCGGCAATCTCGACGCAGACGTCCTCATCGGGGTCGAAATCGACCCGGGGACCGCCCGTGCAGTTGAGAGCCTTGGCGAAAATGCGAGCCGTCGACGTCTTGCCCGTGCCGCGGGGCCCGACAAAGAGGTAGGCGTGAGCCAGGCGCTTCTGCTCGATCGCGTTGCAGAGCGTGCGCACGACGTGATCCTGCCCCAATACGTCGCTGAAAGTGCGAGGGCGGTATTTTCTGGCAAAGACCTGATAACTCACAGGCGCATTCTACATGAAAGCCCCGCCCCCCGCAAGCAGAAAGTGCGTCCGCGCAGGGCGTGCCGAGCGCGGCCAATCAGAACTCAGCCAGGCGCATATCCCCCTTCTCGAGGTAGGCCGTGTGCATCTCGAAAGCCTTGCGGAGGCAGTGCGGCGTATGCCCCTTGGGCGTGAGGGCGAGGTAGCGGCGCAGCAGCGGGCGGTAATCGGGGTGAGCGCAGTTCTCGATGATGAGTTCGGCGCGTTCGCGGGGCGAGCGGCCGCGCAAATCGGCCACGCCCTGCTCGGTCACCACGATGGCGACGTCGTGCTCCGTGTGGTCGGTGTGGCTCACCATCGGCACGATCGAAGAAATCGTGCCGCCCTTGGCCGTCGACGGGCACATGAAAATCGTGTAAGCCGCCGCGCGGGCAAAGTCGCCCGAGCCGCCGATGCCGTTCATGATGGTCGTGCCGAACAGATGGGACGAGTTCACATTGCCGAAAAGATCAACCTCGATCGCCGTATTCGTGCAAATCAGACCGATGTTGCGCGCCATCTCCGGGTTGTTCGTCACCTCCTGCGGGCGCAGCAGCAGCTTGTCCTTGTAAAAATCGAAATGGGCGTAAATCTCCTCCAGAACCTTGTCCGACACCGAAAGCGAGCAGCCGGAGGCGAACTTGCAGCGGCCCTGCCGCAGCAGCTCAATGGCCGAATCCTGAATCACCTCCGTGTACATCTTGAAATCCGGAATCCCCTTGTTGCGCGCCAGCGCCGTCAGCACGGCATTGGCCACATTGCCCACGCCGCTCTGAATCGGCAAAAAGCCCTCGGGAATGCGGCCGAGGCGGTACTCCTCAGCCAAAAAGTTCGCGATGCGGTCGCCGATGATATCCGTCGCTCCCGTCGAAGGCTTGAACTCCGGGATGCCGTCGGGACGGTGCGTGTGAATCACCCCCGCGATCTTCGCCGGATCGACGCGCAGCGTCTTCGTGCCCACGCGCGAATCAGCCGCATAGACCGCAATCTCGCCGCGGTGGGGCGGGTCCTTCGGCACGTAAATATCGTGAATCTCGCGGATCTCGGGGCGGTGGTAGGTGTTGAGCTCCAAAATAATGCGATCGGCCAACATGCAGAAGGTCGGCGAATTGCCGCCGCTGGCCGTCAGCGTCAGCTCGCCCTCATCCGTCACGTCGCAGACCTCGATGATGGCCGTCGAGATGCGCGGCAGGTGGCCGTAGCGCATATCCTGCGCCATGAGCGACACGTGGCAGTCGATGTACTGCACCTCGCCCGCATTCACCGCTTGGCGCATCTCCTTGCTGGCCTGATAGGGCATGAAGCGCTCCACCGCGTGAGCCTCGGCCAGCACGCCGTCCACCAGATAGCTCGTGCTCGCCCCCGTCATCACCGTCAGGCGAAACGGGCGACCGGCTTCGTGCTCCGCCTGAGCGCGGCGCGCAATCGCCGTCGGCATCAACTTCGGCGCACCGGCATTCGTGAAGCCGCTCATCCCGATGCAATCACCGTGCTGAATCAAGGCAGCCGCCTCTTCCGGAGTGAGACTCTTGTAACGCATAGACGCAGGCAGAATAGCAGAATTCTTGAGTTAAGTCCAGCTTAATATGAACATCACCCCCTATCCGCAGGCGGGCGGCGGGCATGCAGACGGTAGGCGGCGTCTCGCTCACCCCGCGCCGTGGGTCGCTCCCATTTCGTTGATCATTTCGTTTGCCCGCGCGTTGACGCAGGGTCGACACACGTCCTACACACGGTCTGCGCAGCGTTTACGCAGGGTTGCCGCAGGGAAAAAGGGACTCCCCTCTGCCCCTCCGTTGAGCCGAGAACCTGATTTGCCCCCTGCGGGCGATGCCATGGCAGCACGAGCACACTGAAATTTCAAATCCTTCAGCGCACGCCCCCTGTGACACAGCCCGATTCGTCTCCCGCAGATTTATATGATCCGGGAAATGAACGATGCCTCGAGAGGCTCTTTTCAGAGCCGACGGGGCATTTTTTTCTTCTCAAGCTCCCTCATTGGTGCTAGCATCGGTGAGTTATGGACGCTGCCTCTTTCGCCACTCAGAGTTCACTGCCGATCGGAACGCTTCTCAACGAGCGCTTCACGCTCACCGACATCATCAACACGGGCGGTTTCTCCATCATCTACCGCGCCGTCGACGGCCTGACGGGCGAAGAAGTCGCGCTCAAGGAATGCGCCCCGGAAGGCATGGTGCAGCGCCTCGAGGACGGCAGCATCGAAGCGATCGACGAGCGTGCGGCCGGGCAGTTTGAGACGGCGCTCGCCGGCATGGAGCAAGAGGTGACGGCTCTGCGCACCCTCACGCAAAACGGCGTGACGGGCATCCCGCAGTACCTCGACGCCTTCCGCGACAACGGCACCTATTACCTCGCCATGACGGAGGTGCGGGGGGCTGATCTGCACTGCTGGGCGGAGAGCTACCGCATGGCCGGGCAGCCTTTCCCGGCCTCGCTGCTCGAGGCGGTGCTGACGGGGGTGCTCGGCATCCTCGACCGCGTGCACGCGTCGGGCTTCTTCCACTGCGACGTCAAGCCGGCCAATATCATCATCGACGAGAACGGCGGCATTTACCTCATCGACTTCGGCGCCGTGCGCACGCGCGTCAACCAGCACCACGCCGTGCAGGTCAGCCCGGGCTTCACGCCCGTGGAGCTCTACCCGGGCTACCGAGCTTCGATCGGCCCTTGGTCGGATATCTACATGCTCGCGACGCTCTTTTACAACATCATCACGGGGCGCGTTCCCGAGCCGGCCAATGAGCGGGCGCAGACGGATCGCACGCCCCGTCTCTCGAGCAATCTGAAGCTCAAGGAGCTCTACTCGGCAGCCCTGCTCAACAGCATCGACAAGGCCATGTCGGTCAACGAGGCCGACCGCTTCCCCTCGGCTCAGATCTGGAGCAAGGCCTACGCGCACCGCCAGAGCGGCCCGCAGCTGCTGAGCAGCACGGCGCCCGACGCCGCCACGCGCGCCTACGCCCACTCGGCCATCAGCATCGCGCAGCTGCAAAAAAGCAAGCGCAAGCAGACGGTCGTGAGCATGAAGGCGCTGCGCGGACGCCGGCCCGCCGCCGGAGCTCACAACCTCCGAGTCGCCGGGGCGCCTCACGTTTCGACCCGCCCCGGAGGCGCGAGTCTGCGCCCGGCCGGAGCCGCGGCCCATGCCGCGGCGGGCAGCAAGCTGCGCCCCGCCGGCCTGCCGCCGAAAGCCGGCAGCGGCACCCTTGCCGCGCCCGCGATGCCTGCCGCGGCAGCGCGTCGAACCGAGCCGGCGGCCGCTTCACCCGATGCACCTCCGGTCTCGGCAGCGCCGTCACTGCGGGTGCCCGCCGGAGGCAGCGAGAAGCTGCCCGTCGCGCCTCCGCCGAAGGCCGAGTCGAATCTTCCCGTGGTGCTGCTGTTCATCGCGGGCATCATCGCCATCATCATCTACCTTCTCGTCTGAGCGTCGACCGCGCCCGGCGAAGAGTCGGCAGCGCAGCTTCGTGCCCGGCCCGGCAACATCGGGATGGGCGCGCGCCGTTGGGTATCCCGGCGAACCCTCCGTCTCGCTTGCGGCG
>DXFQ01000044.1 GCA_019114365.1 Candidatus Parakkermansia intestinigallinarum | reverse complement strand
GGGGCGGGGAAGGGGATTCGCTTGGCGTCGGGGGCTCCGTCAGTCGGGGAGTTTCAACAAGTCGCGGGCGTGGGCCTCGGCGCTTGCGCCGCTCATGCCCAGCATGCGCATGAGCTCCGAGACGCGGGCGTCGCCCTCGACCTCGCGCAGCCGCGACACCGTGCGCCCGTCCTGCACCTCTTTGCTGATCAGGTAGTGGTGGTTGGCCAGCGCCGCCACCTGCGGGAAGTGCGTGATGGCGATGACTTGGTGGTCTCGCCCCAGCTCGCGCATCTTGAGCCCCACGGCGCGGGCAATCTCGCCGCCGACGTTCGCGTCGATTTCGTCAAAAATCAGCAGAGGCGTGTCATCCTGCTTCGCCAGCGCACTCTTCAGGGCGAGCATCACGCGTGCCAGTTCGCCGCTGGAGGCTATCAGCCGCAGAGGTTTGAGCGGCTCGCCCGGGTTGGGACCGAAGAGAAAATCGACCGCCTCGGCACCCTGCGGGCCGGGTTCATCAAGCGGCTGCAGCTGCACCTCAAAGAGCGACTGCCTGAAGCCCAAGTGCCGCGCATGCTCCAAAAACTCCCGCTGCAGCGGCCCTGCCGCTCGGCGGCGTGCGGCACTCAGCGCTCCGGCTGCCTTCACGAGCTCATCGTGGCGTGCCCGCTCGCGCTCCGCCAGCTCGCGCAGGCGCTCATCGCGGTTATCGGCCTCATCGAGGCGCCTGCGGCACGCCTCACCATGGGCTTGAATGGACTCCCAATCCTGACCGTATTTGCGGCGCAGCGAATCAAGCAGCGCGATGCGAGCCTCGAGCTCCGCGAGCTCGGCGGGATCCGAGCAGAGCTCGTCGGCGTAGGTTTGAAGCGACTGCCCCACATCCTCGAGCTCGTCGATCATGCCCTCGAGCGGCGCCAGCCAGCGCGACGTCGCGGCATCGAGGCGCTCGAGGTCGCGCCCGCAGCGCACCAAGCGTCGCAGCGTTGCCAGCAGGGATGACTCATCGCCATCGACCATCTGCACCATCGGCAACACCGTATCGCGGAGTCGCGAAGCATTGCGGGCTCGCTGCCAGCGCTCCTCAAGCCCGGACACCTCCTGCGCCGTAAACCCGGCCGACTCAATCTCCTCAACTTGGTGGCGGAGAAAATCGAGCTCGCGTTCATTGGCCATCTCACTCTCCAGCAGCTCGCGATGCGCCTGACGCGCCGCGGCCCACAGGCGATAAGCCGAATGGTAGGCATCGAGCAGCGCGGCATCCTCGGCAAAGGCATCGAGCAGGCAGAGCTGGCGCTGCTGCGACGTCAGGGAGCGGTGCGCCTCGGGGTGGTGCATATCGACCAGCCCGCCGGCCACCTCGCGCAGCAGATGCTGCGTCACCGGGCAGTTGTTGATAAACTGGCGATTGCCCGTCGCCGTGATCACGCGGCGAATCAGCAATTCGCCGTCTTCACAGCCGCTCACACCCGCCGCTTCGAGCTTCGCGTTGAGCTCATCCGTCGCCGACAGGTGAAAAATCGCCTCGATACTGCACTGCGACTCGCCGTTGCGAATCATCGACTTGTCCGCCCTCTCCCCCATCACTAGGGCGATGCCGCCCATGATGACCGACTTGCCCGCACCCGTCTCACCCGTCACGCCGAGAAAGCCGGAACCGGGTTCCCACACCAGTTCATCGACCAGAGCCAGGTTGCGGATCTTGAGCAGAGCGAGCATATTTTGCTTTCAGTATCGCGCGAATTATGGCATAATCCGCCGCGAAAGTACACCCCAAAATCTTCAGGCATGAACGTTCTTTTTCTCGGCACAGGCACGTCCACCGGGGTACCCGTCATCGGCTGCGACTGCGCCGTCTGCCGCTCGGAGAACCCGCGCAACAAGCGCCTGCGCTCGTCGGTGCTGGTGCGCACGGCTGAGACGACCTTGCTCATAGACTCGGGACCCGACCTGCGCGCTCAGGCTCTGCGGCACGGACTCACGGCCATAGACGCCGTCATCTACACCCACGAGCACCTCGACCACACCACCGGCTTTGACGAGATGCGCGCCTTCGGCTGGAAAACCGAGGCGCGGCTGCCGCTCTACGCCGGCACGCAATGCCTCGAGCGCCTGCGTGCCATGTTCACTTGGGCCTTCTCTCCGCAAAACACGTATCGCGGGTACATCCGTCCGGATGCCCGAGACCACGGCGGGCGCCCCTTCGAGATCGGCGACATCAGCGTGACCCCCGTTCCCGTCGAGCACGCGACGGTGGAGACCTACGGCTACGTCTTTCGCGCCGACGGACGCAGCTTCGGCTACGTGCCCGACATCAAGCGCTTGCCGGAGGCATCCGCCCCGCTGCTCAGGGGCCTCGACGCTCTCGCGATGGACGGACTCTGCTTCCCCGAGCACCACACGCACCTCACCGTCGATCAGAACATTGCCCTCATGCGCGAGCTCGCACCGACGCGCGGCTACGTCACCCACAGCGGGCACAGGCTCGACTTCGACGAGTTGGCGGCATACCTGCCCGACTTCATGAGCCCGGCCTATGACGGCCTGCTCATCGAGCCCTGACGGCAGGAAGCTTGCCCCGAATCACGGCAACACCAAGCGCCGACGAACACCCGCCGGCGCTTGGTATCGTTGAACGGCGCTTGCTCCCGATCGGGAGCTCAGACCTTTTCAATGCACACCACGCCGCGATCGTAGGCGGTGATGCGCGCGCGGTCTCCGTTGGCAAAGCCGGCTCGGCAGGACTCGTCCACGGCCCAGAGCTCGTCAAGAACGCGCAGGTACATCTCCTCGCCCTCGCCGATGACCGTTCCGGTTTGCCCCACAAGAGCCTCGGCGGCTTCTCGCGACAAGCTCGAATGGCCGAAGCAAAGCTTCATCACCCACGGCCGCACGATTTTAGCCCAGCAGAGGTAATAAAACGCCACGCCCAGCGCCGCGTAGATGATGAAAACGAGCACCGACCACTGCAGCGGAGCCCCGGTCATCCAAGTGCCCCACGCAGCGAAAATCGCCAGCGACGCATACGACAAAAACTCCGTGCAGGTGAAAATATCAATGACGAGCAGCGTCAGCGCCCCGGCCAGAAACCAGTGCAGAAAGTCAGCGCTGAGGCCGACATCGGCGAGCATCTCCATCATGGCTCAGAGACGTTGACGGATGCGGGCAGATTGGCGGGCAGGTAGACCTTGGCGTTCGTGGTATGCGAGATCGTCTCGTAGCCCTCGAGCGTCTGACGGTTGAGCAGCATGCGGACGGCCTCCTGTGCGCCGACGACCGGAGCCAGCGCCGCCAGATAGGCCTTGTCGGCTTCCGCCCGAAGAGACATGGCTTGGGCGTGCCCCTCGGCGCGGATGACCTCTGCCTGCTTGTCCGCCTCCGCCAGCCGGATGCGGGCGTTGCTCTCGCCGTCGGCCTCGGCTCGGATCGCCCGACTGCGGCGTTCCGCCTCGATAATCTGGCGCATGGCGGCCGCCGTGTCCTTGTCCGTCGTCATCTCCTGAATCTCGACGGCCGTCAGGCTGACGCCCCAGCGCGAGAAGGTCGGTGCAATGGCTCGGGTGATTTTTTCCGAGAGCGCGGCTCGGCCCGAAAGAACGGCGTCGAGTTCCATCGTGCCGATGGTTGAGCGAACCTCGTTGAGAACGGCCTCCACCAGTGCGCGATGCAGGTTGTCGACGTCGTAGACCGCCTTGATGGGGTCGACGATGCGCCAGCGTATGGTGCAGCTGACCTCGACGTTCGCATTGTCCTTGGTCGTGCAGGTGCGCCCGTTTTCGCATGTGATCTGCTCGGACAGCTGGATGAAAATGCCCTCCTTGTTGGTTTGATTGCCCCAGAGAGGGCTGACGTCTTTGGGTGACTGAATCAGGGGAAGGCGGAAGTTGAGGCCGCTCTTCTTGACGGATTGCGGCTTGCCGAACATTTCAATGATGCAGCAATGCCCTTGCGGAACGGAAAAGATAAACATGGGATGAGAGGTTGCCGTTGGTGCCGATCGCTCGGTTCGCCGATTCAGCGAACGAGGCTTGTCGCCGTATGTTATCTTTTTTTACGCCTCGATGCAAGGAAAATGACGCGTGCCGCATCTTTGCGGCGGGGAAGGGGCGGGAGAGCGGCGAGGCCTGCGGGGCAATCGGCGGGATTGAGTCGATTGAGTCGATTGAGGGGATTGAGGGGATTGAGGGGATTGAGGGGATTGAGGGGATTGAGGGGATTGAGGGGATTGAGGGGGATTGAGGGG
>DXFQ01000043.1 GCA_019114365.1 Candidatus Parakkermansia intestinigallinarum | reverse complement strand
TATGAGCTGCACTAGTTCTTGCCTACTAATCCTCAAAGCCATGAACGGATTATGGTGCGGATTTTTGTCCAGTCAACTGCGCATGTCCTTTTCTCGCTCGATTTATGGTGCGGATTTTTGTCCGTGTGCGGGCGAGCGCGGCGGAATCTTTCATGCTTGAGGCGCCCCGGACTCTGTGATAGGATGGAGCGATGAAACGAAACATGTGGCGCCCGCAGACGGCGGGCATGGCTCTCCTCCTGCTGATGGCGCCTATGGCCGCCCAAGAGAGCTTCGGAGCCTCCCCGGAACCCCGCCCCGCTGATCGGGCAGAGACGACGGAGGAGCGCCTTCAGCGGGCGGGCGGCGCTCTGCTGAATTTGGCGCTCGACCGACTCAGCGAACGGCAGGACAAGAAAGCGAAAGCCCGCGCGGCGCAGGAAACGGGCGCCGCCGCAGGTGCCGAGCCGAGCGCCGGGAACGCGCCCGTGCAGGACCCCGATCGCCCGCCGAAGTGGAGCCTGATGCGCGACCGCATGATCGAGACGCTCGTCGGCGAGACGCTTGACGTGCAGGCAGGCGAGAGCCCCTCCGATTGGCTGGCGCGCGTGCTTCGCGAGACGCTCGACATCGTTGTGCATGACTACAACGAGTACTTCAAGAACGAGGGCCGCGCCTACGCGCGCGAGCTGAGCGAAAGCTTTGTGAACCGCGTGCGCGAGGATGAGAAAATCAGCGCCGCGCTCTTCTCCGTGCAACTGCTCTGCTGGAGCGTCATCATCTATCTGACCATCGTCACGCTCCTCATGCTCGTCTACGTCCGGCTCATCAACTCCCGCCAGAAGCAGCTGCTGCAAGCCTTCACGGCGGCGCAGAAACGCTCCGAGCAGCCGGAACAGAGCCCCGAAAAGCCCTGAGCCACTCAGACGGCTCAGCCGGCCCTGTGAGAGCGCGGAGCCCTATGAGAGCGCGGAGAACTCTGCGTGAGCTCTGCGAGAACTCTTGTGAAGCTCCGCGAGAGCCGGGAAGGCCCTCATGGGCTGCGGGCCCCGAAGCAGCCGATCCTCCGCTCGCGAGCCTCTTCCCTGAGCGGACGGCAAAAGCGAAAGCAGCGAGCTCGTTGAGGCTCGCTGCTTTCGCTTTGCTGCGTGCCGCGCTCCGGCGGCGGGTGCGGGCAGGGGGGCTTCAGCTGTGCCCGGCCAGCTCGCTGAGCAGCTTGCAGTGAATACCGCCGAAGCCGCCGTTGCTCATCACCAGCAGCACGTCGCCGGGGTGAGCCCGCCCCACCACGTGGCTGACAATATCATCGACATTGGCGGCGACGTAGCAATCCTTGCCCATGGCGCGAATCTCCTCGGCGAGCGACTGCTCATCGAGGCGCTGATCCTCGGGCACCTTGCGCAGCCGCTCAATCGGCGAGAGCACCACCATGCAAGCCTCGCTGAGCGCCGCCGCGAGCTCGTGCTGGAAAATGTTGCGGGAGGTCGTATTGCTGCGCGGATCGAAAATCGCCCAGACGCGGCGATTCGGGAAGCGCTTGCGGACGCTCTCAATCGACGCGCTGATCGCCGTCGGATGGTGCGCGAAATCGTCGATCACCGTCACGCCGTTCACGGTGCCGCGCAGCTCTTGGCGGCGAGCCACGCCCTCGAAGAGCCCCAGAGCCTCGCGAATCTGATCCGGCGTCAGCCCGGCGAAGCGAGCCGCGCAGATGGCCATGGCCGCATTGCGGACGTTGCAGGCGCCGACCATGGGGACGCGGTAGGGCTCACCGCCCAGCGTAAAGGTGCTGCCGTCCGGCTGCTCGTCAATATCGGCAATCACCACGTCCGCATCCGCGCTGAGACCCACGGACGTCGT
This sequence comes from Candidatus Parakkermansia intestinigallinarum, assembly GCA_019114365.1. Taxonomy (GTDB): domain Bacteria; phylum Verrucomicrobiota; class Verrucomicrobiia; order Verrucomicrobiales; family Akkermansiaceae; genus Akkermansia; species Akkermansia intestinigallinarum. Next base: position 7,800 of record DXFQ01000043.1, on the reverse strand, counting down.
GCGAACCATGCTGAGCTCTTTGGCGGCGTGGGCGCGCACCTCGAGGCAGTTCGGACAGTCGGCATTCAGAAAGACCATGCCGCTGCTCGGCACCACGCGCAGCAGGCGCTTGAAGGAGAGCTTGATCTCGTCCACATTCGCATAAATATCCGCGTGATCCATCTCAATGTTGTTGATGATGACCACCTCGGGCAGGTAGTGGAGAAACTTCGAGCGCTTGTCAAAAAAAGCCGTATCGTACTCATCGCCCTCCAGCACGCAGAACTCGGAATCCGTAAAGCGGCCGCCGCGATCGAGATTGCGGGCGATGCCGCCGATCATGAAGCTGGGGTTGAGGCCGTTGTGCTCCATGAACCAAGTCAGCATCGACGTCGTCGTTGTCTTGCCGTGCGTGCCCGTCACCACGTAATTGTGCCGCCCTCGCAAAAAGAACTCCTTGAGCGTTTCGGGCAGACTCAGGAAGTGCAGGTGGCGGTTGAGCACCTCTTCGACCTCCTCATTGCCGCGGCTCATCGCATTGCCGATCACGATCAGATCGGCCTCGGCGGGAATATTCTCCGCCTTGTATCCCTGCGTGATGCGGATACCCTCAGACTCCAGAAAGGTCGACATCGGCGGGTACGCATGGTCATCCGTTCCCGAGACCTCATAACCCCGCTTCGCCATCGCAGAGGCAACAGCCCCCATGGCGGTGCCACAAATTCCGATAAAGTGAACGTGCTTCATGGTGTGCGTGTGTACGCATGTACGCGTGCGCGCAGAGCTTATCTTAGATATGTCTTTTTGGCAAGCTAAATGTGTTTGAGGCTCGATGCCCGAAGGTCGATCGCATGGCGTCAAAATAAAACGCACCGAAGGAGCTCTCGGGAGAGAAGCGCCGCCGGAAAGCCTCGAGCGACATCATCGACGGTGTGATGCCCTACGTCGCTTATAAGCCCAGGAAACACCTGATGCGAGTGCCCGACCGTGCGCCCGAGAGGAGGAGGCGGTGCCAAACTCCTCAAAACAAGCCTTGCCAAGTTGTGCGGTGGAGCCGGGCAGGGGCTACGCGCCCGCTTCCCCAAACCCACCTGCGGCAAGGAGGCGCGAAGACGCGGGCGAAAAGCCGATGAACGCCGGCACGGCAAGGCCCCTCGGGTGACCCGTGTGCGGGCACTCCGAGGGGCGCGATGAAAGGGGTGAAAGGGGGAGAGACGAATCAGAAGGGGATATCGTCGTCCTCCTCGGGCGGCATCGGCGGCGGCGTCTGCTGCTGGTAGGACGAGCGCGGAGACGATTGACCGCCGCCGTAGTTGTTCTGCCCGTAGCCGCCGCCCTGATTGTTGTAGCCGCCTTGGCGACCGCCGTAACCGCCTTGGCCATGAGAACTCTCCTGACGCCCGCCGTAGCCGCCGTCCTGCTGCCCGGCATAGCCGCCTTGGCGGCTGCCGCCGTCGCGGCCGCCGAGCAGTTGCAGATTCTCCGCCACGATGCGAATGCGGCTGCGGCGCTGCCCGGTCTGCTTATCCTCCCACGAATCCTGCTGCAAGCGCCCCTCGATAAAAACGGGGCGACCCTTGGCGAGGTACTGAGCCGCGATCTCACCCGTGCGTCCCCAGCAGGTCACATCGAGGAAAGTCACCTCTTCGCGGCGTTCGCCCTCACCCTGACCGCCCAACACGCGGTTGACGGCGAGGCGCAGCTCGGTGAGCGGCGTGCCGCGGGGCGTCGTGCGAACCTCGGGGTCTGCCGTCAGGTTACCAATAATCATCACTTTGTTCAAATTAGCCATAATCGTGCGAGAAATAAGGTGCTTATTACGAGCGGTCGCGGTCTGAGGCGCGCCGCCTGTCTGTCGGCACTATCTTACCTTGTGTACCCGTCATCTTGCAAGCATAAACTGTGTCGCAGCATAAGAGAACCTGCGCGAAACAATTTCTCGCAACTGACGCAAATATAGGCTTGCCAGGCACGCATCCGCCATGTATAATGTGCAGCCGCGCATACGCGGGAATCAGATTTTTATCCATTCATGAAAGTTGAACTCATCGAGAAAGCGGCGGAGATTGTTGGCGACAACCAGCTTCTGGTCAACATCGTTTCCAAGCGCGTACAGCAGCTCAACCACGGCTCGGATCCCTACGTGCCCACCACTCCCGAGATGGGCTGCGGGGACATTGCTCTGACGGAAATCATCAAGGGCAAGATCATCTGGCACGAAGCCAGCGCCGACGAGCTCGCCGCGATGAATCAGGAAGTCGAAAGCGACGAATTCTCCGCTCCGGCTGACGAGGCTGCCGACAAGGCCGCCGAGACGATCACCGTCACGCCCGAGTTCTGATTCTCACAGATCGCCCGCCAGTCGGGAATCTCGCGCTGCTCGCCTTTCGGATTTCCCGGAGCCGGGCGCGCTTTTTTTCCGGCGCCTCCGGCGCAGTCGAACCCCGTCCTGCGCAGCCGCAAGCGCCACAACCGACAACCCGCCCCATCGACATGGCAAACAAAAAGCCCCACAACAGCAACAACATCATCGCCGGCAACAAAAAAGCCGGCCGAGACTACGAGATTCTCAGCCGACACGAATGCGGCATCGAGCTGCGCGGCACCGAGGTCAAATCCATCCGCGAGGGGCGCGTCAACATTTCAGACGCCTTTGCCCGCGTCGAAAAAGGCCAGCTCTTCCTCTACGGCTGCGACGTGCAGCCTTGGGAGACGGCCGGCAAGTGGTTTCAGCACGAAGCTAAACGCCCCCGCCGCCTGCTCATGCACAAGCGCGAGATTCTCAAGCTCGAGATTCAAATGGCCCAGAAGGGCTATGCCTTGCCCCTGCTGAGGCTCTACTGGAAAAACGGCAGAGTCAAAGCCGAACTCGGCGTCGGCCGCGGCAAGACCCACCGCGACCAGCGGTACGACCTCAAGGAGAGGGCGGAAATGCGCGAGGTGCAGCGCGAAGTCAGCCGCTTCAACAAGGGGCGTTGGTGAAGGGCGGCTTCCCCCGCTTCCGCTCGGCGGGCACGACGCCGCCGCCCTCAGCGTCGACTGAGAAAGGGCTTGACGCTGAGCCCGCGCTGCGCTAGAGTCGGGGCATGTCACGCTACAACGGAGAACAGGTTCTCGTCGTCCCCCGCGACGTCTTTGAACAAGTCGGCGCCTTCAACGGCGTGCGCCGCAACCCGCAGGACTACCTCGAGGCCTTTCTGAAGCCCGGCGTCGCCCGCTTCATCGACCGCGCAACGGCCGAAGAGTCGCCGGAATACAAACAGATCATCGCCTACGCCATCTTCTGCCACGAGGGCAAGGTGCTCAGCTATGCACGCACCTCCAAGGGCCATGAAGCCCGCCTGCACGACAAGTACTCGCTGGGCATCGGCGGCCACATCAACCCCGTCGACGGCCTCGCCGAAAACCTCAGCACCTATCTGGCGGGTGTCGAGCGCGAAATCCGCGAAGAGATTCGCTTCTCGGGCAACGCCCGGCAGCAGCTCTACGCCGTCATCAACGACGACACGAACGAAGTCGGCAGCGTCCACCTCGGCATCGTCCACCGCTTCGATCTGGACAGCGACGCCGTTGAACCCAACGAAAAGACGCTCGATCGACTCGCCTTCCGCAGTCTCGATGAGCTGTCCGGCGAGCTCTACCCGAAGCTCGAAACCTGGTCGGCCATCTGCGTCGACGCTCTCCGCGGTCAGTGAAACGGAGCGCGGCCGAGCGCGACACGCTCCGCAACACCCTGCGACGCTCTGCCGCACCCTGCCGCCCCCCGCTGTACTCCGGCGGCATCCCGCCGCACATCGGCGGCACCCGAGCCCTCGCCTGCAAGCTCGGCGCGACGCTCCGTTCATCGCTGCGTCGCGCCCCTTTGCGCCTGCTCCTGACAGCTTTTGAGCTTGACTCAGGGGAGCGCGCAGCGCAGAATAAAAGCGTGATAACGAAATCAGCCACGGCTGTCCTCATCGCAGCCCTTCCCGTGTTGGCGGATTCGCCCGAATCCGTGCCGTCCTCCTCGGCGTCGGCTCCGGCCGTCCGGGTCACGGAGGCATCGACTCCCTCCCCGGCTCCCGCGCCCGAGCCCGCTCCGGCTTCTGAAACGCCTGTCCCTGCGCCGACTCCTGCGCCTGCGCCGACCCCGGCTCCCGCGACACCTGCTCCCGCGCCCGCTCCGGCTCCCGCGACACCTGCACCCGCGCCCGCTCCGGCACCTGCGACACCTGCTCCCGAGCCCGCTCCGGCACCTGCGACACCTGCACCCGCGCCGACTCCGGCACCTGCGACACCTGCTCCCGCGCCCACTCCTGCTCCCGCAACACCTGCGCCCGCGCCCGCTCCGGCACCTGCAACACCTGCACCCGCGCCGACCCCGGCTCCCGCGACACCTGCCTCTGCGGCCTCGAGCGTCGAAGACGCCTACCGCGGCATCGTGAAGATTGAAGTCGCCGTTCGCATGCCCGACTACAGCCGCCCGTGGCAGTCAGGCGCTTTCGGGCGCGGCAACGGCACCGGATTCATGGTCGGCAAAGGGCTCTTCATGACGAATGCTCACGTCGTGGCCAACGCCGATCGCATCTACATCTCGCCCTACGCCGACTCGCGCAAGATTCCGGCCCGCGTGAAATACGTGGCTCACGACTGCGACCTCGCGCTCGTCGAGGTCGATGACGCCGAGGCCTTTGCCGACGTGCCCTGCCTCGCGTTCAGCGACTCGTTGCCCAAGCTCGAAGACACGGTTCGCGCCGTCGGCTACCCCATCGGCGGCAGCCGTCTCTCGGTGACGCGCGGCATTGTCTCGCGCATCGAGAGCGTCCCCTACTCGCACCCGCGCAACATCGCCCACCTCACCGTGCAGATTGACGCGGCCATCAATCCCGGCAACAGCGGCGGCCCCGTGCTCATGGGCGACAAGGTCGTCGGCGTCGCCTTCCAAGGCCTGCTTCAGGCCAATTCGACGGGCTACATGATTCCCATGCCGGTCATCAAGCGCTTCCTCAAGGATGTTGAGGACGGCGTCTACGACCAGTACGTCGAGCTCGGCGCGGCCTTCTTCCCGCTCGAAAACCCGGCCATGCGCCAATATTACAAGCTGACGGAAGAGCCGGTCGGCGTCGTTGTGAGCGACATTGCTCAGGGCGGCTCCTGCGACGGCGTGCTTCAGGTGGGCGACGTTGTGATGGAGGTCAACGGCTGCCCCGTCGACAGCTCGGCCATGATTGAGCTGGACGGCGAGCGCGTGCAGCTCGAAGAGCTCGCCGAACGCGCCTTCCGAGGCGACAAGATGCAATTCTCCATCCTGCGCGACGGCAAGCCCATGCAGGTGACGGCGACGCTGAAGGCCGCCCCGGGCCGCAGCGTCAACACCTTCTATTACGACGTGCAGCCGCGCTACGTGCAGTTCGGCGGTCTCATCTTCCAGCCGCTCGATCTCAATGTGGTGGCCGCCCGCAGTATTGACGTGAAGAACTACCTCGTCGAAATCAACAATTTCATGACGCGCGGCGGCTCGCTCAAGAAGAAGGATCTCGTTCTCATCACCGAGGTGCTGCCGGACGAGGTGAATGCGCGCTTCGCCGGCAATGTGACCAACAGCATGGTCTCCAAAGTCAACGGCGTTGAAATCACGAGTCTCGAGCAGCTCGCCGAGCTGCTCTACCCGAAGGACGGCAAGCGCCCCGACTACACCGTCATCGAGGTCGTCGGCAGCGATCGCCCCATCGTCATCGACAACAGTACGGTTGATGCCGCCAATCAACGCATCTCTGCCGGCTACGCCATCCCGGCCCCGGCGCGTCTCAAATAACCCAAGTTTCAGACTCTCTGCATATGAAGAAATCCGTTCTCCTGATCTCGGCCCTGGTCGGTCTCAGCCTCGCGGCCTGCAAGCCCACGCCGCGCAATCCCCGGGCGATTGCGGCCGACCAACAGAGCCAAGCCGCCGAACAGCAAGGCCAAGCCGGCGCCCCCGCGCCCTCCGCCGAGCAGCCGCAGCCCGATGCCGCAGCAGCGTCTCCGGAAGCGCCTCAGGCCGATGCATCGGCCGAGAAGGCTCCCGCCGCTGAGCCGGCCAAGCCCGACACGCTCAGCTACCTGCTTGAAGTGCGCAGCACCCGCCAGCAATACAACCTCGTGCAGCCTTGGCAGAAGGGGAAGATGAACAACGGCAGCCTCATGGGTATCTACCTCGGCGACGGTCGCGTGCTGACCTTCGGTGACGCCGTCGATGCCGCCACCTATCTGGAGATTGCCCTGCCCGACGGCTCCGGCGCGGTGCCGGCCAAGCTGCTGCGCTACAACCGAGACATCAAGCTCGCCCTGCTCACCGTGGCGCACGAGGAGGATGCCCGCATCTTTGACGGCCGCACGGCTCTGCCCCTCGGCGAGGCCATGCGCATCGGCGACAAGGCCGAGTTCTGCGGCTCCGTGCAGGGGCTGCGAGCCGCGCAGGTGCCCGTGACGGTCGAAGGCAGCGGCACGAGCTCCAACGGCATGCCCCGCCTGAGGGTCAAGGCGGCCACGGCCATTCCCGCCGGCAACAACTCCTACGGTTTGCCCATTGTGCGCGACGGCAGGCTCTGCGGCCTGACCAGCGGCTATGATGCGGCTCTACAGGTATTCACCGTCATCAATGCTGAGCTCATTGAGCGCTTCCTCAACAACGAGCAGGCTCAGGCTCCTGTGCTGGGGCTGGAGTTCGAGGGGCTCGACGACCCGGTGTTCTGCCGCTATCTGAAGCTGGACGAGAACCAAGGCGGTCTCTACATCAGCCGCGTGCTGCCGGGCAGTGCCGCCGAGAAGGCCGGCATCTGCGCGGGCGACGTGCTCACGGCGGTCGAGGGGATGCCCATCGACAAGCAGGGACGCTGCCTGTCGCCTCTCTACGACTCCATCAGCGCCACCACCCTGCTGCGGGGGCTCAAGCCGATCGGCGAAACCATGACGCTCTCGATACGCCACGAGGGACAGGCTTCCGATAAGACGGTCGAGCTGAATCGCGACGCGGAGGAGAATTCTCTCTACTGCCGGGATCTCCCCGGTGAGCAGCCGCGCTACATCATGTACGGCGGTCTGCTTTTCCAACCGCTGTCTCCCGAATACATCAGCGAGCTGAAGGCCGCTGCCAAGGGCGACCTGCCGGCGACTTTCCTCGAGCTCGACGGGCGCATGGACGAATTCCGCGGAGAGGGCCGCGATGAGCTGGTGGCGCTCACGCTTGTCATCGCCACGCCGGCCACGCTCTCCTACGAGCAGATGACCTTCTGTCTGGTCGAGAAGGTGAACGGACAGGTGGTGAAGAACTTCCGCCAGTTCTTCGACCTGATTAACAAGCGCACGCCCGACGGGCTCGTCACCTTCGAGGTGAATAAGGCTCCCTTCACCATCGTGATGGATCAGAAGCTCACCCGCCGATGCAACAAGGCTATCAAGGCGCAGTCCATCCCGCGCTTGGTCGTGCTGAAGGAGGACGGCTCCGAAAAGTCCGCTGCTGCCGACGAAGCGGCCTCTGACGAAGAGCCCTCCGCCGAGGCGGCTGCGAGCGAATCGCCTGCTCCGGCACCTGCTCCGGCACCGGCACCGGCTCCGGCTCCGCAACCCGCTCCGGCAGCCTGAGGCTCACAGGGCTTCGCTCCGCCTGCTCTCCGAAGCGGTGGCGCCGACAAGGCGCCACCGCTTTTTTTTGAGGCGTGCAGAGCAGCTTTCTCCGCGCCGCCGACGGGCCGCTCCAAAACGCCGAGAGCCGCACCAAGCTTTTGCCGGGAAGGGGGTGCGGGCCGCTCCAAAAGAACGCGAGAGCCTGTCTCTTATACACATCTGACGCTGCCGACGATC
>DXFQ01000042.1 GCA_019114365.1 Candidatus Parakkermansia intestinigallinarum | reverse complement strand
GGGCTGGGAAGCCGCGTGCGGGTCTCCGCCCGCCACGGACGCGAGCGACGCGAGGAGCGCGCACACCGAGCCCGCTCGCGCCGGGCGCGCGTGGTGTGGCGCCCCAGCGGCAAAAAGAGCCCGGTGACGCTGGTGGTGCGGGCGGGTTTGTATTTGCTTGTGTTGACGATGCTGCTGCCGATTTTGCTCGATACGAAGATTTCGGTTTCTCCGGCTCCTGCGCAGCGGGAGGATGAGGGGGAGGTGGTGACGGTGTCGCTGTCGGAGGCGCGCAAGATCTACAGGCTCGGTCTGTTGGAGAGGGCGCAGCAGGGGGATACTCAGGCGCAGTTTGAGTACGGCTGCCTGCTGTACGACGGAGCTAATTTGTACGATGAGGAGGGAGGGTCTCCCGATCTGGAGGGGGCTCGCACGTGGCTGGAGCAGGCGGCGGCTGCCGGGCATGAGGCGGCCCGCCGGATGCTGGAGGAGGGAGACTTTTCGGCGAAACGCGCCGAGGAGCTGCTGCGCGGGGTCCGCGAGTGGCGCGAGCGCTTGGCTGGCGGCGATGCCGCGGCTGCGGAGGGGACGCCTGAGGAGGGCGGTGCTGCTGCGCCCGCGGAGGAGTCGGCGGCGGAGGGCGGCGATGCCGCGGCTGCGGAGGGGACGCCTGAGGAGGGCGGTGCTGCCGCGCCTGCGGAGGAGTCGGCGGCGGAGGGCGGTGATACTGCACCCGTGGAGGAGTCTCCTGCGGAGGAGGCTCAGGCGCCGGGGGCTTGAGCGGAGCTGTCGCTGCGGGAGTCTCCGGCCGTGTCGGCTTGCGCTGTGCGCGCGCCGTTGTTGCGGCGGCGGTTTTTGCGGCGTTTGTGTTTGCGTTCGCGGCGTTTGTCCTGCTCGTGCAGCTGCGATTGAATCAGCAGCAGAGAAAACATCGAGGCTGCGGTGACGCGCACGGCGGCCGAGTCGGCGATGCGGGCGGCCAGCTCGATCATCTTGCCGACGAGGGCTTCGTATTCTTCGGCGTCGAGTTTCAGTCCGGCGCTGCCGAGCATGCTGTGCAGCCGCAGCAGGAGGCGGTAGGCGCTCATCCAGTCGTGCCGATGGTCGGAGGCGAGGGTGGTGATGACGGCGTCGGGCAGGGCGTCGAGTTCGCGCTCGAGGCGGCGCAGCCGTCGGGTGTTGGCGAGGTCGCGCCGGCTGTCGGCCAGAGCGGCGGTCAACAGGTAGCGCAGGTGGCGGTTGAGGTTGCCGTAGGCTTCCAAAACGTCGAGCGGTACGTGTCCCCGTGCCGGGGTGTCCCGCGCCGGGGCGGCGGCGCTGCCGAAGAGCCGGACGAGGATTTCGGCTTGCTGCTTCGGGGTCAGGGGGTCGCGATCAAATAGCATGGACTTATCTTGGCAGCCGGAGTGTGTTTCGGCAAGTGATACGAGGGCCGGAGTGTGATGCCCCTTGCCGCGCGGGGCGCAGCGTCAGGGGGCTTCGATGAGGACTTCTCGGGCGCGGGTGGCTCCCTGCGGCGGGGTGATGACGCCGCGGGCCTCCATGAGATCCATGATCTTGGCGGCGCGGCCGTAGCCGATGCTGAAGCGCCGCTGCAGCAGGGAGGTGCTGGCTTTGCGCTCGGTGATGACGAGTTGCACGCAGCGGGTGTAGAGTTCGTCTTCGTCGTCGCCGCCGCTGCGGCTGCCGCTGAGGCGGCCCGCGTTGTCGCCGTCGGTGGCGGTGCCGTCGCAGCTGTCCATTTCTGCGGTGACGCCGGCTTCGAATTTTTGTTTGGCGTGCGAGGCGCAGAACTTGACGATGGAGGCGATTTCGTCGTCGGAGACGAAGGCGCCCTGCGCGCGGGTGAGTTTCGAGATGCCCTCGGGCGGCAGGAACAGGAAGTCGCCTTTGCCCAGCAGGTTTTCTGCCCCCGAGCTGTCGAGAATGATGCGGCTGTCCAGCGGGCTGGAGACTTTCAGCGCAATGCGGCTCGGGATGTTGGCCTTGATGATGCCGGTGACGACGCCCGAGCGCGGGGACTGCGTGGCGACGACGAGGTGGATGCCGGCGGCGCGGGCTTTCTGCGCGAGGCGGGCGATGTAGGCTTCGAGGTCTTCCTTGACGACCTGCATGAGGTCGGCCAGCTCGTCGATGATGATGACGATGTAGGGCAGGCGCGTGGGGATGGGCTCGTTTTCTTCAAAGTCGATTTCTTCCTGTGTCTCCTCGGGCAGGGGAAGGCCCTCCTCGCTCTGGCGCTCGATCTCGCTCGCCCAGACTTCGGGGTCGAAGTCGACGGCATCCTGCTGCATGTCTTCTTCATCGGGCTCGGGCTGGTAGTCGGCTGCGCGGTTGTTGAAGTCGGTGAAGTTGCGCACGCCGATTTTGCTGAAGAGACTGTAGCGATGCTCCATTTCGTTGACGGCCCAGCGCAGCGCTCCGATGACGCGTGCGGGGTTGGTGACGACGGGGCAGATGAGGTGGGGCAGTTTTTTGTAGGGCTGCATTTCGACGACTTTGGGGTCGACGAGGATGAGCTTGAGTTCGTCCGGTCTGAAGCGGTAGAGCATGGAGAGAATCATGCTGTTGATGCAGACGGATTTGCCCGAGCCGGTCGTGCCGGCGACGAGGGTGTGCGGCATGGCGGCCAGATCGCCGATGACGGCGTTGCCGTAGACGTCTTTGCCGAGGGCGACGGGAATGCGGATCTTCGGGTTGCGGAAGGCTTCGTCCTGCAGCAGTTCGCGCAGGTAGACGGGCGACTTGGTGCTGTTCTCCAGCTCGATGCCGACGGTGTTTTTGCCGGGGATGGGGGCGAGGATGTTGACGGATTTGGAGCTGGTGGCCAGCATGAGGTCGCGGTTCAGCGCGGTGATGCGGTTGACGCGCAGGCCCTTGGGCGGGTGGAATTCGTAGCGCGTGATGCTGGGGCCTCGGGTGATGGGGCCGGGGGTGACGGAGATTTTGAAGGTTTCCAGCGTGTCGCAGATGCGCTGCTGCATGGCGTACATCTCTTCGCGCGCGGCTTCGGTGACTTCGGGCGGTACGGGGCGGTAGGTCAGCAGGTCGTAGGGCGGCAGGGGGTAGTCGGGGTATTGCTCGCGGGTGTCTTCGGTGCTGAGTGCGGCCGGCTGTGTCGCCGCCGAGATGGGGGAGGGGGCTGCGGGGCGCGGTTCGGCCGGGCGCAGGGGTTGCTGCGGAGCGGCGGCTGCGGGGCGAGGGGCGGCCGGGCGAGGCTGCTGTTGCGGGGCGACGGGACGCGCGTGCGGGGTGTAGCGGGAGGCGGCGGGGAGGGGGAGGCGTTCGCTGCCGTCGTCGTCGTTGAGC
>DXFQ01000041.1 GCA_019114365.1 Candidatus Parakkermansia intestinigallinarum | reverse complement strand
GTTGACTTTTGGTGTTCCATGGCATGGTTTTATCATGCCATATTTCAGCCAAAAGTGTTACCGATGTCTTGGAACTTCTGTAACCTATGTCCTGATACTTTTTTGTAACCTATGTCTTGGTACAGTACCAGCGTCGCAAGGCATGGCGAGTTTCCCCTCTTGCGAATATCTTCAGAGGCGAAGGGTATGCCCCCTTCGCCTCTATTTTCGTTTGTCTCGATAGCTGACTCAGAGAGCACGGATGCCGCACGTCTGCAGGCGTCACGCGCTTCCGCTTCGGAGGCGCTCCCTCCGAACGTGTTTCGGCTGATACGCGGCTGTGCCCTCGGCTGAAATACTCAGGGGCGATAAATACGGGGAACGCGCCCCGTGATACTCGTAATCACATTGCTCGGGATCGTGTTGGCGCGCGCCGTGAGCTCTTCCCAAGGCACGTTCGGCCCCATGATTTCCGCCACGTCGCCGGGCTCCACCGCGCTGAGATGAGAGACATCAACCATAATTTGATCCATCGTGATGCGGCCGAGCACGGGGCAGTATGACCCGTTGAGGTAGACACGAGCTCCCGTGTTGGAAAGATAATGCAAATAACCGTCCGCAAATCCGATGCCGATGGTGGCAACGCGCGTGGGACCGCTGGTGATATAGGTGTGGTCGTAAGAGACGCCGTGATTGTCCGGCAACGTGCGCACCAGCGTTACGCGGCTGTAGAGCGTCAGCGTATTGCGTAGTTCGCGGTTGTAGGGCGAGGGCATGGGCGAGTAGCCGTAGAGAATGCGGCCGAGGCGCACCATGTTCGTGCTCGGCGCCGAATAATTGAACACCGCAGCACTGCTGCAGAGATGGCGGTACGGCAAATCGAGATGCTCACCGAGCTCCTTGACCGCACGTTCATAACAGCGAATCTGTCGATGCGTGAACGAAATATCCTTGGATGCCGCCGAAAGATGCGAGAAAACACCCTCGATGTGCAGATGCTCGAGATTGTTGAGCGCCTCCCCCAGCCCCGGCAAATCCGTCGGCAGCAGGCCGGCTCGCCCCATCCCCGTATCCACGCTGATGTGCAGGTGCACTTTCTTGTCGTAGAGCTTCCCGAGTGTATTGAAATGCTGGGCTTCCTCCAGACTTGACAGCGCCGCTCGCCATCCGTTCTGCACAATTGCCTCACGTTCAGCCGGGAAGCAGGGGCCGAGAATAAAGGGGCAGACCTGGCAGCCGGCAGCGCGAACGCGCGCCGCTTCGCCGATCGTCGCGACGCCGAAAAACTCGATGGGCTCATCGTCGAGAGCGCGGACAACCCCCTCCAGCCCGTGTCCGTAGGCCTCAGCCTTGACGATGGCCATCTGTCGGTGCTCGGGCAGAACGCGGCGGATGACCGCGAGATTGTGGCGCATGGCGTCCGTGTCAATCTCAGCCCAAGCGCGGAAGAGAGAGGTATCCTGCATGCCCCTATTTTATGTCGGAGCGCAGCGATTGGCAACCTCTTTTTGCCGCAAGGCTTCACTCTTCCGGGAGGTGAAAAGGGGACCTGAAACCCAGCCCCTTCGCAGGGGGTGTCGCCGTCGTTGTCCCGCTCCGACTTGCCCCCGTGGCGAATCGGAGCGATCATTCCCGGCTTTCCTTTGCTGCCTTGTTGCTTTTACTGTGTTTTTATCTTGCCTACTCCCCGTGATATGTTACACTGCTTCCGTGGAGCTTGGACCTACGAGCTCCCTGTCACGCTCATGCGAATCATACCATAACTCATCCGATTATGAAAAATATTCATAAACTGTTGTTTGCCGGCTAGATCTCCTCATGCCTTCTGGTGTCGTGCGGCGATGAGAAGGAGGCGCTTGCCCAAGAGGCTGCTGCGGCCCTTGAAGCGAAGGGTATCACGAAAGCTGATTACGATCAGAAGCTTCGCGAATGTTTCTTCAATGCCGAGAGATCGGAGGATTTCGACAAGGAGCTTTTCAAGCAGTTGATTCTTGCCGGTGCGAATCCGAACATCCCCTTGCACGAAGGCAAAGAAGACCCTCCCATCTTCCCGCTCAGCAGAGCAGGTATGGCCGATTCTCTTCAAGTGCTGGTGGATGCCGGAGTTGATGTCAATGCGGTGCTTCGCGGCAGAACTCCGTTGATGCTAGCCGTTTCCGGCGGGAATCCGAAAGCCGCCGAGATTCTGATCAAGGCCGGATCCAATGTGAACGCTGTGGATGAGGACGGCCGTTCGGTTTTGTGGCGCGCCATTGTTGAGGAGCGGCCGGATATGGTGCGACTTCTGTTGGAGAATGGTGCTGATGCCAAGGCGAAAGATCCGCAGGGGCGGACGATGCTGGAAGTGGCGATGGAGGAAGTGACGGATCGCGAGGTTTGTGAGGCCATCATTCAGATGTTGGTTGCGCACGGCGTTGCTCCGGAGACCGGGGCTGCCGCCGAGTGACGGTGAGCTTCTCCCGAAGCGCCGGTGGGGCAGGAGCTCTTCGCCCCCTTTCCCCTCCCCGTCTCGAAGGCGGGGAGGGGAAGCTGTCTCGGGCGCCGAGCCTGAGGCGCAGGTTGCTCTTTGTCCTTGAATGCGGGGGGACTCTGTGTTACCTTAGGCGGCGTGAAGATTGATACGCAAACGTCTCAGGCCGAGCTGAGCCGATTGGTGGAAGCCGGCCTGCGCCGCGATTTCCTGAAGAGCACGCCGCTGAACCTCAAACAGTTCATTCCCTTTACCGTCCTCTTCCTGCTCTTCCCGGGCATGGTGCTGGGCTGGCGCATCGGCGGTCTGCTCACTGCGCTTTTCGCGTCCTTTTTGACGGGCTGCCTCATCTGGGATGCTCCCGAGACGGCGATGAACGGGCTGCGCATCTGGCTCTTCTGGGGCTGTGCGACGGTGCTGATCGTGACCTATCAGGTGACGCGCGACGGGCTGAAAACGATGCGCCGCCGCCGTCTGCCGCTGCTGCCCGTGAAGCGCGACCGCCGTGCGGGGGTGCGCTGCCCGAAGGAGGCGCCGCTGAGCTGGGAGAAGGAGAGCTTGGCGGGCGTTTCGTGTTACGTATCGCGCTTTCTCGTCGAGGCGCCGCAGCCCGGCTATTACGCCTTTCTCCGCACCGTCGATGATTACGAGGGCGTGCTGCGCTTCAGCCCTCACACGGCCTTTGAGCATATGGAGGGCAAGACGGGGCTTCGCGTCAATGATCTGGTGATTTATCGCCTCGAGGCAGGGCTGCACGAGTTGGTCTGGGCGACGTCGAATGCCGAGGCCGGTGAGCCCAAGGCGACGATCACGCAGCTCAATCGAGTGGGCTGAGGGGCCCGCATTCGGCCTCTCGCTCCCTTGAGCGGGCGATGGGCGGCGCCGTGCGGCTGGCGCGGGCGTGCTCCGCGGCTCTTCGCTGTGGCGGGGGCGAGCGGCCGGGCCTGTTGCTGCTCCCCCGTGCCGCTGCTGAAGTCCGCGGTTGCCTCTCCGTGCTTGCACCCGATGCCGCGGTGCGTGGCGCTCCTTCGGCCCGGATACGGCGAGACCGCCGTCCCTCTCAGGAACGGCGGTCTCGGAGTTCAAGAGCCGGTTGTCAGATTCGAACTGACGACCATCCGATTACAAATCGGGAGCTCTACCACTGAGCTAAACCGGCGCAACGGGGGGATTCTACACGAAAGAATCCCCCGTGGCAAGCCTTTTCTCGGCTTTAGAAGCTGTAGGTGCAGTCGATGCCGACGCAGATCTGCATGTGATCAACCGGGCCGGTGCCGGTGACGCGGTCGATCTTGCCGGCGTTGCTGCCCGACCAGGAGAGCTGAATCCAGGGGCTGACGCCGAAGGCGCCGTCGCGACCGAAGGAGCCGCTGTGCGTGTAGGGCAGCAGAGCCGCGCGCACGCGATAGGCGTCGATGCCCTCGACTCCCGAGCCCCAGTAGCTCAGCGAGGCTGCCATGCCGGCCGAGACTTCGAGGTCGAGACCGAGGGAGTTGCCGCTGTAGAGATCGGTGAAGCGGTAGCCGAGCTCGAGGTCGTAGAAGCTGCCGTTGAGCCCTTGGAAGCTGAGTCCGGCCAGGGCGTGGCCGAAGAAGCCGCGCTGGTGGTCGTCGTAGCTCAAGCCGAGGGTGAGATCCTGCGTGATGCGGTGGGCGCTGCCGTCGTAGAAGCGCGCCATGTAACCTTCAAGACCGCCGTGGCGGAAGTTGTAGGCGAGCTCCAACTTTAGGTTGGGCAAGAGCTCCTTGGCGATGCCGTAGCCGAGGTGCACGACGGGGGTGCGACCCAGCGGGCAGCTGTGATCCCAGATGAAGCCGACGCTGCCGTAGATGCGCTGCTCGATCCCGAGGTTGAAGAGGTTGCGGTTCGGGAAGGTGTAGGAGGCATCGATGGAGGACCAACCGTACTTGCTCATGAAGTCGGTGACACCCATGCCGCGAACCTGATACTGGGAGCTGTAGAGGTTGAGCGTCACGTGGCCGTTCTTCGAGTACGTGTTTGCCGTCTGCAGGGGAGCCGGTGCCGTCGCTTCGGCGTTGCCGAAGTCTGCTGCGTATGAACTGTCGTCATACAGGTAGGCGTCGGAGTCGTAACTCACCGCGTCGTACATGACGTCGCCGGAGGGAATGGCCGGGGGGGCGTCGTAGGCATACAGCGGGAGCGCTGTTGCCATAGTTAACAAAAGGGCTTTCCTCATACGCGCGTATTATATCGTGAGTGTTGTGAGGGAGCAAGAAGAAACTGAGGTAAAGTTAATTTTTTTGTGTCTTGAAATATCATTGACGCCGCGCCGCCGGATGCTAGAATGGAGTCATGAAGAATGTTCTCTTGCCCGGGAGTCTTGTTGCCGGGTTGCTGATGGTTACGGGAGCGGTTGCTTTGGCTGCCTGCGCGGCCGATGCTCCGGGCTCGTCTTCTCTTCCTGCGTCTTCGGCGGTGCGGCCCGCCGGAGGGAAGGCGAAGATCGGTGCTATGTATCGGGATGCAAACTGCGGGCAGGTGCTGGTGACCTGCTTGGTCAACGGCGTGCCCGCGCGTTTGCTGATGGATACGGGAGCGACGCACACGGTGCTCGACAAGCGCTTTGCCGACGAGGTGCTCAAGGTGGAGTATGTCGATACTTCCGAGATGCAGATTCAGGGCAATGCCGCCGAGATCCCCGGCCTGACGCTGGGTGAGTTGCAGGCGGGCGGAGCGCAGTTGCGCGGGATGGCCTTTCTGGTGATGAGTCTCGACGGCGTCAACAGCATGCAAAGTGTGCCCATCGACGGGATTCTCGGCATGGATGCGATGCGCTACCTGCCCTTTGTGATGGATTTCGCCAACAACCGCTATTCCTGGGGCAGCTTCAGGGAGATGGAGGGCTTTGTGCCGCTTGAAGGCGAGCTCGATGAGGGCGGGCGTCTCATGGCGAAGGTGAAGAGCGGCAAGCGCGAGCTCGTGCTGCTGCTTGATACGGGAAGTTCGGTGACGACGATGCTGCCCGAGCAATGGGAGCCCGGTCTCGCCGCGTCTCACCGCACGCCCGTGGCTGACATTTCGGGCCGCCGCATGATAGAGGTCGGCGTCGGGCACGAGGGGCGGTTGCAGCTGGGCAAGACGCTGTTTTCGGCGGAAATCACTCCGCAGTTGTTGCCGCCGGAGGCTGATCCCGGCTTGCTGGGTATTGATGCGCTGCAATCGCTTGCGCTGGTGCACAAGCCCGATGCCTCGGGACGCAGCCGCTTTTACGTCGGTGCGGTGAAGCCGCGGCAGCCGAAGCCTGCGCCCGAGACCGCGGACGCTGAGAGCGCAGCTCCGTCGGCAGGCGGGCAGGGCTCCGGCGCTGAGCCGTGAGCTCGCGACGTCCGGAAAGGCGCCTCGGCCGGGAATCGGCCGTTGGCTCCCGAGCCCCTCGGCCGAGGACGGCTGAGGGGGCGGGGTAGTCTGTTTGCCCGTGCACGCGGCGCGGCTCGGCGCAGGCTTATGTGTTTTTGCGGGTGATTCTCCCTTTTGGGATTGACGGAGGGGGCGGGCGGGAGTATGATGCGCCGCCGTCTTTTTCGTTATGTTCCGCATCTGCCTGACTGTCTTTCTGCTCGTTTGCAGCAACACCTTTATGACCTTTGCTTGGTACGGCTTTCTCAAAAAGCCGGGCGAATCGGTGGCGCTGCCTTGGTGGAAGCTGATTCTGATTTGCTGGGGCGTGGCTTTTTTCGAGTACTGTTTCATGGTGCCGGCCAACAATGTGGGGCGCCTTGAGGGGCTGAGTCTGGCGCAGCTCAAGATTATTCAGGAGGCGGTTTCTCTGTCGGTGTTTGTGCCGTTCATGATTTTCTTTGTCGGCGAGCAGTGGAAGTGGGATTATCTCTGGGCCTTTTGCTGCGTGCTCGGCGCCGTTTTCTTCGTGAACCGCGAGGCGCTGATGGGCTGAGGTGCCGAGTCCTGCCCGGGCAGTGAGCGCGAGAAAGGGCGGGGCAGGCTCTTGCCGACGGCGCGAAGTGCGCTTTTGCCGATGGCGGGGACTGGCTCTTGCCGCAGCGGGGCAGGCA
The DNA here is from genome assembly GCA_019114365.1 of Candidatus Parakkermansia intestinigallinarum. Lineage (GTDB taxonomy): Bacteria > Verrucomicrobiota > Verrucomicrobiia > Verrucomicrobiales > Akkermansiaceae > Akkermansia > Akkermansia intestinigallinarum. Next base: position 1,833 of record DXFQ01000041.1, on the reverse strand, counting down.
CTTGCCGACGGCGCGAAGTGCGCTTTTGCCGATGGCGGGGACTGGCTCATGCAAGCAGCGGGTTCAGGCTTTTGCAAGCCGTGGAGCAGGGGGGCGGCGCGGTGCTCGTTCGGGTTTCGTCTGCGGACGGCGTCTTTCTTCTTGAATTTGAAGATGAGCATGCTAGAATGCCGACATGATGATGTTGCGCTCCGCCTTTCTGCTTTCTCTTCCGCTGATGCTCGTTTCGTGCGGTCTGACCGACCGCGGTACCTATGTCCCCGAGTACCTGAAGCCCGACTCCCCTCTTGATCCTCCCGGCACGTCGGCCGCTCGCGCCGCGATGCGCGCGGAGATCCTCAAGGAGGGCAAGTACCCGGCCGATGCGGAGGCTCCCGTGCGCGAGGGCAAGGTGTTTTTGCTGGAGCGCAACCCCGACCGCGATGAGTCGACCGACGGTAAGCTTGTCAGGACGCCCAGTGTGAAGGTGATTGCCTGTGAGGGAACGTATTATTTTGTCGAGACGCAGGAGGGCGAGCGCGGCTTTGTGCGCGAGAGCGATCTGGAGGATCCGGTGACGCTCGTGTCCAACAGCCTGACGGATCCCGCGACGGGCCTGCCGTTGACGCCCGGCGGAGAGGCTCAGCTGCCGAATCCCGAGTCCAATGCCTCGGCCGTGCAGCCCACGGATCGCGTGACGGTCAGTTCGACGGGGCGTGCGGTGATTCTTCGCAGCAACGGCTCGGATCGCGCGGCTGCCTATGAGCAGCGCCGCCGCGAGGCCGCGGGCCAACCGTCCGCCGCCGAGGGTGGCGATGTCGACTTTGAGCCGCTTCCGGAGCCTTCGGGCAGTTCGCAGAATTGACGCCGCATGCCGCCCCTCGCCATTGCCGGGCAGATTGAACGCTTCCTGCTTGCCGTGGCGGCAGAGAGGCGGCAGAGCGCCAATTATCGCCGCTCCCTTCGGCAGAGTCTCGAGCGCTTCGGCCGCTGGCTCGAGGCTCGCGGGGCGGGGCTGGCGTCGGTGGATCTCGCGATGCTCGGCGAGTATCTGGCGGCTCTGCGCGGTGAGGGGCTGGCGGATTCATCCTGCCGGGTGGCGACGGTGCATTTACAGCTTTTTTTTCGCTTTCTGGCGGCGCGGGGTGTGCTGCCGACGGATCCCGCTGCTCTCTTGCACGGGGGAAGGGTGACGCAGCAGGTGCCCGAGACGCTTTCGGCCGCGGCCGTGCAGCGCCTGCTTGAGAGTGTCGACCCGATGGATCTGCCCTACGGCGCACGCGATCGCGCGATGCTGGAGATGCTCTACGGCAGCGGTCTTCGCGTCAGTGAGCTGGTGCAGCTGAGCACCGACCGGATTGATCGCGAGTCGGGCTTTCTGCGCGTGCTGGGCAAGGGTTCTAAGACGCGCTACGTGCCTCTGGGCGGGGTGGCCGCCAAGGCGCTGGCCCGCTACATGGAGGCGGGGCGTCCGCTGCTGGTGCGCGAGGGGGTGAGGTCGGATGCCGTCTTTCTCTCGCGCCTCGGCAGGCCGCTGACGCGCGAGCGCGTGCGGCAGGTGATTTGTCAGCGCGCGCGCGATGCCGGGCTTTCCGAGCACGTGTTCCCGCATATCATGCGGCATTCATTTGCAACGCATTTGCTCGAGAACGGGGCTGATTTGCGCGTGATTCAGGACATGCTGGGCCATGCCGATCTCGCAACGACGCAGATCTACACCCACGTCGAGCAGAAGAGACTGGAGCAACTGCACCGCCGTTTCCATCCCCGAGGCCGCCACCGCCCCGGCGATGCGCCGTGAGAAGGGCGCTGCAGGCCGCGACACGCCCCGCGGCAGCGGCGGTGGTCGGGTGC
>DXFQ01000040.1 GCA_019114365.1 Candidatus Parakkermansia intestinigallinarum | reverse complement strand
AGAAACGACGGAAACGAAGCTGCTCCATTACTTTTTCACGACGGACGAAAAAGGCGAGTGGACGGATGAAAACGGGCGGCGCTATGCCGCCAACGCGGGGCAGGCTTTTCACACGCCTCAAGGGCTCAATTCCGGTTGCCCGCAGGCAGCGACGGCCGCCGAGGCCGCGGCGATGAAAGGGCTGACTTACGACCCGCTGCCGCCGGAGACGGAGGCAGCTGAACCAGCCTCTGAGTTGACGGCAGAGGCGGCGGAAGCGGCGGAATCTTGAAACCGATCACAACAATGAACACGGACGAAGAGAAGAAGGAAAAGGCCGTCGGCTGGCTCACGAGCCTGCTGACGGGGTGGGGCATCAAGGAGTCTTGGGCTCAGTATATCGCGGCGGCCATTGTCGGCGCCGTTGCGGCGGTGCTGGTGATGGCGCAGGGCTCGTGCACGGCCACGGCGTCGCAGGGTGCCGACGGGTCATGGACGTACAGCGGCGAGGTGGTGGCGCCCGTCATTCGCGAGCTTGACGGAGAGGAGAAATGACGAACAATCTGATCAACGGGACGCTCTGCCTGGCGACGCTGGTGCCTTTCTGCGGGATGGCAACGGCGGAGTTCGGGTTGGCCCAGTTTCTGGAGGCCGTGCAGAGCGGCGCTTCAGTCGCGGCCATCATGGGAATCTTTCTGTGGCGCGAGGTCAAGAAAAACGAGAAGCTTGAAGCGCGGCTGGATGATGCCAACCGCAAGATGGCGCAGCAGTGCGAGAACTGCGCGCTGGCCAAGCGAGCCCGTGAGTTGATGATTGAGAGTACGGACGACAGAGATGAATAAAGAACTGGTAAAAGCGATACAGAAGAAGGTGGGCACGACGCCCGACGGCATCATCGGCGACAAGACGCTGGCGGCGCTGGCGGCGGCGCTCGAGGTGTCGCTGTCCGAGGCAACGACGCTGCCGACGCAGGCGCAGGTGCGCGCCGGCACGAGCATCTTCGGGCGCGCGGGCTGCGAGGATGAGCTGGTGAACATCGTACCGCCCTACACCCTCTACTACGAGGGCAAGGCGGTGAAGACCATCCGCGTGCACCGTCTGATCGCCGAGCGCGTCGAAGCTGCTTTGCGGGCGGTGTTGGAGCACTACGGGCAAGAGGCCATCAGCCGCCTCGGGCTCGATGTGTACAGCGGCAGCTACAACTACCGCAGCACGAGCACGGGCAGCTCGCTGTCGATGCACGCTTGGGGCATCGCGCTCGACTTCGACGCCGAGCACAACAGCTACGCGATGAAGAAGCCCAAGGCCCGTTTCAGCGGAGCGGAGTACGACGCCTGGTGGCGCATCTGGGAGGAGCAGGGCGCCGTCTCGCTCGGCCGCGAGCGCGATGTGGACTGGATGCACCTGCAGTTTGCCACATTGGGCTGAGGGCGAAAAGCTGTGCCGCTAGAGTATGCTAGGCCCCCTTCCGCATGGGCGGAAGGGGGCTTTTTGCGTCTGTCGTGCTTTGACGCGACGCGGTGACACAGAGTTTTCTTGCGCTGGCGTGTAGGGCTTGTTACAATGCGCCCGTGAGCACGAGGGAACAGAATGGGATGCGCCCGTGGCCGCTGCTTTTCTGCGTCCTGCTTTCACTGTTGCTGCACCTCTTGCTCGTCCTCCTTCTGCTGCAGAATATTTCCGGCCATCAGGGCCGGCAAACGGCAGCGCGCACCCCGGTGCGCCAAGTTCATGTCCAAGTAAGGCGCGAGTCGAAGCCTCAAGAAACACCGCAGCAGCAGAGACGTCCCTTTGCCAAGACCGATCCCGACCAAGCGGAACAGACCCCCCTTGAGGCAGATCACGTCGGGGCGCGCAGCGCCACGGCCGCCGGCGAGCGCCCTCCCGACAGCGATGCTCTTGCGCCCTCGATGGAGGGGCGTGAGCAAGAGGAGCTCAACACCCTCTCGCGCGAGCGGCAGGATGGCGACCTGTTCAGCGAAGCCCTCGCCGGGCAGCCGAGCGAAACGCCCGATTCCGTGCAGCAGCCCGACTCGTCTCCGTCGCAGGCTCAACTTGCCGTCGACCCGGCGGCGCCGTCGTCCCTTCCGCCGTCGGACGGACAGCAAGCGGTCGTCAAAGAGCTCGTCCGAGAAACTGACAGCGAGCGCCCTCAGCCCCCGGAACCGCAGACACCTTCCGCCGGCAAGCCCGATGCTTCGGGCAGCGCCAAGCAGGGAGAAGAGTTCGTATCGAACGTCACCTCGCCCTTGACGCGTCCCGAGCCTCTGACCGAAGAAGAATCTCCCGAAGGCAAGCCCGTCCTGCCCGAAACAGTGAGCATCGTGGCGAGTCAAAAGCCCGATGATCTCGCCGTCCGCGCCGGCCTGCCCGACGAGTCCCTCTCCATGCTCGACCCGACCTTGCCGACTCCGGCTCTGCGCAGTCGGCCCGTCTACGATCCGAGCCTGCCGGCGTCGTCCCAGCCCGGCTTCCGCACGGCGGAGAGGCGCAGCCGGAGCAGCGGCACCTTCATCTGCGGCAGAAACCCCTCGCTCAACGTCGCGGCCACGCCGCGCGGCGCCTACGAAGCGCAGGTCTACCGACGCATCGCCCGCTCTTGGTACTTCCACTGCGATGAGCACCGCGGAGACATCCTGCTCGGGAGCTTGGCCGTGAGCGTGTGCATTGACTCGCGCGGACTCATCAATAACCTGCAGCTGCTCGGGCGCCGCGGGGCCAGCGTGCTTCAGCAGTCCTTCACCTTCAGATCCATCCGCGAGGCATCGCTGCCGCCCATGCCCGACGCCGTCAAGCGAGAACTCGGCGACAATCTGCTCGAAATCGTCATCATCTTTCACTTCGACTAATTCCCCATCCTTGAGACTTACCCCACCGATCGCTTTCAGAACCCCACACCATCGCACATCCCATGACTGAAACCATACAACAATTCCTCGAAGCCTGCCATCCCTTCGGTTATCCGCTGCTGGCCTGCTCCGTCATCATGCTGGCCGCCATTCTGTATCACCTATTGTTCACGGGCGAGCGGCGCGCGTATCGGCGCCTCCGGCAGAAGCTCGACGTCGCCAAGATGCAGAACTCGGCGCAAGTGCTGCTCGAATCGGCCCTCTGCTCTAAGTCCCCTCTGGCGCGCGAGGTCATCTACTGCGTTGAGCATCGCTACGAACCCGACATCGAGAAAATCATCGAAGCGCGCCTCCGCCTGCTTATCGACGGGCAGCGCGCCGGCATGTCGCTCATCAGCGTCATCACCACCATCGCCCCCATGCTCGGCATTCTCGGCACAGCTTGGGGCTTGGTGGACATCTTCAGCGTCTTCGGCACCGACGCGGCACAGCAAGGGATCTCTCAGGGCATCTCCAAAGCTCTCTACACCACCATCTTCGGCCTGGCCATCGCCGTGCCCGGCGTGATTGCCCTGACCTGCTTCGAGCGTTCGCTTGAGCGCCGCTCGGCTCGCATCGCTGAATTCTTCACCGAGCTGCTCGCCTACCGCAACCGCCTCTGAGAGCCATGAACATCTACACGCGCAAAACGTCGTGGAACTCCGTGCCCATCGTCCCGATGCTCGACATCCTGACGATTCTGCTCATCTTCTTCATCGTGCACACCGAGTTCAAGCGGCAGAACCAAGTCCTGCCGCTCACCCTGCCGCAGACGCAGCACCTCAGCGGCGTGCGCGGCGACGCGGACTCGCTGCTGCTGGAAATCGACGAGCTTGGGCGCATCGCTCTGGGCGGCAAACTCATCAGCCCTGAAGAACTGCCCGTCGCCCTTGCAGAGCTGCGCCGCGCCCATCCCGACATCAAGCTTCAGGTCTCGGCGGCGGAGGGCTCATCCATGGGGCTTTTCATCAGCATCATGGACATCCTCACCTCCACGGGAATCGAAATCGACCAAGTGCCCGTGCGCATCGACTATCGGCCCGGCGAGTGAACACCCGGCCTGCGGAGTGAAGGAGCGGCCGCGCGTTTGCTGGTCCTTCGGCTAATCGGAGACTCAACATGCGCCTTCCGCGCAACTCGGCGCTTGACCCTGACCCCTCTTTGCGCTTGACCCCACACTTTGCGCTTGACCCTTTGACCCCGCCTGCGCTCAACCCATCAAAAAAGCCCGCCTCAGTGAGGCGGGCTTTCATGCGAGCGGATGATGGGACTCGAACCCACGACATCAACCTTGGCAAGGTTGCGCTCTACCACTGAGCTACATCCGCGGAGTTTCCCCGGATCTTCACCCGTGAGGGCGAAGGAGAGCGGATGATGGGACTCGAACCCACGACATCAACCTTGGCAAGGTTGCGCTCTACCACTGAGCTACATCCGCTTTGCTGTGTCACCCTCACCGCGCTTCCTTGATTCGCTCGAGTTGCGCTGTGAAGGTGCGGCCATTATACTCTCTCGCGCGCACTTGGCAAGACTTTTTTTGAGATGAACGCGATTTTTTGCAGCCGCAGGCGAGCCCGAGGGTGGGTAAATGCCCGGAGGAGATTTGCATAAAGTTGAACGTCAGCTGATTGTGTGAACGCACGGCGCGACCGCGCCGTTTGGGCCGGGTCAATGTTCGTCCTCTGATGAGGGCGGCTCCGGGGCGGAGCGCGTCGAGGTCGCTGCATCAGGGCAGATTATAGACTTGTCATTTCAGCTTCGCAGCTGTACAATTCCCGCGCGCATGAAAGGTAAGACTCTTCAGCTCGGCCTCGCCGGCCTCGGCACGGTAGGGACAGGTGTCTATGAGACGCTTTGCCGCAACCATGACCTGCTTGAGGCGCGTGCTCAGATTTCCTTCGAGGTGCGCCGCGTGGCCGTCCGCGACCTGAAGCGCCCGCGCGAGGTGCAGATAGACGCCTCGCTGCTCACGGATGACTGGCGCGATTTGGTCGCAGATCCGCTCATCGACATTATTATCGAGCTCATCGGCGGCACGAATGAGGCCTACAAGCTCATCCGCGCTGCGATTGAGGCCGGCAAGCCCGTCGTGACGGGCAACAAAGCCGTGTTGGCCGAGTACGGCAGTGAGCTCTTCCGCCTGTCGGCGGAGAAGGGGGTGCCTCTCTACTTTGAGGCTTCGTGCGGCGGCGGCATCCCCATCGTTCAGAGCCTTCAGAATTCGCTTATCTGCAACAACGTGCAGAGCATTATCGGCATTATCAACGGCACGAGCAACTACATCCTCACCTCGATGCGCGAGAAGGGGATGCCTCTTCACGAGGCGCTGGAGCATGCCCAGCAGCTCGGTTTTGCGGAAGCGGATCCGAGCTTTGATATCAATGGCTGGGATGCTGCCCACAAGGCGCTGATTCTCGCCATGCTCGCCTATGGTACGCCGGTGACGCCCGACAAGATTTCCGTCTACGGCATCGAGCGCGTCGAGAGTGTGGATTTGAGCTTTGCCGAGCGCCTGGGCTACACCATCAAGTTGCTGGTGGTCATCAAGCACCATGCGGAGACGGATCAGCTGGAGCTGCGCGTGCAGCCGAGTTTCGTGCCGCTTACTCACCTGCTTTCGAAGGTCGACGGGGTGTTCAATGCCATTGCGGTGAAGGGGGATATCGTCGGTGAGACGATCTTTTACGGCAGGGGTGCCGGCAAGAATCCGACGGCCAGTGCGGTGATCGGCGATGTGGTGCTGGCCATGCGCGAGAGGCGCCACCCGGATTTCCACACGGGTTTCCGCCCCTACACCAAGGAGCTGTCGCTGCTGCCGCTCGGCGAGACGGTGACGCCCTACTATGTGCGCTTCCACGTGCAGGATCGCCCCGGTGTGATCGCGGCGGCGGCTTCCATCTTTGCGAAATACGATGTGGGTATTTCGGGCACCAGCTCGACGTTCTGCGGTTGCGATCGCAACGGCAATCCCTGGTGCAATCTCGTGTTCATGGTGCATGCCTGCAAGTGGGTGCGCCTCAAGTATGCCCTGCGCGAGATCGGCGAGATCGACAATATCGACCGCCACCCCGTCGTCTTCCGCATCGAGACTTTTAACGACTGATTGACCGACTGACAGATTATGGCATTGATTGTACAGAAATACGGTGGCTCCTCCGTGGGCTCTATCGACCGCATTCGCAATGTGGCGCGCCGCCTCATTGAGACGCAGCAGAACGGCAACCGCGTGGTGGCCGTGATTTCAGCCATGAGCGGTGTGACGGACAAGCTTATCGGGCTGGCCCACGAGATGACGGAGCACCCGTCCGATGCCGAGCTCGACGTGCTGCTGGCTACGGGCGAGCAGCAGTCCGTCGCTCTGCTCTGCATGGCGATTGACGATATGGGCTACAAGGCCATGAGCTTCACCGGTGCTCAGGCCGGTATTTCAACCTACGGCAGCCACACGCGCGGGCGCATCATGAATATAGAGCCCTCCGGCGTGCTGCGCGCGCTCGACGAGGGTAATATCGTGGTCTGCGCCGGCTTTCAGGGCGTTTCGCACGACGGCGGCCGCATTCACACGCTCGGTCGCGGCGGGTCGGATCTGTCGGCCATTGCGATGGCGGCGGCGGTGAAGGCTGATCTCTGCCAGATTTATACGGATGTCGACGGCGTCTACACCTGCGATCCGCGCGTGGTGAAGGAGGCCCGCAAGATTCCCGTCCTCTGCTACGAAGAGATGCTTGAAATGGCCTCGAGCGGTTCGAAGGTCATGCAGGCTCGCTCCGTTGAATTCGCCAAAAAGTTTGGCGTCGTTTTTGAAGTCCGCAATTCCATGAACAACAACTCCGGTACCATCGTGCAAGAAGAAAATCCCGCCATGGAGTCGCTCGCAGTGCGCGGCGTTTCCATCGAACGCAATCAGGCCCGCGTCACCGTGTCGGGCATTACGGCTCCCGTGGCTTACACGGCCATTATTCTTTCGGCTCTGGCCAAGGCTGAAATCAACATTGACATGATCGTGGCCAACGTCGCTCACGACGGCGTCGCCCGCCAGTCGTTTACGATGAATATGAATGACCTCGGCGCCGCGCAGGCCGCTCTGCAGAAGGTTCTGCCTCAGCTCGGCGACAAGGCTCGCCTCGAGACGGAGTCCGGGCTCGCCAAGCTCTCGGTCGTGGGTGTGGGCATGCGCTCGAATTCGGGCGTGGCGGCAACGGTCTTCCAGTCTCTGGCCGATGCCGGCATCTGCACGGGCATGATCGCAACGTCTGAGATTCGCATCTCGACGACGGTCGATGCGGCTGATATTGAGAAGGCTGCCCGCGTGGTGCACGCCGCCTTCCGCCTCGATCGCGTTTCCGCCTAAGTGTTGACGGTGCTTCCGAGCGCCTTTCCTTTCTGCCGTTTTGCCTGATTCCCGACAAGTGATTCCTCCGAACCCGGATGATTCGGAGGCTGGTGATGTTATGGTGCCTCCGCAGGAGCGCCTCGTGCTGCGCCCGGCTCTGTGCCGAGCGGGGTATGCGCTGCTGCTGCTGGGCTGTGCTGCAACCGGTTGGCTGATTTATGAACTCGGCTGCCGCCACGGTGAGGCCGTCGGTCATGTCGGCGGACATGCCGCGGGCTATGAGGAAGCGCTCCGGTCCGGGCGCGTTTCGGCACAGCTCAACGACTTGGCCGTTCGGAATCTGCTGGCCATCATGCGCGTCGAGGCCATGGACGACCGCACGCTGCTGAACTACGCCGCAGAGGCGACGTCGAATCTCGCGTGGATACGCGAACCGGCGGTGTTGCAGGAGGCTTGCTGGCAGGTGGCTTATGCTTTGTTGCAGCGCGGTTTCCTGAAGGAGGCGCAGCCTCTGCTCGGCAAGACTCTGCATACGGCGCCGGAGGAGGTCCTCTGGGCGCGGCGCGCTCAGATGGCCGCCGAGCTGCTGCGGCAGGGGGGCGCGTTGCAGCGGGCTCTGGACTGCGAACGCATGGCCTGCTCGCGCTATCGCAAGCTGGGCATGGCGCGCGAAGAGCTCCTAGGCTGTTACCGCCGCCTCGATTTGCTCGGGGCGGTGACTTGCCCGCCCGAGACGATGATGGCCGGTCTGGATGAGTTGCAGGCCGAAGCTGCCGAACTGGGTGAAGCCGGGCAGCCTTTGCTGGCGGATTTGCTGGTTTTTCGAGGGGTGCTCCTGCGGCGCAGCGGCGATGAGGACAGTGCTTTGCAGTGTTTCCGATCGGTGCTCAGCGGCTCGACTCCCGATGCGCGGCGCATGAGCCCGACGCTTGCCGTCAGCTACGGCGAGGCTCTCGTTGAATGGGGGCGGGCTGATGAGGCGACGGAGCTGTTGGAGAAGGCGCTGCCGGACTTGGGGGCAGACCCCGCCGATTTGCCCTATCGCCTCAGGGCGCTGCGCTCGCTGGCGCAAATCGAGGCGAATGCCGGCCGCTACGCTCGCGCGACCGCTTTGCTGAACCGGGCGCACGGAGCCGCCGAAGGCCGACTGCCGCTCAGCGACAGCTTCTGGATCAGCCTCGGGGATCAGCGCGGGTGGGCCTCCTATCTCGATGGTCGCTACGATGAGGCCGCGCAGGATTTCGCCCAATGCCTCAAGCTGGCTCAGTCGGCCGAAGAGACCATTCAGCCGCTCGAGGGGCTGGGGCGCTGCCGGATGGCGCAGGGCAACTTCGCCGAAGCGGCGGATTTGCTGCGCCGCAGTTTCGAGCTGCGCGATCGCGTCTCCGTCGGCTCCGCCGAGGTGAAGGCCGATATCCTGTTCTTGCTGGCCTGCTGTGAGGAGTCGCTGGGGCACGGCGCCGAGGCGCTGGCCGCCTATGAGAACTGCCTGAGCCGGATGAGAACTCTTGAACAGCCTTCACCCGCGCGCATGGAAGACCTGTTGCGCGGCATGGGCTACATCGCCATGAAGCTCGGCGATTGGACCAAGGGCCGCGCCGCTTGGCAGGCCATGACCGAGATTGAGGGCATTACGATGGAGGCGCAGACCGAGGCCGTGCAACAGCTCAATATCTGTGAACGCAAGCTCGGCATCGTCCCGTCAACCGATGAGGCCGAAGCGGCTCCCGATGAGGCGGCATCAGCCTCCTGACCCCCTTTCGCCTCCTGACACACTTTCGCAACCTAACCCCATACCAACCGGGATTTCTCCCTCTCCCCCCCTGCTCACCATGATACGCCGCTACCGACCGCGCCGCAAGAATACCGGCCACAGAATACCGCTGGCCGCCATCGGACTGACCATAACCGCTCTGATTCTCGGGGTGGTTTACATCAAGGGTGATGATATCGTCAATCACTTCAAGGGGCAGACTCATCTTGTCTACGACAACAAGGAGGCCAACGAGAATTTGGAACTCCTGCTCGCTGAGCTTTCGGGCGACAAGTCGAAGCTGCTGGATCTGGTGAACAACCGCAAGAGCCGCCTCGCTTGGATCAAGAGCGATGATACGCGCCGCCGTTTCCTCTGGTTCCTGCTGACGCGCTTGGTGGATAACGGCCTCTGGACGGAAGCCAAGGCACTGCTGCCCGAAGTCGAAAGCCTCGCGCCCACCGAAGGTCTGGAGCGCTTGGCCGTCGCTGCCCGCGAGCGGCAGGATTACGACTTGCAGCTGCGCCTCGACAGCCGCCTGCTCGATCAGATCACCGATGATCCGGCGCGCACGCCGATGTTGCTGCGCTCCGTGCGCCGCAGTGCCGAGACCTACCTGCTCATGAAGAACCCGGATGCGGCCGTCAAGGTGATCGCGCGGCTCGACCAGCCCGGAGTCATGGCCCGCATCTCAACCCCCGAGCTGGCGGCAGAGGCTGCGGCCTTGCAGATGATGCGAGCGGAGGCGAGCACCGTCAAAGAGCCCGTGCTTCAGATTGTCCGCAACATCTTAGAGAAGGGCAAATGGCCGCTCTGCCCGGCAACTTCGAGCCTGATGATCGAAGAGGTGTCCAACGCCCTGCGCGACAACCCGAACCTCGCCGCGCCGAGCCTGCGCGAGATAGAGGCCAAGCTGCTGCGCTGCCGCGACTCCATGCTCGAGTACCCCGATCGCGAGCACCGCTTGCCCCGCTGCTACATGATGCTCGGCGAGCTGCGCTACCGCCTCGGCGAGTACGAAGGCTGCTCGCAGGCCCTCTCGCTGGCTGAAGCCTTCGCCGACGGGTACGGCGAGATGACGCCCGAACTGAAACTTCAGATTTGCCGCACCCGCTCGCGCTCCGATGAGGCGCGCGGCGCAGTGCCCGATGCCATGGCCGACTGCCGTTACCTCGTCGAGCATGAGACCGATCAGGAAGAGGTGCTGCGCTGCCTCTCGTACCTCGCGGCCAACTCACAGGGGGCGGACAAGATCGAGCTGCTGACGCGTTGCTGGGACATGATGGAGAAGGACGAGAGCCTCGCGCGTAAAAACGCAGACTTCAAAGCCTCCATCGCCAACGAGCTCGCCGCCTACTACCGCACCGAAGAGGATTACCCCAACGCCATCAAGTGGGTCTCTGCGACGACCGACATCATCACGGCGGCTCACCCCGACGTGACCGACGGCAAGGCCTACCGCGCGCGCCTCGAGCTCGCTCTGATCAACCGCAAGGCGGACACGCGTCCCTGCGATACGCAGGCGGCCCGCCTGCTCAAGAAGCTCATGGTTGACATTGAGGCTCTTTCGGAAGAGGATCGCGAAAAGCTCGACGCCGCAGACAAGGATCTCTATCGCACCGTCGTTCGCGAGTACGCCCGCACCTGCCTGCTGCGCGGCGAGAGCTACTACGCGAAGCAGGCCGTCAAGAAAATCAAGGAGGGGCTGCCCGAGAAACGCCGCTGATGCGCGATGACGCCGTGCGGCCGGATGCCCCGGCTGCAACACGCCGCCCCATCGGCCCGTGCCGCCCGGGGCGGATGCGCCCGCCGATAGCGAGAGCCTGAGAGCCTGAGAGCCTAGCGCCGAGAGCTTAGAGCCGAGAGCCTAGAGTCAAAAGTCGAGAGTCTGAGAACCGAGAGCCCGCCATGTCATCTCTGCAAAAGAAGAGCCTGATCGCGACCGCTGCCATATTCTGCTGCCGCTTCACCGGACTCATCCGAGAAATCACCTACCAGTGCCTCTTCGGAGCCACCGGCGCGATGGACGCCTTCTTGGCGGCCTTCCGCCTGCCGAACATGCTGCGCGACATGTTTGCCGAAGGTGCGCTTTCGCAGAGCTTCACCAGCGCCATGAGCAAGGTGGAGAAGGTGGAAGGCCCGAAAGCCGCCTGGGAGCTCGCCAACAAGGTCTTCACGCAGCTCATCTCACTGATGATCATCCTCGTGAGCGCGGGCGTCCTCGTCGCCGGATTCTGCATGCAGCAGATCTACCCCGAGCGGGTGCTCGTTCACTGCGCCGTCACCGATGCCGCTGCCGCCCCCGAGCACGGCTGCATCGCCGAGTATCTGGGCGTCACGCGCGACGCGGACGGAAGGGCCACGGCGAGCTTCCGCTGCGCGGCGCCTCTCATCGGCCTGAGCGACGAAAGCTGCCTGAAAGAAGGCGCCCTGCGCTCGCTCCGCCCCAGCAGCCGACTCTACCTCTACACCGGCACCGAGGGCTCGCCCGCGACGCTGCCCGCCGGCAGCATACCCGAGGGGCTGACAACCCTCAAGTTGGAGCCCCGCGGCTTCATGGATCTGGCCACGGATCTCTGCCGCATCATGTGGCCCTTCATCCTGTTTGCCTCCGTGAGTGCTCTGTGCATGGGTTCTCTCAACGTCTTCGGCATCTTCGGTCTGCCGAACCTCGCCAGCGCCGCCTTCAACCTCACCATCATCAGCCTCGGCACCGCGCTCGGCTGGCTCATCGACCCGAACTTCGGCCCCGATGCTCTGTACGGCTTTGCCGTTGCCGTCGTCATCGGCGGCCTCATGCAGGTGCTCGTGCAGCTGCCCAAGATGCGGCAAAAGGGCTTCCGCCCGCGCTGGAATCTCGCGCTCACCCTGCGCGGCTGGCGCATCAGCTTCACCGACCCCGTCGTCCGCAAGGTCTGGTATCTCATCATTCCCGGCGTCATCGCCGCCGGTATCACGCAGTCCAACATCTTCATCAACACCGCCTTCGCCATGGATTTGGCCGGCGGCTCCGTCACCGCCATCAGTGCCGCTTTCCACCTCTGGCAGCTGCCCGTCGCTCTCTTCGGCGTGGCCGTGGGCATGGTCGTGTTGCCGTCCGTCTCGCGCATGACGCTCACCTCCGGCGCCAACACCGAGATACCGCAGCACCTTGCCCGTGCCATGCGCTTCGTCGCCTTCTTTGCCGTTCCCTCGACCGTCTTTCTCGGCGTCTGGGGCGAGTCCATCGTGAGCACCTTCTACCAGCACGGGCGCTTCGATGCCGAAGCCTCCGTGCTCACGGGCAACGTGCTGGCCTGCTACTCGCTCGGCCTGCTCAGCTACGCGGGCATGAAGGTGCTGCAGCCCATCTTCCTCGCCCTCGAGAAGCCGTGGGCTCCCGCCGGGCTCGCCATCGTCGCCTTCTGTCTCTCCGTCGGCCTCAACTACCTCTTCGTCTACGTGCTGCACTTTGATGCGCCTTGGCTGGCGCTGACCACCTCCGCCGTCACGACGCTCAACTTCTTCTTCTACTTCTTCTACCTGAGGCACCTGATGGGCAACATGGCCTGCGGCGTGCTGCTGCCGGGGCTGCTGCGCATCCTGCTGGCGGGCACCGTCCTCGCCCTGGCCTGTTGGCAGATTCGCGACATCTTCCTCGACGGCTTCACCTCGTGGAGCTTCATGCACCGCGTCGGCGCCATGGCGCTCGCCGGCATGGCCGGATGCGTCATCTACGCCCTGGCCGCTTTCCTCTTCCGCGTGCCCGAACTCGATGCCTTCGCCCGCAAATTCCTGCGCCGCCGCCGCGCCTGAGCCTCCGCTGTACCGCCCGAAGAGCCTCCGCTGCGCCTGAGCCTCCGCCGCATCTGAGCTTCCGCTACACCTGAGCCTCCGGCTCTGAACCCCGGCCCCGCTGCCCGAAGAGCTCCTGCTGCTCCTGCCGCTGCCTGCTGCGCCTGAGTCGCCTGCTGCGCCTGACGCCGCCGGAAGTAACTCCGGCCGAGGCGCGAAGCCCCCTTGCCGCGCCCGGGCGCAGCGTCGCTGCGGCGCCCGAAACGTCGTTTCTCCCGGACAGCCGACGGCGCAGGGCGAGGCCCTGCCGCATCGACGCGAGGAAGAGCTTGGCCGACTTGCTGCTTTTCGCCGCCAAAACTGCGAAAAACGTTGACAAGAACAGGCAGTAGCGGTAGAGTCAAGGCCGCTATGAATTCACAATACGTACTCCCGACATACGGTCGCGCGCCCATGACAATGGGGAAAGGTGAGGGCTCTTACCTGTTTGATACCGACGGCCGACGTTACGTGGATTTCTGTGCAGGCATAGCCACCTGCTGCTTGGGGCACTGCAATCCCATCGTCGTCAATGCCCTCTGTGATCAGGCTCACCGCCTGATGCACTGCTCGAACCTCTACACCATCGGCGAGCAGGAGAAACTCGCCAAGCTCATCGTCGAAGACGTCATCGGCATCCCCGGCCGCGTCTTCTTCTGCAACTCCGGCGCCGAAGCCAACGACGGCATCATCAAGGTCGCCCGCCGCTTCGGCCACCGCCGTCCCGCCGCCGACGGCTCCCCGCGCTACGAAGTCATCACCTTCCGCAAGGGCTTCCACGGCCGCACCCTCGGCTCGATGGCCGCCACCGGGCAGGAGAAGATTCAGATCGAGTTCGACCCGATGCTCATCGGCTTCACCTACGTCGACTTCAACGACCTCGACGGCCTGCGCGCCGCCATCCGCAAAGAGACCTGCGGCATCATGCTCGAGGCCATTCAGGGCGAAGGCGGCGTCAACCCCGTCAAACCCGAGTTCCTCCGCGCCGTGGCCGAGCTCTGCAAGGAGCACGACCTGCTGCTCATGATCGACGAAGTGCAGTGCGGCTTCTACCGCTGCGGCACGCCGATGGGCTGGATGGGCGTCTGCCCCGAGCTCAAGCCCGACCTCGTCTCCTGCGCCAAGGGAATCGCCGGAGGCTTCCCCATGGGCTGCTTCTGGGTCAGCAACCGCGCCATCAACGACGAGGGAACCGAGCTCGCCTCCATCATGGGGCCCGGCTCTCACGGCTCGACCTTCGGCGGCACGCCGCTGGCCTGCGCCACGTCCTACGCCGTCGTCAGCGAGCTGGTGAAGGGGCACTACGGTGAGCGCGCCAAGCGCATGGGCGAGATCATCAAGAGCACCGTCGAAGGCTGGCAGCTGCCCGTCGTCGAATGCGTGCGCGGACTCGGCCTGCTGCGCGGTGTGGCTCTTCGCCGCGGCAGCTTCTCCGTGCCCGAGGGCAGCACGCCCTCGGCCTACGTCAACAGCCTCTGCATGGCGGCCGGGCTGCTCTGCTGCCCCGCCGGCACCGACACGCTTCGCATCATCCCCGCCCTCAACATCCCCGAAGAGGTGCTTGCCGAGGGCCTTGATATCCTCCGCGGCGTGCTATCGCAGCTCGCCTAAACGGGGCGTCCCATCCCTCCCGAAAATCACGAAAACCCGGCTCTGCGCGGAGATGCAGAGCTGGGTTTCTTGCCGCCCGTCGCGGCGCGGAAGCGGGTCTGAGGCATCGCGTCGCCGCTCAGGCATCCGGGCGAGCGGCCGGAGGGGTCGCCGGCAGCTCGATCACAAAACTCGTCAACTCGCCCGGCCGACTCTCGGCGCGAACCGTCCCCCCGTGAGCCTCCACCGCGTGTTTCACAATCGAGAGCCCGAGCCCCGTCCCCTTGATCTTGCCCGTCTTGTCTGCGCGATAGAAGCGGTTGAAAACGTAGGGCAGGGCATCGGCATCAATCCCGACGCCGTTGTCCTCCACCCGCACCGAAAGAGAGCCCTCCTGACTCCGTGCGGCCCTCAGCCTGAGGCGCAGCCCCGGCTTCGGATTGTTCTTGAGCGCGTTCTCCATCAGGTTAAACAAAATCTGAGACCAGTAAAACTTATCCCCCGTCATCATCAGCGGGCAGGGATCGAGCTCCGCGCGGAAATCCGCCTGCTGCGACTCCATGAGCGGCTCCAAGCGCTGCACCGTCTCCTCCACGGCCTCGTTCAGATCGAAGGCCTCCATCTTGAGGTAGGACTGCGAATTCTCCAAGCGTGAAACCGTCAGCATATCCTCGACCAAGCGCACGAGGCGATCGGTATGCTTCTTCATCACCGTCAGCGCCCGCGTGCGCATCCTCTCATCGGCCGCCGTCGCAGGCTCCTCGAGCAGCGTCTCCAGATAGCCGCGCACAATCGTCAGCGGCGTGCGCAGCTCGTGCGAGGCGTTGGCCACGAAATCGCGCCGAATCACCTGCGTGCGCTGCTCCTCGGTCACATCGTGAAAGACAAGGCCGACGTGGCGCTCCTCATTGGGCAGCGGCGTGGCCAGCGTGCGGTAGTAGCGCATCTCGCCGTGCAGCTCCATCTGCACGGAAGAGAAAGTCGGGCGATCCGCCTCCGTCGCCTCGCGGATCAGCCGGAGAACACCCTCGTGCGTCAGCACATGCAGCAGGTTGATATTGCGGGTCTCATCAATATCGAGCAAATCGCCCGCCGCGCGATTCGCCATCACCAGACGCCCGGAGCGGCGCAGCAGCAGAAAAGGCACCCCGAGCGCCTCGAGAAAGAGCGACTTATCCTTGGCCACATGCAGCTCCAAATCCTGCAGCAGGTGGCGAAGATGATCAAGCTCGGCGTGCTTGTTGCGCGCGTGCCGCCTCATACTCTCCAGCTGCGAGCGCAGAAAGATGAAGGGCAGAATGAACGCGATGACGATCAGACCGAGAGCAACGTTCCAAGAAATCATGGTCGGTAAACAAAGAGATGATAGCAGAAGGCCGGAGCAATGCAAGCCCGCGCACACCCTGCGGCGAACTTGCCGCCGAAACGCGCAGCCCGCTCCGCACAGCCCGGCCCGCGCCGCCGCGACACGCCTTTCCCCGCCTCCTCCCGCTGCTGCCAACCGGCGGGCAGACAAGCCGCCCGCCGGACCCGGAAGCATCAGGCTGGGAGCGGCCTGCAACAGCCGCCCCGGAAGAGGTGCCCCGCGCCCCGTGCAAGAGGGCGCGGGTGAAAGCTGCGGGGCAGGAGCGAACGGGCGGTCACGACTCGAAGAGTTCGCGCTGCTCCTTCAGAAGCGTGAACGACTTGCGCAGCATCACGCGCGTCTCGTTGAGCAAATTGAGATAAAGAATAGCCGTGCGCGTATGCGTCTCATCATCGCTGGCCCGCACTAGGTGGCGCGTGATGAACTCCGCGAACTCGGCGCTCAGGTCATCCCCCTGCCGGATCAGGCGGTCGAGATTATCAAAGCGGCTCTCTTGGAGCATGCGGCAGAGATCGGGGAAAAGCCCGTCGAGGCGCCGCCCCATCTCCAGCAGATCGGCAGCCTGAGCCTCATTGAGCCCCACGTGGTTGTTGTCGATATGCTTGTAACTCGCCTTGACAATCGAGAGGAGACTCTCGGCAATCGCAATACTGCTCTCATGGATGCGGAAGAGAATCTGCCCCTGCGGCGCCAGATCGGCACTCAGCCCTTGCAAACTCGGCAGCACCATGTTCTCCTTCTCGGCCGCCACCGCCCGGTTAATCTCGCGAGCCTTGCGGCGCAGGCGCTTGAGCGCCTCGCGATCCTCCTGAAGCAGAGCGCGCACCGTCGCCTTGTAAATGCCCAGTTCGCGGCCGAGGCGATTCGCGGACGTCTCGCCGATTTCGCGCAGCGTATCCTGACGGCTCAGATCGAGAACCTGCACCGTCTCATCGCTGCGGCGACCGTGCAGAATCGACGACTTCACCAGCACAAAACCCGCGATACCCATCATCAAAGCCACACCCCATATCCCGCCGTACATCATCACACTCGCCGTGATGAAGGCCGCCGTGCAGGCGCCGATACCCGTCATGAACCAACCGCCGATCACCGTGAAAACACCCGTGATGCGGTAGACCGCGCTGTCGCGCCCCCAGGCCCGATCCGCCAGCGAAGAACCCATCGCCACCATAAAGGTCACATAAGTCGTCGAAAGCGGCAACTTCAGCGACGTGGCCAGAGAAATCAGCAGCGCCGACACCGTCAGATTCACCGAAGCGCGCACCAAATCGAAAGCCGCTCCCGACTCATCCTCATCCAGCGGGCGAAAACGCTCACCGACAAAACGCGCGACCGGAGCCGGCGTCACCCGGCAAATAAAGCGCGAAGCCCTGATGGCGTAGCGCACGGCGAGGCGAGCCGGCAGGCAAGAGCCGAAGCGCTCCTTGCCGCTGTTGTGGCCGGCGAGCTTCACCTCCGTCTCCGTCACCGTGCGAGCCTTCTTCGAGAAAAAGAGCGCACCGACCATAATCAGACCCGCACCGAGCAGATAAAACAAATTGGCATGCACCGGCTCCGCGAGCGCCCCCATCTTCAGCGAGGCCAAATCACCCCCCTGCGCCACATACTCGGACGCAATGTGGTAACTCGACTCCGCCGCCATGAACACACCGATGAAGTTCACCAAATCATTGCCCGCAAACGCCAGCGCCAGCGCGCAAGTACCCGCGAACACCGTCAACTTGAGCGTATTCGCGCGGAAAACATACTGCAACACCGCGCACAACACCAACCAGAACCCGAAGGAAAGCGAAGTCGCCACGGCAAGGTGCGCTTCCAGCAGCGCGAGCGTCTCCTTGCTGATGACCGTGCTGCTCTTGAGCCCCTTGAAAACGGCGAAATAGGTGATAGCCGTCAGCGCCAGCGCACTCCAGAGCGACCCGATGTAGCGGTAAGCCGCCCGGTAGCGGAAACTGAAGAGCAGGCGGGAAAACCACATCACCACCACACCGCAGGAAAAAGCCACCACCACCGAACAGAAAATACCCGAAATAATACCCAGCGCCTTGCCCGAATTGATGTAAGCGCCCAGCGACTGCGCCGCCGCCTCATCCCGGCTCATCACGAAAAGAGCCGTTGCCAGAGCCGCCCCCAGCAACTCAAAGACCAGCGACACCGTCGTCGACGTCGGCATGCCGAAGGTATTGAAGAGATCGAGCAGAATCACATCCGTGAGCATCACCGCCAAGAAGAGAATCATCACCTCGTGGAAGGAAAACTCCGCCGGAATGAAAACACCGTTGCGGGCAATCTCCATCATCCCGCCCGAAAAACTCGAACCCAGAACAATACCCACCGCCGCCACGGTCAGCAGCGTGCTGCGTTTCGCCACGCGGCACCCCACCCCCGAATTGAGAAAGTTCGCCGCATCATTCGATACGCCTACAATCAAGTCAAAAACCGCCAACAACAGCAGAATGCCCAAAAGAGCCATGTACATTTCACTCATAGCGCCTCCCTTTTATCACGAAAAACGCAAGCGTGCACGCCTTCGACCGTGAAGAAGACGCCACAGCCCATGTGGCGGTTATGCCACAGAGCGCCCCGCACTTGACCGCCGAAGCGCATCAGGCTATACTCATGCCATGCCCGTGCATCGCTTCCGTCAGCAGCAACCCGAAATCGAACCAGCCGCCTTCGTCGCCCCCTCCGCCGACCTCATCGGCTCCGTCCGCCTCGCCGAAGGCAGCTCCGTCTGGTACGGAGCCGTCCTGCGGGCAGACATCGCCCCCATCGACATAGGCCCCGGCAGCAACGTGCAGGATCTGAGTTGCATCCACGTCGAACGCGACCAACCCTGTCGCATCGGAGCCGAAGTCACCATCGGCCACAGCGTCACCCTGCACGCCTGCACCGTCGAAGACCGCTGCCTCATCGGCATGGGCGCCATCGTGCTCGACGGCGCCGTCATCGGCCACGGATCCGTCGTCGGCGCCCACGCCCTCGTCACCAAAAACACACACATCCCGCCGCACAGCCTCGTGCTCGGCTCACCCGCCAAAGTCGTCCGCCAGCTCGACCCCTCCGCCGAAGCCGCCAACGCCGCTCACGCGCAGGAGTACATCGAACTGGCGCGAGCCTCGGCCGCCTCATATGATTCGCCGAGAGGTGATCACTGAGCCCTGCCTGCTCCGCCCCTTCCTCCCGAGCATCGCCTGCTCCCCCCTCCCGAGCATCGTCGGCGCCAACGTTGCCCGACCACGGGCAAAAGGCCGCCTCGAGAGACGGATCCCGCACGCGGCACGCCCCCCTCCATCGTTCATGAAACGCGTCCTCATCATCGGCGCCGGCCTCGCCGGCAGCGTCCTGGCCCGCCGGCTGGCGGAAGCCGGAGTCCCCTCCCTCGTCATCGACCGCCGCGACCATGTAGCCGGCCTCTGCTACAGCTCCCGCGACGAAGAAACAGGGGTCGACGTCCATCGCTACGGCCCCCACATCTTCCACACCAACAGCGAACGAGTCTGGACCTTCGTGCAGCGCTTCGTGCCGTGGGTCTCATGGGTCAACACCATCATGGCCACCAACGCCCGCGGCGTCTTCTCCCTGCCCATCAACCTGCACACCATCAACCAGCTCTACGGCACCCGGCTCACGCCCTCCCAAGCCCGCAGCTTCATCGAAAGCAAGCAAGACAAAAGCATCACCAACCCGGCCAACGCCGAAGAGCAACTGCTTCGCTTCGTCGGGCGCGACATCTACGAAACCTTCTTCCGCGACTACAGCACCAAGCAGTGGGGCGTCAGCCCCCGCGAAATGCCCGCCGACATCATCAAACGCATCCCCATCCGCTTCCACTACGGCGAAAACTACTACAACGACCTCTACCAAGGCTTCCCCGTCGGCGGCTACACCCTCTTCGTCCAGCGCATGCTCGAACACGAACTCATCGAAGTAAAAACCGCAACCCCCTTCGACAAAGCCATGGAAGCCGAGTTTGCCCACTGCTTCTACTCGGGCCCCCTCGACGCCTACTTCGACTACGCCGCCGGCGAACTCGGCTACCGCACCCTCGATTTTCGCTACGAACGCGGGCGCGGCACCCTGCAAGGCTGCGGCTGCCTCAACTACACCGACATGAGCGAAACCTTCACCCGCGGCCACGAACACAAATTCTTCTCGCCTTGGGAGCAGCACGAACACTCCGTCGTCGTCTACGAATACAGCAGAGAAGCCGCGCGCGGCGACGACGGCTACTATCCCAAGCGCTTTGCCGGCGACATGCGGAAACTGGCCGACTACCTGAAACTCGTCGACCAAACCGAGCGCCTCTCCTTCATCGGCCGCCTCGGCTGCTACCGCTACCTCGACATGCACCAAGTCATCGCCTCATCGCTCGACTACGCCGACCGCTACCTCGCCGCCCTCAGCCGCCACGAGCTGTCCGAACTGCCCAAGATGTCCGTCAACCCGCTTTGAGTGCCTCGCTTAGCCCGGTCGCAAGCTGCCTCGTCTCTGAAACGTTTCCGTACTCCCTGTTCATTTGCCTCTCCTCGCCGCACTCATGGAAAAGAAACCCTTTCTGACCCACGTCAACGCCCTGCGCGGCGTTGCCATCCTGCTCGTCTTTCTCTACCACCTTATCGAGCGCTACTGCCCGAACGGCTACTACGGCGTCGATGTCTTTTTCGTCATCTCCGGCTACTTCCTCTTCGCGCCGATGCTCGAGAAAATGGACGCAGGACGGTTCTCGTGGGCGGACTACTACAAGGGCAAGTTGTTGCGCATCATGCCCATGCTCATTGCGATGACGCTGGCCGTTCTGCTGGCCGCCGCCGTCGTTATGCCGGCTGCGGACCTGTGTACCAACAGCCTTGTCGGCCTCTGGGTCGAATGCGGCGTGAGCAATGTCCTCTACGCTCGCCACACCTTCGACTACTTCTCACCCTCTTTGCGAGAAAGTCTTTTTCTGCACACCTGGTACTTGTCCGTTCTCATCCAGCTCCTGATAGCCGCGCCTGTTCTGTGTTGGCTTCTGGCCCGATTCTCAAGCCGTAGCCTTCGGCTCGCCACCCTCGGTACATTGACTCTTATCTCGTTGTTGATTAGTTTTCAGCAGGCTCTGCCGGCAACGGTCGCGGAAAATTTTCCCTCGCTCATCCGTGACGGAGGGAGACTGGGCACCGTGTATTACATGACGGCCGCACGCCTATGGGAAGTGCTTGCCGGAGCCTTTGTCCCGTTGCTGCCGACAAGCAACTCGCGCACGGCGCGCAGCCTCATCTTGCTAGTAGGCCTTGGGCTGATTATCGTCCCGTCCTTCCTGCCCTGCGTCAGCTTGGGTACCCCGCTTGCCGTGGTGTTCGGGGCGATGCTCATCATTCGCTGCGGCGACGGAACCCCGCTGGACCGCTTCTTCCGAAACCGCGTCCTGATGGGGATCGGCAGCATATCCTTCTCTCTCTACCTCGTCCATTGGCCCGTTCTGGCCCTCTGGCGCTACATCGCCGTGCGAGACTTTCGCTCGTGGGAGTTCATCGCCGTCACCATTCTGATTATGGTGCTGAGCTACGCGATGTACCGCTGCGTCGAGAAACGCCGTTTCGCGATCTCAACCACTCTCGTCTGCTGGGGCGCACTGCTAGGACTGACGTTCACCATCAACAAAACCCAAGGCTTGAGAGGAATGCTGCATCCCGAAGCAGACGCCTTCCCCCTCTACGACAACAACGAATATCGAGCATGGCAGGAAGCCGAGCGCAGCCCGACCATAGACGACTTCCCCGACGTTTTGCAGCCGCACCGCGACTTTGACAGAACGCGATTCCTCGGCCAAGGCACGGCAACGGCCCGCGGCTTCTTGTCCGTCGGTGACCGCAGCCGAACACCGAACTTCATCCTCTTGGGGGACAGCTATGCTCACTCCGTCTTCCCGGGGCTGGATCTCGTCGGGAGAGCGCGGCATTGGTCGGGTCTCTACATGCCCATCTACCTTCAACCCTTCATCGGAGGCGTCAACACCCGGCCTCCTGCCCTCGGTGATGCGGGTACGGCTACCCTGTTGAAGTGGCTCTCGCGGCATCCTGAGCTGCAATACGTCGTGGTCAACCAGAGGTGGCATATCCGATTCGCTAATGAAAACAGCAGAAAGAAGGACGAGCCCTTCGAGACCACCGTCGCCTGCCTGCGGGAATTCTGCCGCCAAGTTAAACAGAGCGGTAAAACGCTCATTTTTATCATGCCTCAGCCTGAAGCAAGCTTCGACTCGTCGCTGCGAATCGATTCGGTCATCAGCCGACGATCCATCTTTGCATCGGACCCGTACAGCGATATAGACTTGTCGAGCGATGCAGGCGCCTACGAAGAACGCAACGGCGCCATTTGCGAGGCTCTCCGACGTCTCGAGTCGGAAGGGCTGTGCATCCTGCTGGATCCGGTGCCCGTCCTGATGCCCGACGGCGTATTTGAGCTCATCACGCCTGATCGTCACTACCTGATTTACGACGGAGCCGGCCACCTGACCGTCTACGGCGCAACCAAACTCGTTGAGGGCCTAGCCGATCGCATCGACGCCATTCTCGGAGGAGAAACTGCTCCGAAGCAGGAAGCGGAGCAGCCCGAACTCGATGAAAGCTCAACAAGGCCGTCGCCGCAGGCGTCTCCCTAAGTCGCCTGCCTGCGGCGGCTCCTCCCTTGACATCGGAGGCGGAGCCGCGCTCAGCCGGAGCCGCGTTCGGAGCGGAGCCGCATTCGGCATGTGCCGACGGAGCTGCGTTCGGCATGCATCGACGGAGCCGCGTTCGGAGCAGGGCCGGGCGACGAGCGCCACCGTCACCGCAGAGGCGGCCGAGGCCGGGGCCTCGGCCCTGCGCCGAACGCTTCCGCAAAGGACTTCACACCTTGCGGCGCGCCCACTTGAGCCCGTTGAGCATGCGGCGCAGAATGACGAACTCCGCGAGCATATCGAGCGTGAAGAGCACCCAGATGCCCAGCAGCGTGATACTCTCCGGCCAGAAGTGATTCCAGAGCACCAGCACCACGAGGCGGAAGAAGCCCAGACAGCCGTACGAAACAAACATCACTCGGCGCGTGTCGCCCGCCCCTCGCAGACTCATCTTAATGACCATCATGGCGGCGAAAATCGGCTCGGCAATCAGGAAAAAGCGGATCACCGGCGTCGCCGCCTCAACCAGCTCGCGCGAATTCGAGGCCAGAATACTCACGAACATCTCCGGGAAAAAGAAAAAGAGCAGACCCATCAGCCCCATGAACATCACCGCGTAGCGCGCGCAGCGCTTCACCGTCTCGAGCGCGAGCCGCGCACTGCCCGTCCCCAAATACTGCCCCACCAGCGTCGCCCCGGCCAGACCGATGGCAAAGCCCGGCAGAAAGCTCATCGACTCAATGCGCACCGCGATATTGTGCGCCCCGATCGCCGCATCGCCCAGCCCGGCAATCACGCGCAGAACGTAGATTTGAATGCACCAGATGCCGCCCACCTCGAGCGCCTGCGGAAGCCCGATGGACACAATGCGCCACATCTCGCCGAAGTCCGGGCGCAGCGAACGGCGATTCAGATAGAGCGGCGGCACATAGCTGCTGCCCTTGCGCTCACAAAACGCATCCAAATCCGCCCCCTCGGCAGGGCTCGCCCCCTCGGCAGGGCTTGCCCCCTCGGCAGGGCTCGCCCCCTCGGCAGGGCTCGCCCCCTCGGCGGCTGCGCGCATGGCCCGATGGATGCGCAGCGTGCGCCGCACCAGAATCGAGAGAAGCACCGTGACAGCCACCCCCATACCCCCGAGCAGGCCGTAAGCCAAACCCGCGATGCCCAGATCAAAGACATACACAAAAACGAGGCTGAAGAGAATATTCAACCCGTCGACCAGCAGCATGATGATGAAAGGCGTACGCGTATCGCCCGCGCCGCGCATAGCCGCATTGACGGCAAACACAACGCCCGAAAGCACGGCCACCCAGCAGGCAATGTGCATGTACGTCAGAGCCACCTCCGCCGCATAATCGCGCAGCAACACCACATCCTTGATGAAAAAATCCGCCGTTGCGAACATCAGCAGCGACGAAAGCAAGCCCGCGAGAAAACCCAGCACCGCCGCCTGATTCGTCGTATAATTGGCACTGCCGAAGCGACGCGCTCCCGTCATGCGGCTCACGATGGCCGTCGCCCCCATGCCCACCGCCCCCTGCATCAAAAAGCCCAGAAGCATAATCTGGCTCACCACGCCCATGCCGGCGGCAATCTGCTTGGTCATCTCCTCGGGCGTGCCGAGGTGCGTAGCCAAAAAGAGCGACGTAATCGAGCAGATGAAACTCAGCGTATTCTCCATCAGCGGCCAGAAAGCGATGGATACGATTTGCGCGGGCAAACTCTTGCCCGCCAACTTGCCGCCGAGCTGACCCTTCACCATCCCGGCTCGCACCCTGCCGTCGCGTCCGTCTCCGATACTCATGGCTGAGTTTATTTAATCACAGCCGGCTAACTTTGCCCAGCAGAAAGTGAAGCCCGCAGCGATTCCGTTCATGACCGCACCGCGCCTGCCGCACTCGTTCAGCTCCCGCGTCACTAATGCGCTTGACATCTCGGCCGTCTCTGGCAGAATCAACAACAAGCTCCTCCACCCCTTCGCCATGAAACTGATTCGCCCGTCCGCCCACGCCCTGCTGATTCTCAGTGCCGTCTGCACCCCCCTCTTGGCCGAAGAAGAGGAGGATAGCCCCACGCGCATCGTCGTGACCCTCGACGCCGACGAACTCCGCGCCGCCGCCGAGCAGGGTGACCCCGTCAGCCAGTACAACCTGGCCGTCTGCTATGCAATGGGGCAGGGCGGCGTGGAAGCATCGCTCGAAGAAGCCGCCCAATGGCTGCGCCGAGCCGCCGAACAGGGCCAGCGCATGGCCCAGTACAACCTCGGAGCCCTCTACGCGGAAGGCAGCGGCGGCCTCCCGCAGTCGGACGAAGAAGCCGCACGTTGGTACCGCCTGGCCGCCGAACAAAACGTCGTCGAGGCCCAGTACAACATGGGCGTCTGCTGCGAGGCCGGCCGCGGGGTGCCCGCCTCGCCGGAAGAAGCCGCGAAATGGTTTGCCCGGGCGGCGGCGCAGGGCGATGCCCAGTCTCGGTTCTCACTGGCCCGCTGCTATGCCGAAGGCCGCGGCGTGCCCGCCTCGCCCGAGAAAGCCGCCGAACTCTACCGCTTGGCCGCCGAGCAAAACCTAGCGGAAGCCCAGTGCGCCCTCGGCGATTGCTATGCCGCCGGGCTCGGCGTCGAGACCTCGCTCGACCAAGCCCTCCTCTGGTACCGCAAAGCCGCTGATCAGGGCAACCCCGTTGCCCAATGCGTCATCGGCAGTTACTACCTCGCGGGCGAAGGCCAGCCGGCATCCCCGCAACAAGCCGTCGCATGGTACCGCAAAGCCGCCGACCAAAACTTTGCCGCGGCCCAAGTCCTCATGGGCGACTGCTACATCCAAGGTCTAGGCGTCGAAGCCTCGGCCGAGCAAGCCGTCCTCTGGTACCGCAAAGCCGCCGAGCAGGGCGACCCCGTCGCGCAGTACAACCTCGGCGTCTGCACCGAAACAGGCCGCGGACTCCCCGCCTCGCAGCAAGAGGCCGTCGCGTGGTATCGCAAAGCCGCTGATCAAGGCTTTGCTGACGCGCAGCACGCCCTTGCCGCCTGCTACCTCGAAGGTCGCGGCGTGCCCGCCTCCCCTGAAGAAGGCGTCCGCCTGCTTCGCGCCGCCGCCGAGCAGGGCTATGCCGAATCTCAGTACATCCTGAGCCTCTGCTACCTTGAAGGACGGGGTCTCAAAGCCTCCCCCAAAGAAGCCGCCGACTGGATGCTCAAGGCCGCCGAACAGAACCACCCCGGCGCCCAGTTCACCTTGGCCATCCTCTACGCGAGAGGCGAAGGCGTGCCGCAGTCAGAATCCCGTTGCCTGCTTTGGCTGCGCCGCGCCGCCGCCAACGGCAGCGACGACGCCCGCGCCCTCCTGCGCCGACACGGCATCTCCACGGACTGAGCTCAACCCGGCAGACAGAGCCGCAGCAGCCGCAGACCTACCGATAAGGCCCGCAGACCGAGGTTTACAGACTAAGGTTCGCAGACCGAGACCCGCTGACCTCGGCCCTCAGACCGAGGCGGCGTCGCGCGAAGGCGGCCGACGGGCTCCCTCGGAAGCCGACCTGCCCCTCAGCCACCCCCGTCGTGCGCTCGTCCCCTTGATGAGAGGAAGAAGGGGTGAGAAAGCTTGAGAATGGGTTATATTGCCTGATTAGTAAGCGATTGTGACGTTTAGAGCTAAAGAGGCGGTTTTGGGAAAGATACAAGCAGGCACCGCAAAAGCCGCAGAT
>DXFQ01000001.1 GCA_019114365.1 Candidatus Parakkermansia intestinigallinarum | reverse complement strand
AGATGTGTATAAGAGACAGCTCCCCGTCGGCGGAAGCGCCGGGGAGCGAGCACGGGCAGAGGGGCATCAGCCCAGCACGGCGGCGCAGCGGGCGCAGAGGCCTTCGTCGTTGACGGCGGGCTCGTAGCGGCGGCAGCGCGGGCACATGGCGCAGGGGGTCTTGGCAGCCGTGGCGGCAAGTTCGGCACCGCGGCTGAGGTCAAGGTCGGCGACGATGAAGAATTCTTTGGCGAATTCTTTGTTCTCCAGCAGGGCGACGACGGCGGCATCCTCGCTCTCGGGGATGCTGAGGTGCACGACGGCTTCGTTGTTTTTGCTGAAGGCTTTGGCTTTGACCTGAGCTTCGATGGCGACCTGGATGACGCTCTTGATTTGCTGCAAGCGGGCGAAGGTGGCGCTCAGGCCCGCATCGGCGGCGGGGTCTGCCTCGGGGAAGTCCTGCTCGTGCACGGAGTCACTGTGGCCGGCGTGCTCCCAAGCCTCTTCGCAGGTGAAGGCGAGGATGGGGGCGAGCAGTTTGACCAAGGCGTCGAAGATGCGCGAGAGGGCATACTGTTTGCTCACGCGGCGCGGCGCATCGGCGGCATCGCAGTAGAGGCTGTCTTTGGTGATGTCGATGTAGAGCGCCGAGAGTTCGTTGGTGCAGAACTGGTTGATGGTGGTGAACACCTTGCGGAAGTCGTAGGCCTCGTAGGCGGCGCGCACCTCGCGGATGAGGGCGTTGAGGCGCTCGAGAATCCAAGCGTCGAGGGGTTCGAGCTCCGCCGGCTTTTCGCCCTTGTAGCCCTTGAGGTTGGCCAGCAGGATGCGCAGGGTGTTGCGCAGGCGGCGGTAGGGGTCGGTGATCTGCTTGAAGAGGTCTTCGCCGAAGGGGACTTCGTTCTGCCAGTCGACGCTGCTGACCCACAGGCGCACGATGTCGGCGCCGTACTTCTCGTAGAAGTATTTGGCGTTTGTGGGCTTCTGGTAGCTGCCCTGAGCGCTCTTGGAGATTTTGCTGCGATCTTGGTTGACGACGAAGCCGTGGGTCATGACGGCTTTGTAGGGGGCGCAGCCGCGCCAAGCGCAGGAGAGCATCAGCGAGCTTTGGAACCAGCCGCGGTGCTGGTCGGTGGCTTCGAGGTAGAGGTCGCAGGGGGCGTGGAGTTCGGGGCGCGTCTCGAGGACGGCGACGTGCGATGAGCCCGAGTCGATCCAGACGTCGAGGGTGTCTTTGCCCTTGCGGAGGCCGGCGGGCAGGCCGAGGCGCTCGCAGAGTTGCTCGCTGCTGAGCTCAAACCAGATGTTGGTGCCCTTCTCTTCGACGAGGTCGGCGACTTTGCGGACGATGTCGGCGCGCAGCACGGGCTTGTCTTCCGCGTCGAAGAAGACGGGCAGCGGCACGCCCCAAGTGCGCTGGCGGCTGATGCACCAGTCGGGGCGGGCTTCGACGGTGCCGTAGATGCGGTTGCGCCCCCATGCGGGCAGCCACTGAGTTTTGTCGATTTGCTCGAGGGCGACGGGGCGCAGTTTCTCCATGCTGATGAAGAATTGCTTGACGGCGCGGAAGATGATGGGCGTCTTGGAGCGCCAGCAGTGCGGGTATTGGTGGGTGAACTCTTCGCGGCCGAGCAGGCGCTCGCGCTCGACGAGCATGGTGATGACGTCTTCGTTGCTGTCAAAGACGTGTTTGCCGACGAGGGCGGGCACGCCGCATTCGGCGGTGTAGCAGCCGTCGTCATCGACGGGCGAGAGCACGCCGAGGCCGTACTGCATGCCGACGTTGTAGTCGTCGGCGCCGTGGCCCGGGGCGATGTGCACGGCACCCGTGCCGGTGTCGGTCGTCACGAACTGGCCCATGATGATGAGCGAGTCGCGGTCGAGGAAGGGGTGGCGGGCATGGCGATTCTCGAGCTCCTGCCCCTTGAAGGTGGTGAGCTCTTCTTCAAGGCTCCAGCCGGTCTTGGCGCAGAAGGTTTCGATGAGTTCGCGCACGACGATGAAGTTGCGCCGGGCGCCGTCTTTGGCGTAGCGAGCGACGACGTAGGTGAAGTCGGGGTGCAGCGCGATGCCGAGGTTGCTGGGCAGGGTCCAGGGAGTCGTCGTCCAGATGACCATGTCGCAGGTGACGCCGTTGACGGGGGCATCCATCGGGAAGGCGACGAAGATGGCCGTGGAGGTGTCCTCCATGTACTCGACTTCGGCTTCGGCGAGGGCGGTGTGGTGCGCGTAGCTCCACTGCACGGGCTTGAGCGACTGGTAGACGGCGCCGTCTTCGACGAGTTTGGCAAAGACGCGCAGAATCCAGGCTTCGTAGCCGGGCTGCATGGTGATGTAGGGGTTGAACCAGTCGCCGAAGACGCCGAGGCGGCGGAAGGAGACGCGCTGCTGGTCGATGAAGCCGAGCGCGAACTCGGTGCAGCGGCGGCGGATCTCGGCGGGCTCAAGGCCTTGGAATTCTTTGACGACTTTGGCCTCGATGGGCAGGCCGTG
Source organism: Candidatus Parakkermansia intestinigallinarum (assembly GCA_019114365.1). Taxonomy (GTDB): domain Bacteria; phylum Verrucomicrobiota; class Verrucomicrobiia; order Verrucomicrobiales; family Akkermansiaceae; genus Akkermansia; species Akkermansia intestinigallinarum. The sequence continues at coordinate 7,253 of DXFQ01000001.1, read as the reverse complement.
GCAGTCCCAACCGGGGATGAAGGGGGCGTAGTAGCCGGCCATGGTCTTGCTCTTGACGATGATGTCCTTGAGCACTTTGTTCAGCGCGGTGCCCATGTGCACGTCGCCGTTGGCGAAGGGGGGGCCGTCGTGCAGGATGAAGCTCGGAGCTCCCTGCGCCTTGCGGCGCTCCGTAATTCGCTCGTAGAGCTTCTCTGACTCCCATTTCTCGAGGCGGGCCGGCTCTTTGGTCGTGAGGTCACCACGCATGGGGAAGGTGGTGTCCGGCAGGAAGATTGTGTTCTTGTAGCTCTTGGCGGGCGTGCTCATACGCGCGCTAATATACGCCCGACGCTCTGAAAAGTCAAACCATTATAGATTTCGGGACGAGGCTTTCGCGCCCGACGGTGCATTTTGTCCCGCTGAAACGACGGCGCCGCTGCCCGATGGGTTCTCGGGCAGCGGCGGCGGATCGCGGCGGATGCGATTCTCCGAGCTGAGGTTCAGCCTTGGCGGAGGATCTCGAGTTTCTGCGCGTCGAGCATCTCCCAAGGCAGGTCGGCTTTGGTGAAGTGGCCGTAGTTGGTGGTGCGCTTGAAGATGGGGCGCTTGAGGCCGAGGGCGGCGGTCATGTCGGCAGGCTTGAAGGAGAAGGCTTTGTTGACGCGGCGGATGATTTCTTCTTCGGGCAGTTTGGAGGTGCCGTAGGTTTGCACGTCGAGCATGATGGAGACGGGCGCGGCTTTGCCGATGGCGTAGGCGACTTGGAGTTCGCAGCGGTCGGCCAGACCGGCGGCGACGATGTGCTTGGCGACCCAGCGGCACATGTAGGCGCCGGAGCGGTCGACTTTGCTGCAGTCTTTGCCGGAGAAGGCGCCGCCGCCGTGGCGACCCATGCCGCCGTAGGTGTCGACGATGATTTTGCGCCCGGTGAGGCCGGAGTCGCCGTGGGGGCCGCCGATGACGAAGCGCCCGGTGGGGTTGATGTAGAATTCGGTCTCGGGGGTGATGAGTTCGGCGGGCAGGACGCGGCAGATGAGTTCGCGGCAGAAGCGGCGGATGGTGTCGTTGTCGACGTCTTCGGTATGCTGGGTGCTCAGCACGACGTTGAGGATGCGGGAGGGTTTGCCGTCCGCTCCGTATTCGACGGCGACCTGGCTCTTGCTGTCGGGGCGCAGCCAAGCGACTTCGCCGCTGTGGCGCACGCGGGCGAGCTCGATCATGATGCGGTGCGAGAACATGATGGGCGCGGGCATGAGCTCGGGGGTTTCGTTGGAGGCGTAGCCGAACATGATGCCTTGGTCGCCGGCTCCCTGCTCGCTGCCTTCTTTGCCGTCGGCTTCTCGGGCATCGACGCCTTGCGCGATGTCGGGGCTCTGGGTGGAGAGGTAGTTGGTGATGTCGACGCTTTCGGCGTTGAAGACGGGGTCGTCGCCGGCGTTGCGGTAGCCGATGGCGCGGATGGTGTCGCGCACGATGGCTTCGTAGTCGACGCGGGCTTGGGTGGTGATTTCACCGGCGAGGATGACGTGGCTGTCTTTGACGAGGGTTTCGCAGGCGACGCGGCTGTCGGGGTCTTGCTCCAGGCAGGCGTCGAGGATGGAGTCGGAGATGAGGTCGGCGACTTTGTCGGGGTGGCCTTCGCCGACGGATTCCGAGGTGAAGATGTGCAGGTGTTTCATATGCGTTCTTTATTCAGGCTGTGAAGATTGAAAGCGTGTCAGTCCGCTGGGCAGGCCCGCGCGGTGCCGACCGATGCCGGCGAGGACGGAGACGGCGATGGCGGCGCAGTAGTGGCTGTGCTCGGGGCGCCAATCGAACATGCAGCGCAAGGCGTCCCAGAGCAGGGTGACCTCGTTGCGGTAGGGCTGGGCTTGGATGAGGAAGCAGCGCAGGCCGATGTTGTACAGGCGGTGGCATTCCTCCCGCGTGAGGAAGTTGTAGCGGCATTCGCCGGGGGGCGCGAGCGGAGCGCCCGGCGATGCAAGGCAGCCGACGCGCGCGCACAGGCGGGCTATTTGCTCGGGCAATTCCATGTCGCAGGGTCGAGCGCGGCGAGCTGAGAGCAGCTGAAGGTGGTCGCGCCGCACGGGGCAATGCCGCAGGCAGGGGTCGTTGACGACGGCGTCGAAACGCAGCGGGGCGCTGAGTTGCTCGGTCAGGCCGGGGCGCACGGCGTCATCGGGGTGCAGCATGAGTCTGGTGTAGAGCTGCCCGAGGCGCTCGTAGAGCTCGGGGCTTCTCTTGCCGGGTTCCGCGACGAGGCGGTTGACGTGGCAGATGAGGGGCAGCTTCGGGAAGCGAGCGCGCAGGCGGCGGGCCAGTTCGTCGTTGGCCACACAGACGGCGTTGCGGCGAGCGTCGGCTTGCACGAGCAGCTCGACGAGTTTCGTGCCGTAGGGGTCATTGAGTTCGTCCGGGCTGATGCGCGGCCGATCGAAGATGAGGGTGAGTCCGCGCTCGAGCGCGGCGTACTGCCGGATGAGGGCGGCGGCCCGGCTCAGGCTGTAGGGGGCGCGGGGTTCGTGCCAGTCGAGGCTCCAGAGGCAGGGCGGAGCGCCCGCAAACTGGGTGACGATTCTCGGGGCTCCCTGCTCTTCCAGCTGAGTGCTCAGTTCGATGAGTCCGGCGTCCCAGCGGAAGGCGCCTTCGAGAATCCAGCGTGCGTCGGGCATGTCGTCCGCGACGAGGAAGGCGCAGCGCTGCCGGGCTTCGGCGCGGGTGATTGGGTCTGCATGTGCTCTCATCTCGGGGAAGCGGGGCTGAGGGATTCCCAGAAGCGAACGCCGGCGGCGTGCATGCTGTTTTGCGTTGCGGTGTCGCTGCGCAGGATGAGGCGCAGCAGGTCGGTGAGCAGGGGCGCGGCGTTGGCATGCCCGCGGCCCTGAAGTTTGAAGTGGCGGAAGCCCATGTCGTAGAGGGCATCGAGTTCCGGCTCGTTGAGGGCGAGCACGCGCCGCGTTTCGTCGCTCAGCAGGGTGTGCAGCTCTCCGCAGCCGTTGCCGGCTTTGGCCTTCATGAAGTGCGAGTCGTCGTAGCTCAGGAAGTTGAGGGCGTATTCGGAGAGGGTGCGGTAGTGGTAGGGGCGAATCGGGCAGTTGCGGATGCAGTATTCGTTGATGATCAGGATGTATTTATCCTTATCCTCAAGTTTCTCCAAGAGCTCGGGGCGGCGGACGTCGTCCGGGTGCACCATAACTTCGTCGTATTCGTCGGCGAGGCGGCGGTAGACGTCGGGGTTGCGAACGGGCTCGTTGTTGGTGATGTGCAGGACGGAGGAGACCAGTCGCAGCTCCGGGTACTCGCGCCGGATGAGTTCGCGCAGCCCGTCGTTGGCGACGATGACGGCGTTGCGGGCGGTGGGGTTGTTCCGGCTGAAGAATCGGCAGAGGGCATGCCCGACGGGGTCCTTGAGTTCGCGCGGGCCGAGCAGCAGGTTGGTGAAGGTGAGGTAGACGCTGATGCCGAGCCTAGCGTAGGCGAGCCCGGCTTCGCGGATGTCTTCCGCTTCGCGCATCATGTGCGACAGGACGCGCCCGCTGTTCCACGGGCAGAGGGGAGCGCCGTGCACGATGTGAAAGGGCTCGAGGGAGAGGGCGTCGCGGCAGTACTCGTAAAAGGCCACGAGCTCCCGATCATCGACGAAGGCGCCGGAGACATCCCAGACGGCTTCGGGGCGATGGGGGTGCAGGTATGGTGAGCCGGCTTTCATGCGTCGTTAGTGTAGCAGCTGAGGGGGTGCGCTTCAAGCTCAATCGGCGGCTGTGTCGAAATCAGCTCAGGCGGCAGCCGAGGCCGGCGCTGTCGGCTCTGATGTCGAGCAGGGCGAAGGCGTTGTCATCCAAGCTGTCGAGAACTTCAAAGTCGGCTTCGCTGTAGACGGCGTAGTATTCGGCGCCCCAGAGCCGGGCGACTTCCGCGAGGTTGTACGGCGGCGGTTGCACCATGAGGCGGCGCAGTTCGTCATCGAGTTCGGGGCGGTCGGCGAGGCCGGCGCCTCCGTTATTGAGGACGGCGACGATGCGCTTGCCGGCAGACAGCTGCGGCAGGAGGCTCGCGGCGCCGAGGTCGCGCAGGAGGGCGAGGTCTCCGGTGAGGCAGCAGGCGAGGGATGCGTCGGCGGCGTTGCCGAGGAAGGCGGCGATGGTGCCGTCGCTGCCGCTGTTGGCGGTGTTGGCCCGCAGGTAGACGGTGGGGACGCGCAGCTGGGCGTAGCGGTTCCAGAGCTCGGTGCAGCTGCCGCTGCCCAGGCAGAGGACGTCGGCGATGCAGACGTGGTTGGAGAGGTAGCGCACCATGGCGGCTTCCGATTCGGGCGCGGCCAGCATGGCTTCTTCCACCTGCCCTGCGTGGTGACGGCTGCGGCTCAGGAGGCGATTGACGTCGCCGACGTGGGGCACGTCGCCTAGGGCTTTCATGATTTGTTCAAGGTCGCCTTCGATGACGTGGCTGCGGCGGCTCAGGCCGGAGAAGCCGGTGCGGGTGACGGAGTAGACGTCGGTCTGCGGCAGTTGCTCGAGCTGTTTCCAGAAGCGCCCGGTGGGCACGTCGCCGATGCGCAGGACGTAGCGGGGCGGGTTCTTGCACAGCCAGTCGTCGCCGCCGTGCAGCAAGAGAGCCGAGAGTTCTTCGCGCAGGCCGCTGGAGGCTTCGGCCAGCAGGGGGACGCGCAGGGTCTGCGCCAGCCAGAGGGCCGGTTCCTGTTCGCCGGGTTCGAGGGCGCCGATGATCAAGACGAGGCCCTCGCGCGAGCGGAAGCGCAGCATCTGGGAGAGTTCGACGAGCGAGCCGTGGAAGCGCGGGGCCTGCGGGGCCGGCCCGGGCTCCAGCGTGCTGTAGTCGCCGCTCAGGGCGACGCCTTCGCCCATGCAGATGTTGAGGTGGATGGGGAAGCCTTCGCTGAAGAGTCCGGCGAGGTCGGGCAGGTCGGAGACGGCGCAGGGCAGCGTGATGTCGAGGCTGGGGGCGTACATGCCGAACATGCCCTCGTGTTCGATGCAGCCCGGGCGGGCGGCTGCTCCGGCGTGCTCGGCGGGCTCGACGGTGACGATGACGAGGGGGCGGCGCTGGTAATAGGCTTCGACGACGGCGGGGGCGAGGGCGGCGGCTGCCGTGCCGCTGCCGGCGACGACGGCGACGGGGCGGCCGGTGGCCTGCATGCGCCCGATGGCGAAGTAGGCGGCGGTGCGCTCATCGCTCTGGCTCCAGCGGTGGATGAGCGGGCAGTCGGCCAGGGCGCGTATGGCGTTGCCGTTGTGTTCTCCGGGGCAGCAGACCCACTCGGCAAGGCCGCCGATGGTGCAGCAGGCGATGAGGTTTTTCATGGGGGAGGCGGCGTATCAGTTCGGGGTGGCGGCGTCGGGCTGCGGCAGGGCAACGGGGCTGCCCATGTGCAGGGGCTCGCGCTGAGAGATGAGGTCGTAGAGCATCGAGATGCGCGCGCAGCGCTCGCGCAGGGCTTGGCGCAGGCGGCTGCTGCGCCCCATGCCTCGCTCCGAGGCTTCGTATCCCTCGGCGTCTATCCCCATGCTGCGGGCGATGGCGACGGCGCGGCGCACGTGGCCGGGCTGGCTGACGATGAGCATTTTGTCTGCCCCGAAGATTCTGTTGGCGCGCACGACGGAGTCGTAGGTGCAGAGCCCGGCGAAGTCTTCGATGATGAGTTCGCGGGGCACGCCGCGCTCGACGAGGGCCTCGCGCATGTCTCGCGGCTCGTTGTAGTAGGGGCTGCTGTTGTCGCCCGACACGATGATGCAGCTGAGCTTGCCGGCCTGCCAGAGTTCAACGGCGGCTTCGATGCGGTAAATGAAGTAGAGGTTGTTGTAGGGGCCGATTTTCTTCGAGCAGCCGAGCACGAGCCCGACGCGCTTATCGTCGCCGCACTGCGCGGCACTGCTGTGGCAGTGGGCGTCGGCCATGATGAGCGTGTATGCTTCGGCCGCCGCCACCAGCAAGCCCGCCAGCAGGAGGGCGAGGAAGGCGGCGACGATGAGGCGCGTGTATCTGAGGCGCAGCGACAGCATGATCGGCTCGGCGGTCTGTCTCAATCAATGGGTATCACTTGGATGCGCGTGGTCAGCTCGTGGGTCTCGCCGCAGCGCAGCATGATGTTTTCAGCCGGAACGACGCCGGTCTCGACGCAGAGGAAGTGCTGCTGCTCTCCCGCGCCGAGGTCGGGCATGCCGGCGGCCAGTTCGGCGCCGGGGTTCCAGACGATGCACGAGCCGGAGCCGGCCCGGCTGATGCGGATGCTGCGCTTCCGGCCCGGGTCATGAATCGTCAGTTCGGCGTTCTCCGAGACGGGGCAGTAGATGCGGTCGATGTTGCCGGCGGGGATGAGCGGGTCTTCGAGGTGAGGCACGGGTTTGGCGGCGTACTCGGTGAAGGCGCATTCCTCCAGCCCGGTCAGAGCGATCTTCTCGTAGTCGCTCACGGCGTAGTAGCAGTGCATGGCGGCCGAGAAGGGCATGGCCTGCGGCACGTCCATGGTCATGAGGCTCAGGGTCAGTTCGTTGCCGATTTCCATGGCGAGGGCTGCGCTGGGAGTCATGTTGTCCGCCGGCGGCAGAGCCAGCAGCAGGCGCACGCGACCGTCTTCCTGCTCTTCCTGCGCGGCGAGCTGCCAGAGCGAGGTGCGCGCGACGCCGTGGGTCGGCAGCGAGGCGTCTTGCGGGTGCTTGCCGAACCAGGGCCAGCAGATCGGGATGCCGCCCCGCAAGGCTTTCCCTCGGCGAAAGACGGCGCGAGGGCTCATGTAGATGACGGGTTGCTGCCCGGCGGGCGTCCAGCTGAGCAGCTGAGCGCCGTAAAGGGATACTTCGGCGCTGCACAGCGCCGTTTCAATGCGGATAACGGGAAAGTCTTCTCCGTGCGGATATTCGGTGGTGACCATGGCTCGGCGCCATTGTATCAGATTGCAGCGCGTCAGGCAAGCGGTAAGCGGGTCATGTCGCTTCGCCGTTTCCGCGCGCAGCGCTCACTGGTCCGGATCGCTGTTGTCTCGCCCCAGAATGGAGCGGGTGTTCATGATGTTTTTGTTGTAGTAGTCGCGGTAGTTGCGGACGGGAGGCGCCGGCGTGCGGTCGCGCCGGGTTTCAAAGTAGCCGCTTTCCGTCTCGCGATGGTAGCTGCTGCCCGAGGTGCCGTAGACGACGTCGGTGCCGGACATGGCCTGCCCTTCGAGCGCCGAGCGGCTGTCGCTGCCGCTGTAATTTTCATGAGCCAGCCCGCGGCTGCCGTTCATGAAGTCGGGGCGCAGATCCTTGCTGTACGAG
>DXFQ01000039.1 GCA_019114365.1 Candidatus Parakkermansia intestinigallinarum | reverse complement strand
GATCAGGGATTGCTTCTTGCGTCTTACATCGCCCGGCGACTTGCGTCACCTTCGCGATTCGCGGCGCTTGGCTTTCGCCTGTCCTTTCGAACCGCCCCGTGTCGGGGTGCCGCGAATTATACAGATTGATTTGCCGAACGTCAAGCTTTTTCGGCTGATTTTTTCGCAAATTTTTCAGACCACCCCGCAAGAGCCCGAGAAATCAATCGCTTAGCGAGATAATGTTATCTTCACTTTTCGCATCGGCGGCGTTTCGGCCGCGCGAATGCTCGTCTTTTGCTGACTTTTTGCCCGCATCTCTCCTGCTTTTGCTCCTAATCCGGTGCGTAGGGAGGATGCGGGCGTTCGTTTGCGTGCGGGTAGGGGGCACGGACTCGGTGCTGCGGGCAAGGCGCGGCGCCGCGGGGCAAGTCTCTCGGGGTGGCCGAGGGCGCGGCAGTCTGCGGGAGCGGGGAGGGGACGGGACAGGGCGAGACGGCGGGGTCGGATTCCGGCTTTTCTTTTCTCTGTCGCTGTGGCAGAATGTTGCGCGATGTTACCCATCGACACGATTAGCGAGGAGATTAAGGCGGCGGTGGCCGAGCCGGGATTCTGTGTGCTGCTGAGTGCGCCCACGGGGTCGGGCAAGTCGACCCGCGTGCCGCGCATGCTGGTTGATGCGGGCTGCGCCGCACGCGGCTGCATTTTGGTGGTGCAGCCGCGGCGTCTGGCGGCTCGCTTGTTGGCTGCTTATGTCGCCGGACAGTTTCCCTGCGCCCTCGGCGATGAGGTGGGCTACCGGGTGCGTTTCGATGCGCGTTGCAGTGAGCGCACGCGCATTCTGTTTACGACGGATGGTTTGCTGGAGCGCCGCTTGACGGATGATCCGGAGTTGCGCGGGGTGTCGGCCGTGATTTTCGACGAGGTGCACGAGCGGAGGCTTTCCGGGGATCTCTGTTTGGCGCGTGTGCTGGAGTTGCAGCGCGGGGCGAGACCCGATATCGGGGTTTTTGTGATGTCGGCGACGCTGGAGTTGGATAAGTTGCAGGGCTATCTGCCGCAGGCCCGCGTGCTGCGTGCCGAGGGTCGCCTCTACCCGGTTGAGATTGCTTACCGACAGCCTGTGGCCGTGCGCGATCGCATGGGTTATGTGCGACCGCAGCCGGTCTGGGAGCAATGCTGCGAGGCGGTGCGCGAGCTGTGCGGGCACGAGGATGCGGGTGATATTCTTGTGTTTTTGCCGGGGGCGTACGAGATTCGCCGGACGGTCGAGCTGCTGGAGCAGGTGGGATGGATGCGGGGACGGGATGTTTTTGCGCTTCACGGGCAGATGACGCCTGAGGCGCAGGCGCGTGCGGTGGAGCGCGGCAAGCGCCCGCGGGTTATTGTCTCGACGAATATCGCGGAGACCTCTCTGACGATTGAGGGGGTGCGCTCGGTGGTTGATTCGGGCACGGCGCGGGAGGCACGCTGGGATCCGCAACGCGGTCTTTCGACGCTGCATGTGGTGCCGATTTCTCAGGCGCAGGCGGATCAGCGCACGGGGCGCGCCGGGCGCCTCGGGCCGGGGCGCTGTCTGCGGCTCTGGAGCGAGGCGGAGCAGAGGCGACGCCCGCCCTTCCCTGCGCCGGAGGTGCACCGCGCGGATTTGTCGGCGGCTTTTCTGCATTTGCTTTCATGGGGCTGCCGAGGCTTGGAGGGGGTGCTGCGCTTTCCTTGGCCCGATGCGCCAACGCAGGCTGAAAGCCGCCGAGCTTGGGATTTGCTGCGCGATTTGGGGGCGCTGACGGAGGATGAGACGGGGCTTTCGACGACGGGGCGCGCGCTGCTGCGCTACCCGCTGCCGCCGGTGACGGCCAAGCTGATGCTGCTGGGGCGCGAGGGCGGCTGCGAGGCGGAGGCTGCGGCGGTTTGCGCACTTTTGCAGGCCGAGCCCGTGGCGATGAGCTCGGGGCTGAGCAGTCAGCTGAGGCAGCCGGGCGATTACAGTGATTTTCAGGCCGAGTGGCGGGCGGTGTGCTACGCGGCGGAGCAGCGTTTCGATGCGCAGGCTTGCGGCCGACTCGGCATCATGGGGCGCGCGGCTCGCGAGGTGCTGGCAAGTTTTCGCCAGCTGATGCGCGGGGAGGCCGAGGTGCATTTCGAGCGGGTGCAGGGCGGCTTGACGCGGGCTCTGCTGGGGGCGCTGCCGAGCCATGTCGCTATGCGCCACAGTGCGGCAACGGGTACGGCGCGGGTGACGGGGCGCCGCAGCGGACGCATTGCGGTGGATTCCGTGGCCAAGGACGGCGAGCTTTTTTTGGCGGCGGAGATGACGGAGGTGGGCGGAAAGAATGTGGAGACGCGCCTGAGCCGCTGCACGAGGTTGAGCGAGGGTGATTTGCAGCTGCACGAGGATACGGTGGCTCGCTATGATGCGAGCCGCAAGCGCGTTCTTTCGTTCCGCCGGCGGTTTTACCGCGATCTTGTTGTCGGGGAGCAGGAGCTCGGCGATGCTTCTCCCGAGGATGCCGCGCCGCTGCTGGCGGATCAGGTGCTGCGCGGCCATTTGCGGCTGGAGGGCTGGGACGGGCACGTTGTTCAGTGGATCAATCGCCTCAACTGCCTGCGCCAAGCCATGCCCGAGCTTGAGCTGCCGGCCTTTGAGGAGGATGATCGGCGCGTCGCCGTCACGATGCTCTGTGAAGGAGCCGTGAGTTACAAGGATATCCGCGAGCGCCCCGTGCTGCCGCTGCTCCGCGAATGGTTGAGCGGGATGCAGCGCGAGTGTCTCGATCGCTGCGCTCCCAAGCAGTTGAGGCTGGAGAACGGGCGCGAGGTGAAGCTGCTGTATCGCGAGGACGGTACGCCGGTTATTTCGCTGAAGTGTCAGCAGCTCTTCGGGGTGACTAAGACGCCCGTCATTGCCGACGGGCGCGTGCGCTGCCTCGTCGAGATTCTCGCGCCGAACCAGCGCCCGTACCAGATCACCAACGACTTGCCTTCGTTCTGGAAAAACGGCTACCCGCAGATGAAAAAGGATCTCGCGGGGCGCTACCCCAAGCACGCCTGGCCCGACCTCTGAGGACGCCCTGCTGCGGCGGGCACGTCGCGGCGGCGAAGCTGAGGCGGGAGGCCGGGGATGCGCGGCGCCTGCCCGAAGGCCTTGCGCCCCCGAAGGAGGAGCAGGGTTCGCGGCTCGGTGCAGCCTTCCGAGTCGGAACGGCGGGAGGCCGGAGGATCGGGCGCCGCGCAGCGTTCGGATGCAGGCCGATCTCTCAGGAAAGGAGCTCGGCCCAGGTCTCGGCCTTGAATCCCGGCATCACGCCCTTGGGCGTTACCAGCAGGGGGCGCTTCACGAGCATGCCGTCCGAGGCCAGCAACTCGAGCTGTTCGTTCTCGCTCATCTCGGGCAGGCGGGACGCGAGCTGCATGTCGCGGTACTTCATGCCGGAGGTGTTGAAGAAGCGACGCAGCGGCAGACCGCTCGCCTGCCACCACGTGCGAAGTTCCTCCGCCGTGGGGTGCTGCTCCACGATGTGGCGATCTTCAACGCTGTAGCCCTGCTCTTTCAGCCAGGCTGCCGCCTTTTTGCAGGTTGTGCACTTCGGGTATTCCAGAAAGAGATTCGGTGTCATGTCGAGAATCATTCTACAAGATCCGTGCGCCCGACGCAAGCCGAAAGCCGCCGAGGTGGAGGCAAACAATGTTATTTGCAAGCTCCGCGATATTTTTCTTGTCAAAAGACAAAAGAAGCGTATAATGCTCGCACCATGACCCGCAAAGGTGGTATCAACAAGACTCGTAAGGCTGTTGCCAAGCGTTTCAAGGTGACCGGTTCGGGCAAGGTCCTGCGTCGCAAGCAGGGTAAGCGCCACATCCTCCAGAAGAAGTCCAGCAAGCGCAAGCGCGCTCTGGGCAAGCCCGCTCTGGTGGACGCTACCCAGGTTTGGGCCGTCAAGCAGAACCTGCCCTTCAATTAACTTGAAACCCCGGCAAGAAGCCAAAGCCCCGCCCGCCAATCGGGCGGCCTTCGTGCAGCCTTCCTCTCGGTGAGAGGATAGAACGAACGAGACTGCAAGGAGGTGAGGAAGAACAGTTCGTTCACCCCGATACACAGAACAAACTATGGCACGTGCTACAAATGGGCCGGCATCCCGCGCCCGCCGCAAGCGCATCCTGCTTCGCGCCAAGGGCTTCCGCGGTTTCCGCAGCAAGCTCTTCCGCTACGCTAAGGATGCCGTCTACAAAGCCTGGCAGTATGAGTACCGCGACCGCAAGAGGAGGAAGGGCCAGTTCCGCCGCCTCTGGACGTCTCGTATCTCCGCTGCCGTGCGTCCCCTCGGCCTGACCTACTCCCGCTTCATGGAGGGTCTCAAGGCTGCTAACGTCGACCTTGACCGCAAGTCTCTCGCAGAGCTTGCCGTCGCGAACCCGGAGGGCTTCAAGGCCGTCTTCGAGCTCGCCAAGAAGGCTATCGACGCCAAGGAGGGTGCTGCGCTCAAGGCCTGATCGCCGCCCGACTCAGCAAAACATTCAACCTCAGGGCTGCCGAGCAACTCGGCAGCCCTGAATCACTTTTGGAGGCTCCGAGAAGGCGACGCCGGGAAGCAGGCAGGCGCACAAGCTCCCTCACGCCCTCCCGCCGAACGCAGGCCACTGCCTCAGAGGAGACGAGGCGACAAACACGCGGCGGGAGCATGCGGCCCGCAGCTACTCAGCAGGCGGATGAAGGCGCCCCGCGCCGGCAAGCGGCGGCGCCCCTCACAGCCCTTTCGCGCGACCCTCTCGCTGCCCTCTCACGGCTCTCACTCGGGCGTCGGCAGGCCGAGAATCGTGCCGGGCATGATGCGGTGCCCGGCGAAGAAACTCTCGGCATTCATCTTGCGCGCTCCGGGCGGTTGAAGCGTCTTGATGCGCAGTGCTCCGCCTCGCGGCCCGCCGCAGGACACAAGCATGCCGTCCGGCCCCGCCTCGAGCACCATGCCGGGCACGGCCTCGACGGGCTTTTTGACCTGGGAGTACAGCTCCACAGGCGGGAAAATCTTCAGGGATTTGTCCCCGCC